>JAEUUJ010000022.1 GCA_016786495.1 Cyclobacteriaceae bacterium
CCCGAACCCAAACTTCCCGCTGGCATCTCAATTGACAAACTGGTTGTTTATAAATCAAAAAGGCAACTGTTGGCCTACTCGAACGGGCAACTGGTTAAAACATATCACGTTTCTCTGGGCGGGCAACCTGCAGGCGACAAAGAATTTGAAGGCGATAAAAAGACACCGGAAGGCATCTATTTTATTAACGATAAAAACCCGAACAGCAGCTATCATAAGAACCTGGGTATCTCCTACCCGAACGACAACGACCTCGCATATTCAAAAAACCTCAACAAACCCGCGGGGGGTGATATCAAAATTCACGGACTTAGAAATTACACCGGCTTTATCGGCAAGTTTCACCGCTGGTCCGACTGGACGTTAGGGTGCATAGCCGTCACCAACGATGAAATTGATGAACTTTACGATGCCGTAAAAATCGGTACACCCATTGACATCAGGCCCTGACGGACAAAACCTGCAATTTGAAAAAACAGCAAGTCTCCTGTATTTTACATCGGAGTATTCAAAACCAGATCATGATAAAAAAGACCACTGCCACACTATTTCTAGTACTCACCATACTATTTGCCTTGCTGCACACACGTGCGAACGCACAGTTTTTGGCGGTTAGTGGTAAAAAGATCATCAATTCTTCCACCAATCAGGAGGTTATCCTGAACGCGGTAAATTTTGGAAACTGGATGGTGATGGAGGGCTACATGATGAACTCTTCCAACCAGGCGCCCGATCAACATACCTGGAAAAAAAAGCTCACAACACTCATTGGCAGTACCAACACAAACACGTTTTACAATGCGTGGCTCGCCAATCATGTTACCCAAGCCGACATTAATGAAATTAAGGCATGGGGATTCAACGCCGTGCGCGTTCCGCTCCATTACGAGTATTTTGTTAATGCCGGCACACCCGATGTATGGAATGATCAGGGATTTATCCTGCTCGACAATCTCATTTCGTGGTGTACGACAGCCGAAATTTATGTGATCATCGATTTGCATGCGGCCCCCGGCGGGCAGAGCAACAATGCCATCAGCGATTACGACAATACAAAACCCTCGCTATGGGAGAGTGAAACAAATAAAACCAAGACGGTTGAACTTTGGAAAAAATTATCCGAGCGGTACAAGTCCGAACCCTGGGTTGCCGGCTATGACCTAATCAACGAGCCGGCCTGGGATTTACCGGGCGGAGTGGCTTTGCGCGACATCTATGGCAGAATAACAAACGCGATTCGGGGTAATGGCGATAATCACGTGCTCTTTATTGAAGGAAACTGGTATGCAAACGACTTCACCGGCCTCACTCCCGCTTGGGACGCAAACATGGTTTACACATTTCATAAGTATTGGTCGGACGCCTCAAGCGAAGAAATAAAATGGATAACCGACTTTCGAAATGCACAAAACAGGCCCATCTGGTGCGGAGAACATGGTGAGAACAGCAATGAGCACTTTACGAAAATCGTTGAAACGTATAGGGCCAATGGAATCGGCTTTTCCTGGTGGCCAATGAAAAAATTCCAAAGCATGAATGACTTTGCGGACGCAAAATTTCCTGCCGGTTACACCAATCTGCTGAATTATCTGGGCGGAACTAATCCAACCCTGAATCCCACGACTGCATTTAATACGCTCATGCAACTGGCCGAAAACCTGAAACTGGAAAATTGTACGGTCCAGACAGAAGTGCTGCGTTCCATCTTTACGCAACCCGGCAATCGAAATACCGAACCCTTCAGCGACCATGTTGTGCCGGGCAAACTCTACACCGCAAACTATGATATGGGAATGAACGGGTATGCATATTCCGATCAGGCGTGGGAAGATGTTCGGCTAACAACAGGCACCAGTACTGCCTGGAATAATGGATGGACATTTCGCAACAACGGAGTAGACATTGAAGCCACCGCTGACCCGCAGTCAAACGGGTATACCGTTGGATGGTTTAACCGGGGCGAATGGTTGAAATACACGATTAATGTCAACGCTGCAGGTACCTATACACTTCAATTCAGGGTAGCGAATGGAAATTCCACCAGTGGTACCGTGCAAATACAAAACGGAGACGGCACAGAATTGCTGGCGACTGCAACAGTTCCTTCAACCGGTGGCTGGAATACCTGGACCACCGTGAGTGTAACCGGAGGATTCCAGACAGACGGCGTGCAGGCAATCAGAATGGTTAACACATCAGGGGAATTCAATGTTAACTCCATCAACTTCGTTTTTAAAAATTCCACACTTCCTCCGGTAGTGACGCTTCCCGCATCACAAAAGGTAATCTACCTCAAAGGAAACAACAGTAAGTATGTAACTTTTTCGGGAACGGATAATCTGATGACCTGTACCAAGGTAACGCCGGGCGCGACAGAAGAATTCACAATCGTTGACGCGGGTGACAACCTGGTGGCGTTAAAGGGAAATAACGGTAAGTATGTGAGCGTAAACAGCTCAAACAACTTCCTCTATTGTCAGGCATCTGCCATCGGGGCAACCGAAAAGTTTACCCTGAAAGATTTGTCGGGGGCCGTATCCTTAAAAGGATTTAACAGTCGCTACGTTTCTTCGGAGAACGGTGCAACAACGGGAATGCCGGCAAACCGGATAACCGCGCAAGCGTGGGAGTATTTCAACATCACGTACCTTCGAAACAGGGAAATCATTACGGGTGTATCCGATCCCCTGTCTCCTCACGGGTATGGAGTATTTCCCAATCCCGCAAAAAATACCATTACAGTTTCTTCCGTTCTGAACGCACTCAACGCGCCTTTCTCTGCCGTAATTTATGATCTCACCGGAAAGGCAGTAACACACGCGTCACTAGACGGCCTGCATAAGAGCATTGATTTGAGCGGCATCCCGGATGGAGTTTATTTCATTAAAATCATCGAACCCCAAAAATCAACCACCCTTAAGTTTATCAAGGCGGATTAACATCAGGCCTGCAGCAAATGAAAGTCGGCAATTGAAATAAGATACAATCACAGCTTTTGTTTGTACTTTCGCTCAGCCCGTGTGAGACAATATGGTACTTCAGGAATACAAACCAAGCTTGAGTCTGGCGGAGTATATCCGTACCATCCGGCTCGTGCAGTATCAACTGAAGCAGCGGGGATCGCTTCCCGCAAAAGCCTATCCGCCACGACCGGAACATTGCCTGAGTTTTTACGCCCGTGACCGGGAAACCGTAACGTATAAAAACAGCGGAACAAAAACAGGCAATCTCTCCACGGTGCTTTTCGGACATCAAACTGAGGTGAGTAACCGGTTCGTGGGCAATGACTTTTTGCTGATCCAGGTGGTCTTTAAACCGGGTGCCTTGTATCGGTTAACGGGCGTTCCCTCCTATCAACTCACCAATCAATACATTGACGCGCAAACGATCTTGTCGAAGGAAGTGCGCGAGGTAAACGAGCAGATCAATGAATGCTTTACCTATCCGCAAATGATCGCTGTAGTGGAGAAATTTCTACTGCGTGAACTCAGGCGAAAACCACGCGAAAAGCACAGGCTGGATATCGCCACTTCCAATCTCTTCAATAACAACCTGATCCCCGGAGTAGATCAACTGGCAAAAGATGCCTGCCTTACAACCCGAAGTGCCGAGCGGCATTTCCGGGAACGCATGGGCGTGTCGCCCAAGTACTTCTTAAAAGTAATGCGGTTTGAAAATGCCTTTCGGATGAAAAATATGGATCCCAACCTCGATTGGCTTTCGATCTCCGTTCGCTGCGGGTATTACGATTACCAGCATCTGGCGCGCGACTACCGCGATTTAACCGGACTTACCCCTAATCAATTTCATGAAATTGATTTGAAGGCTCCGGAACGACTGTTCGGGGAAGCCGACACGTATTGACTTTGTCGCGTTTTTACCACCAGCACTTTCCGGTGCCGGCTTTCTTTGCATGAAACTAAACACCTCACCATGCAAAGGAGAAAATTTATCGCAACATCGGCCGCTGTCATCCCGGCCCTTGCCTTCAGTCAACACCTTTCTGCCCAGGACCCACGCACCGAAACAGGGTTTGTTGTAAAAGCTAACGAAAGCAGGTTCAACGAGTCCACGTTACTTTTTGGCGGAACCAGTCCGAACGATATAAAAGTTTCCGGCAAGGATACTGCAGGTAACCTGACAGTATTTGAATACTCCGGAAATGTAAAAGGCGGACCACCGCTGCACATTCATGAAAACCAGGATGAGATTTTCTTTATTCTGAGTGGAGAATATACCTTTAAAGTAGGCGAAGAACTTCATCACCTTACTGCAGGCGACACCATTTTTCTGCCCCGGAAAGTTCCGCATTGCTTTGCACAGACAACCGACAAGGGGAAGATGCTGTTTATGTTTCAGCCTTCCGGAAAAATGGAAGACTACTTCAGAAAGCTGGCGACCTTCAAAGGCATGCCAACACCGGAGGAAGGAGCCAAACTGTTTAGCGACCACGAAATGAAGATAGTCGGGCCACCATTGCCGTATTAAACCGCGTATTCAGTATATATCGTATCAAGTTCCTAGTATTATGCCCCGGTCTCCGTGGGCATTTTCTATTTATTAGTAGCTTTCGTGAGTTTAATGTGGTAACGATCTTGCGGGAGCATGTTTAACTGACCGAATGGGAACGCTTACCGGTAGTTCTGCCCACCGGAAAACGTTATCCATCTTATTACTAATTTTCCGTATGAGAAAATATTTAGCATTCTTAACGATTTGTCTGGCGGTAATCTCCGTTGCCGCAGCGCAACCCAAACAGAAGACATTGCTCGCAATCTTCGCTCATCCTGACGATGAGAACATGATCGGTCCGGTGCTGGCGAAATATGCTAGGCTTGGCCACAACGTATATGTAATCATCGCGACCGATGGAAAAGACGGAACCCGGGTAACCAAAATTCCCGCGGGCGATTCGCTTGGCAGGCTGCGACAACAGGAAACAATTTGTGCCTGTCAAAAATTAGAAATAAATCCACCCATCTACCTGCAGATCGACAGGCTGGATACCAAACACGGGGTTCGCCCCTATTTGAATGGCCGCAAGAAAGCAATGGCGGAAGTAAAACGATACATCGAAAAGCTAAAGCCTGATGTGTTGTTAACCTTTGGCCCCGATGGCGAGTACGGCCACTCGGAACATATTGTAACAGGCGCGCTGGTTACCGAAGTGCTGCTCAAGGAAGGCTGGGTAGACAAATACCCGTTGTATTTTCCGGTGGATATTCAGGAGGATGTGATGGATAATGATGATCTGAGCTACATTGATAAAAAATACATCAATCTGAAAGTTGTCTTTTCAGACGAAGACGGACAAAAAATGATTGAAGCAGCAAAATGCTATGTAACTCAGTTTACACCGGAGGAGATTTCAGAGCTGGTTGAAACGGCGTCAAAAAACAAGTCGAACACGAAGTATTTCAGGAAGTTTGTCGTGACCAACAAAACACAAGCTGAGTTTTGGGATTAAAGGACGTGCCATGTCTTACTCTTTTCGCACCGCAAAAGTCTAACCAGCGCCCTGGCAAAAGAAGTCCGCTATACCCGGGTAAACCCATCGGGTTCCACGGTTAGCATAGAAAAACAACAGCCGTAAAATCCCGACAGAGATTGTCGCGATCGCCCCTTAGATTGTCGGATTTACACATCAATCCCCACGAGGCTGGATTCTATGTTTGTACCATCAAATCATAAGCGATAACCCGACCGAAAATGGAAAACACCATATCAAAATCCGCACGCTGGACCTCTTACATTATGAGTGGTCTGGTAATTTTGTTCATGCTGCTCGACAGTATCATGAAATTTGTTAAGCCCCCGGAAGTAGTAGAAGGAACGCTCGCGCTGGGCTACTCGGCACATCACCTCCCCGTTATCGGAGCACTCGGCCTCATCTCAACCTTGCTGTATGCGTTCCCGAGAACATCGGTATTGGGTGCCATCCTGCTCACCGGTTACTTCGGAGGTGCGGTAGCAACTCACATCCGGCTGGATAATCCGTTATTTACGCACACGCTCTTTACCGTTTATTTCGGGATCTTTGTTTGGGGCGGACTATGGCTTCGGAATACGAAATTGCGTGAACTGTTTCCCATGATAAAAAATTAAACCGTATGGCATCCAAAACAGACGAACAGATCGACCGCTATCTTGACGGTCAACCTGAATCCAAACGGACCGACCTGCACGCGTTGCACAAGCTGGTTCGCAAGGCATCTCCGAAAGGAAAATTGTGGTTCAGCGATGGCCGCAACAGCGAAGGAAAAGTTGTTTCCAATCCCAGTATCGGATACGGATCGTACACGATAAAATATGCCGATGGAACCTCCCGCGAGTTTTACCGGATCGGCCTGAGTGCCAACACTTCCGGCATCTCCGTTTACATCATGGGACTCGCTGATAAGACGTATCTGGCAAAAACGTACGGCAAAAAGCTTGGAAAGGCATCCGTTACCGGTTATTGCATCAAATTCAAATCATTAAAGGATATCGATGCAACGGTGCTTGGAGAGGCGATAAAATATGGCCTTGCACTCAAACACTAACCACACACTTAGACTTCAACGCTTTTAAAAAAGAGGTGAACCACCTTGGCAGGGAGACACAAAGATAAGTGTATCTTCGTGAGACAATCCATCGACCCTCATGACACAAACAATTCTCGGAGCGGGTGGTTCAATTGGCATTGAGCTCGCCAAATACCTGAAAGACTATACCACCGACATCAGGCTGGTGAACCGAAATCCAAAAAAGGTTAATCCAACCGATACGTTGTTCGCTGCAGACCTGACCGACCGAAGCTCGGTTTTCAAAGCGATTGAAGGCTCGCACATCACTTACGCAACCATTGGTTTCCCCTACTCGGTTAAGATGTGGCAACAACTCTGGGTACCGTTCATTCAAAACGTGATTGATGCATGCCTGAAGAACAATTCAAAGCTTGTGTTTTTAGATAACGTGTATGCGATCGGCGGCAATAACGTAAATCATATTACCGAGAACTCACCCATAAGCCCGACCAGCCGGAAAGGTGAGATTCGGGCTGAGGTTGACAAACTTATTCTCGACGGCATAGCGACAAAAGGCTTGAAGGCCATCATTGCCCGGGCACCGGATTTCTTTGGCGGTACTGCACGGGATAACAGCATTCCGATAAACCTGATTTACAATAATCTGGTGAAGGGCAACAAGGCACAATGGTTCTGCACCGTAAAAGCGATTCACACGATGGGATTTGTTCCGGATCTTGCGAAAGGAACAGCGCTGCTCGGTAACACGCCTGATGCCTACAACCAGGTTTGGAATCTGCCGTGTGATCCAGCCCGAATAACAGGAGAAGGGTGGATAAAACTTTTTGCAGAAGCGATGGGCACGAAAAGCAGCTACCTGGTTTTGCCTAACTGGCTTGTGAAAGGCATGGGATTGTTTGTCCCGGTTTTAAAAGAGGTGGCCGAGATGAACTATCAGTACGACCGTGACTACTACTTCGACAGTACGAAGTTCAATACCTATTTCAACTTCACCCCTACGCCCAATGCCGTTGCTGTGAAGCGCGCGGTTGCACAACTACAGGCTTCAGCCGCAAAAGGTTAAAATACCTTGCAGGCAGAGAAGCGGACTTACCGCATCATGGTGCATTGCGTTCACACGCTACTCGCCCATCATTACAAAAGCGCCCCAGTAATACGGATGCGGAAATTGCTGACGAAGTTTGAGTTGTGCTTCGCGGAACGCACGCTGCTTCTTACCCTTACTAAGCCATTCGCTGTAAAAGCCGGTCATTAATTTTTGCGTAGCCTGATCATCCACTTTCCACAGCGACATCAGCACCGATTGTGCACCGGCCGCACGAAATGCACGCTGCAATCCATACACACCTTCACCGGTTTGAACCTGCCCTAGTCCGGTTTCGCATGCCGAGAGTACAACCATGTCGGTCTGATTAAGGTTGAGGTTCATGGCCTCAAAGGCTGTGAGCACTCCATCTTCGATTTGATCGGCCTGACGACCTTCTGAGATTGTTTTTCCGGCACCGGCCAGCAACAAGCCTGAACGCAGTAACGGATTTTCGGCAAGTGTTGAATTGGCAACGCCCGTCACACCCCGCTGGCTATCGTCACTTCCGGAGATATCATCCAGAAAGAATCCGTGCGTGGCGATGTGCAACAGCCGGGGGGCTTCCATGGCTTTCATTTTCTCTTCCGAAGCATCCGCAGCCATGTATTTGGTTACCTCCAGTTTCGGTTTCAGTAGTGTTTCAATCGCATTCACCTCGGTGCGTGTGCCCGGAAGTTCCGTTACGGTGTTACCATTCATAAACCGTTGTGCCGAATCCTTTTTCAATAACATAAACTCAGAGGGCTGTTTCGGGCTTGATGTACCGGCCTTGTTGTAATCCGGAAAGCCTATCAACACTGCTTTCGTGGAAACAGACGGCACAGGCTGGCGAAGGATGTCGGCGGTGTTGCTTACCAATACGAGTTCTGTGTCGTCCAGCACATAGCGTTTTGATTCGGGATTGTATAATGTGTTCGGATTAATGGTGTTGTACACACCATCCGGAGAGAAATAAACCTTCGACACACCTCCTAACACATTTTGTAAGGGCTGCCAGAAAACGGAGTACGAATACAAATCTTCAACCTGATGGGTAATGGCGTTGCGGTAGAATTTTGCAAATTTGGTTTCCATCGCATCTCCATTTGCCATCACTACATACTTCGGAGTTTGCACATCGGGTGTGATGATCAACGCTACATACCGCACTTTTTTCGGGTAGCTCCGGTAAAACACTGAATCACTTTTAATATCTGCAGTATATGTGGTTTTCGTGTTCTTTTTCCGCACAACCAGTTTAGCAGGATTTGATCGCAACAAATCAATAATGTCGTCCATCGTTTTGCCTTTCGTAGGTTGATTGTTGATACTCAAAATAGTTTCGCCCACACGAAGCCCGGCCTTGAGGCCTGAACACTTCACCTCCAAGTTGGTCACGCGGGCATAGCCTTCGGCATCCAGCGTGTCGATCGTGATGCCTTTGCCGATGTAATCAAATGCATACTCCGGCAGTGCCTCTACCACCCGAACCATCTCGATTGCGGCTTCGCCCGGCTTGAGCGCAGCACGAATGGCTTTCCAATCGGGATTGTCACTGATCAGACGGGCAAATAACTCCGACTTTACGGTAAGCTCCCGCTCAAGTTCATTGACATTTTTCTCAAGCTGCTTTTCATCAATTCCGGCAGCGGCCTTCTGTTCTGCGCTAAGCTGATACACTTTCGACAATTGATCCCGCAACGTTTTCCAGCGACTGTATTGCGCCTTGAGGTTTTCATCTTTGCTGTTCAGCACGCTGGTGCGAACGCGGTCGGTCGCTTTAAACAACAACGACTTCGACACCAGTTGCAAATTGTACATCTCTCCTGCTTCCGCAGGAACCTCTTTGAGCTGATGCATCGCGAACACATTGTACGTGTTGAACTGCGATCGTGCGAGTGAATAAAAATCTGCTTTCTCCTTTTCGCTTAACAGCGGAAACAGGTTTCGAACCTGGTCGAGGTTCAGCGCCACCTGATCGTGATAAATCGGGGCAGCCTTCGCCCATTGACCGGAATACGTGTACAATAAGCCGAGGTCAGCCAATACACCGCGATACCGGTCGCTTCGGGTACCCATGGCCGACTGGTAGAACGTCTTTGCTGTGAGATAGGAACTTTCAGAAGCCGCGTAGTTTCCCTGAAGCAGATAAATGTTGGCCAGGGTTCTGGAAGCATCGATGTACACAAACGACTTCTCGCCCATCTCTTTCCGGATCACGGGCATTGCCTCCTCATACAACTCGGCCGCGCGTACAAACATGTGCATCCGTTGATATAAATCAGCCAACAACGTTGCTGTAAAGTGATACGGTAAACTGTTTTTACCGGTGGTCTTTTCGCGATAGGCTAACACATCGTAGTACAACCGTTCGGAATCCCGAAAATATTCCCATCGCGCATACAATCCCGCAAGCCGTTCCGCCAACCGGTAATAAAGCTCATCATTCTTTTTTGCGTTGGCAGCCGTGCGCGCTTTATTCAAGATCTCCATGCCGGCATAAAAGGTTTCATCGGCATCCTTAAACTGGCCGGTTCCTGCGTAATAGTCACCGAGGGTGAGCAGCATATGCTGATACGTTTCGGAAGCCTTGTCGAGATGTGTGTCCGCAAGCTTTTTTGTCTCCAGCAATAATTGACCGGCCTTGTATAAATCTCCCGTTTGCTGGTAACACATTGCAACACCGCTGCTAACGAGTATCAGGCCTTCATAGTCCTGCTTCTGCTCATAGTACGTCTTCATCATGGCATAGCTGCGTTCGAAGATTCGTACGGCTTCCGCAAACTTGCCTTCGGCAAGAGCCTTCTGCAACAAAGCCGGATCGTTGTTTGAACTTCCGACTCCCATAAAATTGGCTATCTGCTCCTGATCGGACGTGCTGAGATTCTGCCCATTTGCTTTGGCCAGGTCTGTTTTGCCCTGCAACTCATAGATATTGGATAGCGTTGCAGCCACTACTTTGTACTCAGCGCTGGCTTTCCCATACTGCTTCTCGGCAGCAGGTAACATCTTCACGAGCGTCTTCTCTGCAAGCGGATAGTCGTTAACAGCTTTTCCATACCGCACAACTTCGGTGAGGTTATCGATATACGTTGCTCCCAGGTATTCGGCAAAGCGGTCGCTCCATTGATCAAGTGTTTCGAAAACAGTTCGGGCGTTGGCGTCATACTTCTTCGATTCGTTGTAACACCCGGCCGACAGCGACAATGAGTTGTAATAAATCTTCTGGTTTTCCTCGGCATTTAATCCTACACGAGCATCCGCGTAGCTTTTCAGGGCGCGCTCATACTGCCCTTTTGCCTGTTGAATTTTTCCGAACGCAAGCCACGCTTCGGAGTATCCTGCATCTTTTTGATTCTTCTGTTCACGATCCCGTAAGTAGTTCTCGCAGGCTTTCTCAATTTTACTGAAATATGCCGGTTGCTTGCTGGTGATGGAATACGAAGCCCAGTCGTACAAGTGCTTGCCCAACGCACGTTCACCGGCAATAACCGTTGCTATCTTTTCGAAATAATATTGAAGCGAATCAGTTTTATCGAGCCAGTACCGGGTATCCAGAATACCTTTAAGATCTTTATAATATGATGCATCGGAAAGCCAGTTGCGTTGTTCGCGGGTACGTGCAGCCAGTTGATATAGTGAAATGGCCGCGTCATATTTTTTGTCGGTCTTCAGTTTATCGGCATATTTTTCTGCATCTTCAAGTACGCGAATCTCAAACTCATCGCGAAGCACTGCACTCGCGCGCGCAGCATCGCGCAAAGCGGTAACCGCTTCCGGAATGTTACCCGACTCGCTGTACACGTAGTACATCCACCAACGCGTATCGCGATACGGAATGGACGAAGTCCCATAATTTTCAATTGCAACCGCTAACGTCTTTTTAAAGGCCGGTTCTGCTTTTGCATATTCCTTGCGCTGATAGAATTGTGTCGCGATGGCCGACAAGCTGCTATAATCCGTGGCGTAGTAAATCCAGTCGAGATTCTTTTGTTCGTTTGTGTAGGTCCCTTCGGCATATTTCTTTCCCTGGAAGTACAACACCTCTTTGCCTTCACGTTTTCCGTTGACAAAAGTCGACTCGCGTTGTTTCGTCCCGTCTTCGTTGTACCAGGTGCATATGCCCGTGTTGACATCCGGATTTTCGCTTAACAACTGCCCCTCCCACTGTAACCGGCCGTCCGCAAAATAGTCGCGCGCGGTACCGGTTGGTTTACCGGCATTGTATTCGATCAGCCTGTAGTACTTGGCCTGACCCGCATCACCGATTTCTTTCCAGTCTTTATCAAACAGCAACGTCCACTTTCCTTGCCGCTGGCCGCCTTCAAGCTTGTTGGGATTTTGCGGGATTTTTTGCGCGAGAACAGCGTGGGCAAATACCCCAAACAGTACGGTTAAAAAAATGGTATTAAACCGGGCAGGCATAGGTTGACGATTTATCAGAAAGTTGCTGCTTTTTTCGGATCGCTCCCATTCCCGGCATCACGGATTTTGCGGTACGTGGTAGCACGGAGGAGCCTTCTGTACCGTCCGAATTTCTTCCGACACCGCCGGGACGATAAAATGAAAGCATGTATGGGCAAAATCTTTACCACAAACCATAGTTTCGTTACATCAGGCCATTCCCGCGTATCAGTCGGTTTGCAGTACTTTCTTTAGTTTTGGATCGACAAAAAATTAAAAGCGTTGCTCCACTCATACGTTTCCAAAATTGCACCCGTTTTCTATCCGATGAAATCCTTTTTCACCGCTATTTTGTTTCTAACCTGCTCGATCTGCTATGGGCAAACGTACGCCTCACTGGTCGCCGAGGCCAATACAGCCTACAATAAAAAGGAATACGAAAAATCGGTTAATGCATACCAGTCTGCGTTTAAACTCGAACGGAAAAATGCAAACGACTTATATAACGGAGCCTGTTCTGCAGCGCTGCTGGGAAAGAAAGACCTGGCCCTTGAATGGCTAACGCTCGCTGCAAAAAACGGCTGGTCTGACATTCATCATCTAAAAATTGACAAAGACCTGAACTCGCTGCACGGCAGCAAGGAATGGGACAAACTGGTTGCTGACCTACAGGTACAGGTCGATCAGCGCGAGGCGAAGTATGACAAGCCTTTGCAGAAACGCCTGTTGGCAATCTACGATGACGATCAGGTTATCCGCAGGGAATTTCTGGATGCGCAACGAAAATTTGGTAACACGAGTAAGCAGGTTGACAGCCTGGGTAAGATTATGATGCATAAAGACAGCATCAACCTGATCAAGATTGTTGAAATCCTGGATACGCACGGATGGGTTGGTCCCGAAAAAGTTGGCGGGCAAGCGAATCAAACACTGTTTCTGGTAATTCAGCACGCTGACTTAAAAACCCAGCAAAAATATCTTCCGATGATGCGGGAAGCCGTGAAGAACAAAAACGCGAACGCAAGTGCTTTGGCTTTATTAGAAGACAGGATTGCACTGCGCGAAGGTAAAAGGCAGGTGTACGGCAGCCAGATCGGCCACGACAACGAAACCAATACATATTTTATACTCCCGCTGGATGATCCGGATAACGTTGACAAACGCAGAGCAGCCGTTGGCCTCGGTCCGCTCTCCGAATATGTGCAGCGCTGGAACATCACCTGGAACGTAGCAGAATACAAAAAACAACTTCCCGACATAGAAGCAAAACAAGCAAGACAACCCTAACAAAAAGCGTCATCAGGCGAACATTTAGCGAGTCGCGATAGCCCCTTTCGCGATTGCCGGCACCCCTTCTTTAATCAAGATTATACAGAAGCCTGTGAGCCTGGCTGAATCGCGTACGTATCACCAACTCAACTACCCCCTCAAGCAACGACACCCTACCATGAACAGACTGTTATTGATTTTACTTTTTACTTCGCCCCTGCTTCTTCGGGCTCAGTCCGGCCAAATCCCGGTGAACATCTCCATGTTTAATGAGGCCACAGCAATTCCGTTTACACGCCTTATCACCACACCTATCCATCCGGGAATACAACTCGGCACAGAATTCGACTACCGACATCGTACGCATTCGCGTTTTTTCCAAACGGTCAACGTGTGCTATTTCTATCACAACTATTTGACGCAGGGCATTGGAATCAATTCTGAAGTGGGGTACGAATATCGCCTGACGTGCGGGGCAGCGTTCACTGCACTTTTAGGCGCGGGCTACCTGCACACCTTTGCAACAGCAGAGGAGTTCACGTTTTCAAACGGGCATTATGAACAAAAACCCGACCGGGGAAACGCCCGACTCTATCCTTCGTTCTCGATAGATGCCGGCTACTACCTGAAACGCGATAACGAAAACGGTCCGAAAGTTTTTATCCGGTATCAATCCTGGATTGAGTACCCGTATTCGCCGGGCTTTATACCCGTTATGGGTCATATCAACTTACACGTAGGCGTAAAATTTTTTATCCAACGAAAAGAAAAACAATAATGGCCCGTATCGCATATTCCCTTCTGATCCTGCTGCTGTTCGCATCCTGCCGGGAAGGAGAGGAAATCAACGCATCGTTTTATGATTGCGAATTCAATTTTACAGACAGCAGTCTGACAAATCCCTCCCGCGCTGCCTACCAATCAGTATTAGACAACATGACACATCGGGGCGTAGTCGGCGTAACCATGTCGGTGTATCATCCTCAAACAGGTCTTTGGCTGGGCGCAAGCGGAAAAGCGGACTTACATAATCATGTCACCATGCAGCCCTGCAATATTTCCAGAGTAGGTTCGACCGTAAAAATGTTCACCGCTACAACCGTATTGTTGTTAGCCGAAGAAGGAAAATTCGGGTTAGATGACAAAATCTCAGACTACCTTTCGGGCGACATTATCGACAAAATTGAGAATGCCGACAAAGCCACCATCCGGCAACTCCTTCAGCATTCCAGCGGGATTTACAACTACATCCAAAATCCGAAATTCCAAACGGCATCACTCAATGATCTGATTCGCGAATGGAAGCCAAACGATCTGCTGAAGTACGCTTATCATCAAAAATCATACTTCAAACCGGGCGAAGATGTTCGGTACTCCAACACAGGCTACATTATGCTGGGGAAATTGATCGAACACATTGAGGGGAAACCATTCTATGACGTTTTTGAAGATAAAATATTCGGGCCGCTGAACTTAACCAAGACCCAGTTTGCCGCAGCCGATCCCGTGCCGGATGGAATCGTGCGCGGGTACATTGATCTTTACAGCAACCTGCAGGTTATAGAGTCAACGTATTTCAGCGGTTGGGACTATTATACGGCAGACGGTGGCCTCATTTCAAACCCGGCTGATATGAGTGTATTTTTTCAGGCGCTGATGAATGGCCAGATAATTAATTCAGCTTCGCTCAATCAGATGCTAACCTGGAAAACTCCGAACGAAAAAGATCCGGACTTCTTCCCGATTGCCTATGGGCTTGGGATTTTTAAGATTGAAACACCGCAAGGAACAGCCTACATGCACAGCGGAGATGCCATTGGCTATTATGCCAATATGCTCTACTTCCCTGACAACGGAGTAACGATTGTGTACGCGGTAAACAGCAATTATGGAGACATCGATCAATTCGTATCCACACGTGAAGCCATGGAAGGTATCATTTCTGTAAAAGGTATCATTTCTGTAATTAGAGATTAAAAACTACTTTTCGGCTGTAAGCCCCGTTTGATCCGGAAAATGACTACCCAGCCGCTTCTTGATTACATTTCAAAGCGCTCGAAAGACGGGGAAAATTAACGTGTGCAAAATTTCCATCCGGGATTAGGAAAAAATCCTCCCGTCAATCATCATCAGAAAAACCCCGCAATCTAAACTGCGTTCGCATGACTAAAACCCGCTTCCTGGTGATACTTTTTGTACTCACCGCAACCGTTGCCTTCACACAAAAACCCGATTACTCCGGCACCTGGATACTCAACCTCGAAAAAAGCAAGCTCACTTCACCTCATTCGGGACGAATCACAAAAACCGTATTCGTCATCGAGCAGCATGGCGACAAGTTAACGCTCACGCGGTATCACTACAGAGGCGATAAAAAGCGAAGACTGAAGATCAAGATGACGGCTGACGGCCAGCAGCGAAAGGTGAAACTCTTTTTCAATGGCAAGGTTGAATGGATTGCTGAAAACCTTCGGGCATCGTTATGGAATAAAGGCTTTTCAAACGTGGTGAATTATTCTTTCGGAGCCAGCCAGGACGAATTCATCGCTGACGAAACCTTCACCAGCGCCAAAACCAACTACCACAACTACTGGGTGTTTGACCGGTCTTCGACAGGCTCAGACTGACAGCTTCGACAGGCTCAGACTGGCATGTATCTTACGGGAGACTCTTTTCTTGACAAAGCCAACCAGCTTGACGTTAACTCCTTAGCTGCGCATCACGTAGGTAAGCACCGGTTTGGTGGTGTGCTTGACTACATCCTCGGCAATGCTGCCGATGAATAAATGCGACAGTCCGCGATGGCCATGCGTGGCCATGCAAATCAGGTTTGCAGAAATGGTTGACGCAAAATGAATAATCCCATTCTCTTCATCCCAGTCGCTCACCATGTTCAGCGTATAGTTTTGAAGCGCCAGTTTTTTGGCAAACTGAATCATGCCCGGTTTCACCAGGTGATCGGGCTGAAAATTCATGGGTGTATTAATGCGCACCAGATGCACTGTTGATCCGAAAATATCCTGCAACCGCTTGACCACGTAACCGAAATCTTTTTCACGTTCGGCCAGCGATGTAGCATATACGATGTCTTTAAACGTTTGATCACCCGGCTCTTCATGTACGGTGAGCACCGGGCATTTTGCATACCGCACAACCTTATCGGAGTTGGAACCGCGGGCGAGTTCATCGAAGGTGGAATGGCCGGAGGCGCCCATCACCACAAGTTCCGTTTCCTGTTCAAGAATTTCAGTGCGAATACCATGAAACGGATTACCCATGCGCAACGCTACCCGAACATCAATGCCCTCGGCCGTTAACGCATCGGCCAGTTCGCTAAGTTTTGCCCGCCCCTGCTCGATCAGCTTCAGCGTAAACAGCTTATCTTCCCATCCCTGATCGACACCAATCTCACCCTCCACATTAAACGAATCGGTGATGGGGTGCTCAACGATGTGTAACAATAAAATTTTACTCTTTGCTTTCCGGGCAACTTTAATTGCCATTTGAAGCGCCCACTCCGCATGCTTGGAGAAATCGGTCGGAACAAGGATAGTTTTCATACACAATCAAATTTTTTATTCGTTTGGCAAATGCTGAATCAAACTTAGCCGGATGACCGCAGCCGCTTCTCAGGATTTCATCATACAGTCCGGTGATTTTTATCATATAAAAAAGCGGAGTTTCCCCCGCTTGAAAAAGTGCAGTTGTGACCCCGGCACTGCAATTTTTTAACTAACCTGATTAAAATTAATCCGGGGCCAGATCACTCATGGTTCCTCGCGCAAGCTGGATAAACTCGGTACTCGTTTGTCCGATATTTTTCCGGCTCAACGCAATGGATTTTTTGATCCGCATAAAACGGTAGAAGCCTGCCATCATGATGATGAGTCCGATGATGATTACAGGTGTACCCGCGATCGACCAGAATACGGTGTTGACGATCTGCCCCAGGGTAGAACCGGCCACCAGGAAGTAAAGTCCGGTGCGGATATACGCCAGCAACGTGGTTTCGTTGGCGAGCCGCGTCCGCTCAATGGCGAGGTGTTCGCGAAGAATCAAATCTGTTTTCATCGTTGTATATTTTGACATTCCCGTTTAATACGACCCAAACTCAATGCCAATACCGGCCATCCGTTTGAAGAATGCAGCCTCTGAGCCTTTTTCCTTTAGCCCCAGAACCAAACTATCGAACCCTGCCCACAGCAGAAACCAGCCCGCAGGTTCAAAAAGTGTTATGATAAACGTTACCGCAAAACCTCCTGCCGACAGGCTTTTCAAATAACTGGCACCCAGCGATAACAGAAACCCGGCCAGCGCAAAGAACACGCCTCTTCTGCGGGCGGTGATCAGCGTCTCGCGCAGTCCGTTAGAAGTTTCTGTAAAAAAACTCTTCAGGCGTTGCCGGATGATTACTTCATCCTGAACCGATCTGATTTTTTCAGGCACCAGTAAACGCAACCCGTTGGGCTGGTGACTTACCTCGCGCGAAGCGCGCCTAACCTGTGCAATAAAGTCGTCAGAAACGATGCGCGTAGCATACGGCCTCGGATCAAAATCGGAGAAGATGTCGCTGTAACCATCAATCCACAGAACAATGCCACCCGCTGCGCTCATGTTCTAACGATTCACAGTATCCTCCGTTTTACGTTCGCATGCACCCGTATCGCAATCACATTGCTTACCCCGGGTGAATTTATTCCGCATGTGTTCGAACCGGTCGCCCAACGTGTCTTCCATTTCATCCAACAGGTCTTCAGCTTTGCGTCTGATTTTCCGTTGTGTTCGTTCACCTTTATCAGGTGCCAGTAAAACTCCCAACGCTGCGCCTGCGGCCAATCCGGCCAACACGCCCAAAATTGCTCTGCTCGTTTTCATACCCACGGTTTTTTAGTTGATACTAAACTATCACCCACGCGGATGGAACGCCATGATAACAATCAGCCATCCGGCTGACAATCATCAAACGCATTGCCTGTAAACAAAAACATCTTTGATAAACCCTTGCTATGAAACGTATTCTTTGTCCTACCGACTTTTCTCCGGCTTCCGACAACGCAATAGCATTTGCCGCCAAAGTGGCGCAATCGACCGGGAGCACGATGACCCTCCTGCACATCGGATCAATCTTTGATGTGCTCGATGTAAATCTGAAACCCTCGCTTGCGCTGATCCGTGACGAACTGGAACTCCAGAGTTTACAGGTAAGCCGCACCTTTAAAATTTCATGCGACTCCGACATCCGGATCTCCTATCAGCAACTCAGCCATGCCATTCAAGAGTGTGAAACAACATACGACCTGCTGGTCGTGGGTACGGGCGGGCCAAACGATCTGCTCGCACTGTTATCAGGCGGTCATGCCTACCCCATCATCCGCGCCAGCACATTGCCTGTTTTGCTCATTCCCGAAGGTGTAACCTATCAGGGTTTCCAAAAAATAACCTTTGCGTTCGACTACTGGCGCACGCTGATATTACCGTACGAACCATTGCTGTGGCTGGTGCGTAAATACCAGAGCGAGCTCACCATATTACAGGTTATGGAAGAGTCGATCAGTGACGAAGCCGAAGCTGAACTCCTGCAATTGCAACGAAAATTCAATTCCGATCAAACCCGACACCTGAATTTTCACACCACGCATGCCCGGGAGGTGCCGGATGCGATCAGCCACTACGTGAAGCATAACCACCCCGATCTGCTGGCCATGTGCGTGACGCACGACAGCTGGATAAAACGAATCTTCCACCGCAGCGCTATCAAACATCTGGCGGGCACCGCCAGATGCCCTTTGTACATATTTCCGATGGAAAATTCATAGGGCGGGGTGATAAAAATCAGCCTACCGGTTGAGCAATGTGTTAGCATTCAGAGTCCCAGGTAATCCAACTTCGATGCATGAAAACGAAAAACTACAGCATTCTCCGCAGCCGCATTCTGAATGCTTGTATGGAGAAACAACAGCATCAGTTGAACGATTTCAACAACCGCATCAAGAGCATACTCGCCCACGAAGGGCTCGGCAACGAAGAAGAATACGACACCACCGAACTGGCACATAATGCCCAGCAGGCCGATGAAATCAACGCCTTGAACGAATCGCTCACGTTTGCCAATTCAGATATGCAGGTACTTCAATACTTAAAAGCACTTTCCGAAGTACTGCATTCAACACCCGAATCGGGGGCCGTAGTGGTTACGGATAATGGAATGTTTTTCATTTCGGTCAGTGTCGGGCAGGTCACGGTTGACGAAAAAACGTTTACCGGGCTTTCAACGCACAGCCAGCTTTTTCTGGCGATGAAAGGAAAACATGCAGGCGACACGTTTGCGTTTGGCAAGAATAGATACCACATCCAGGAAATCTTCTGAATTATGCGAACGATGTTGTTTTTGATGAGTGTGGTTTGGCTGGCCAGTTGCGGGCCTTCGTTACGCGTACAAACTGACTGCGATCCCGACTACGACTTATGGACGTACGCCACGTTCGACTGGGCGCATGTTGATTCTTCCGTTGTACGGAATCCGGCCTACTACACCGAAATGAATGACAGGCGAATTAAGGAAGCGGTCATGCGTCAACTCTCCAAAAAGGGTTATCAACTCACGAACGAAAATCCCAACCTGTTGATTCAATATCACCTTGTGGTAGAAGACAAAACGATGGTGGCCACGGAGCCCTTCGGCTATGTATACGGACCCTACTGGATGCGGACCCAACAAAACGTGTATCACTATACGCAAGGCACGCTGATTATCGACATTACCGATACCCGGATCAACCAGTTGATCTGGCGCGGGTGGGCCGTGTCGGATGTGGATGGCCTTACGTCTCCAAAAGAAATTACGGCACGGGTTCATGCTGCCGTACGAAAAATGTTCGACTCGTTTCCGCAGCGTAAAAAATAAAACGGCAGACGTTTAATCACACAGAAAATTATCCGCATGAAAAAGTATAAAAGCCACGTTTTGTTTATCATCCTTCTGACGCTTATTCTGCTGGCGATTGCCATTAAAGTTTGGGGCGAGTAAGCGTTTGCGAAAGAAGCGTCAGGAGCCCTGCTTGCCCTTCGACCGGATTAACTTGACAACAAAAATCAACACCACGACACCGGAAAGAAAACCCAGCGCATGTGCAAAAGGTCCGGCAATGATACCGAACCCGTAGCACAGCAAGACGGATATGGCAAGTGTTAGCTTGACAACCGAATCAGCATGGTCGAGGTTTTTAATCATACCTGTTTTACGTAGTCAAATACCTGTTTCTTGTATTCACGGATACGTTTCTCAAGACTGGCCATGTCGACCATGATTTCACGATGGCGCTGGCGGTATTCGATTTCCAGTTCACCGGGAGCACGCAACAGCAGCAGCTTCAACAGTTCTTCGTGCTGGCGCAGCGATAACTTCAGGTCGGTAATGTCTTGTCCGGAAATGCAAAGCAATTCGTTTTCCAGGTCAGCAAGTTCGCGGGCCGGAAAAGCCCGGTTCACATCTTTCCTGCGGAGCAGGTTATAAAAAAATACAGCTTCATCTTTCCAAAAATCTGTTTCCCGCATCCATTCCAGCGTCTGGCTGTGCAGCCATTCGAGGTTTGCTTCAAGCAGGTGGTCGGTTTCAATTACGAGCGTTCTCATGTTTCGATCATTTTGTTTATTGAAACTACTTCCGTAACCGATGAAAAGGCATGATAATGGTCAGCCCGTAATCTGACCTTCATCAACGCAAGCCGGAATCGTTATTTTCCCTCAGCGTTTGTCCCCAGCATGAGCGACCAGGTTTTCCACTTCGGGTTATGGTCGGCAATGAGTCGCGCAATGCCCACAAACGGAACAAACAAGATCATCCCCGCCATACCCCAGAGTATTCCTCCGGCAAAAATGGCCAGCAGCATTACCAGCGTATTCACATTGAGTTTCCGGCTTACCGCAAGCGGAAAGATAATATTGGCCTCGAGGTACTGAACAATCGCAAAAATGATCACCACGCCCAGCGGATACCATATCGAATCAAACGTGATCCATGCCATGGCGATCGGCAACAGGGAACCAATGATGATCCCCACGTAGGGAATAAACGTTAACACGGCAACGATAAATCCAAACAGAATGGCGTGCGGAACCCCCAGCAACAACAACCCGAGGCTGTTGAGAACACCCACAATCAGGTAGACAATCGCCATCCCTTTAATAAAACTGTAGTACGACTGAATTGTAAGCGTAATCATTTTATGAAGACTCTCCTTTCGCTCCGATGAGAAAATCCGCGTCAGCACCAGCAGCCACATCTTACGATAGTACAAAATCAGCACTGCATAAACAGGAACAAGAATCAGCATGACCAATGAGAAGGCCGAAGCGCTGAACACATGCCGGAGCACCTGCATCAGGGTTCCGCCCGATTGATCGGTGATAGACGTAATCAGCCGCTGTTGTGCGGCCATCGAGAACCCCCAATCAGTATCCAGAAAAATCTGGAAACTGGTCATTGCCTGCGCAAGCTTTTCGCGAATCAGCGGCCACTCCTCCACAAATCCGAAGAATTGATTCACCAGCAGGAATACCAGTAACAGTGCAACGATCATCAATCCGGTAATCGAAACGATAATCGCAGGCATCCGTCCAAATCCTTTTTGTTCCAGCCAGTGACAAACGGGATACAATACAAAACTGATGAGCAGCGCAAAGCTTAACGGAACGAACAGGCTTTTGCCCACGTATAAAATCGCCGAACCATACACCACGATCTGAAGGCCTTGCAGGAACGTAATTTTTCCTGCTTTCATTTTGCGGACAACCGATTGTGTGTAGGTGCTCATCTTAAATTCCTTCAAACAGTGAAAACGACTCCAGGTACTCCGGCACGACCACATTCCAGTTCAACTGATCGCGAATGGACTGCGCGTATTGATCAACACCGGGTGCTTCCCCATGCACCGTAAAAACCTGCTTGGGCCGCGTTTCAAAACCTTTCATCCACGCGAACAGCTCCGTCCTGTCGGCATGACCGGAGAGGGAGGTCATATTCTCCACATGGCATTTTACCGGAACCTCTTCCCCGAAAATGCGGATCGTTGGCTTCTTATCTACCAGATCCCGTCCGCGGGTGCCCTCGGCCTGGTAGCCAGCAACCAGCAGTGTATCTTCAGGATTCCGCAAGCGGTGATACAAATGGTGTAATATCCGCCCGCCCGTCATCATGCCGCTGGAGGATATGATGATCGCATTACTCTTGATTTCGTTCAGGCTCTTCGAGTGAAGCTCATTTTTCACAAATACCAGCATATTGGTTTCAAGTTGACGCGCAAACAACGAGTTACTGAAATCAACTTTATGATAATCCGGGAAACGATAATACAGGTATGTAGTAGAGATCGCCATCGGACTGTCGATGTATACCGGGATATCCGGAATACGGCCTGCATCCATGAGTTGATGAAAGTAATACAGTAATGTTTGCGTCCGCCCGACAGCGAATGCCGGTATCAGCAACACACCGTTTCGTTCACAAACCGATTTTACAATCCGTTCCAGGTCAGTCATCGGATCAACTGCCGGATTATCTTTCACTCCGTAAGTCGACTCGATAAACAATACATCAGCTTCTTTGATGCGCTTGGGCGGATGCAGCATTGCATCGTTTTGTCGGCCGAGGTCGCCCGAGAAAACAATTTTCTTCGTCTGCGAATCGCCCTTGATAAAAACTTCCGTGATGGCAGAACCCAACAGGTGGCCGGCATCGTGATAGCAAATGGAAACAGCCGGATGAATAGTTACCAGCTCTTCATAGTCAACGGTATGAATAAGCGGAAAAACCAGCTCAGCATCTGCACTTGTGTACAGCGGCTGTGGATTACTGTGGCGCGAGTATCCTTTTCTCCGCGCGAAAGCAGCTTCCTCCTCCTGCAGCTTGGCTGAGTCGAGCAGCATGATTTTCATTAGTTCGGCCGTAGGCGGTGTGCAATAAATCTTGCCCGCAAAACCTTCTTTCATGAGTTTTGGCAAATAGCCCGAATGGTCGATATGCGCATGGCTGATTACGACTGCATCCAGCGTGGCCGGATCAACCGGAAATTCATCCCAGTTGCGCAGCCGCAGTTCCTTCAATCCCTGGAATAGACCGCAGTCGAACAGCATTCTAAACTTGCCCACAGTAACCAGATACCGTGAACCAGTTACAGACCGGGCCGCGCCTAAAAACTTTACCGAAACATTCATGACAACTATTTAAAGCGAGAAAGGTATTTACCCAATACAATCAGTACCAGGCCGATCAACCCAAACGAAATCTGAAGAAAATTCAACTCCCGTAACATCATAATCTGTACGATAATCCAGCCTGTCAGTACAATTCCCTGAAACATCACCAGCGGACCATGGAATCGCGCGTTGAAGGTTAGCGCAAGAAACGCGATCGTGCTGAACAACCCGTTGCACACAAACAACACGATACCCGGAATGAGAAAATCTGAAAACGGACTGTGTTCGAGATACCGTAACGGAATGTTACTTGTTGTTCCGCCGGGGTCAAGCATCATGGGTATACTGCCAATGAAAGCCCCGATGCCATTGAGCAGCAACAGGAATAACGCGGTGTACTTGACAAAGCTGCGGAGTTCGGGTGAGTTTGCACTGATGGGTTTCATACGTTGTAGGCGATCTTGTCAATGTGAAATTTGCCATACACAAAATTTCCGTCTTCGTATTGATAAACTGCTTCCGCATACCGCGGCAAATGATATCCGAGGCGGTCGTCATACTGACTGAGGGGAGTTGACCAGGGCAATTGCTGAAACTGACCGTTGTCGAGTAACGCAGACCGGTCGTGCGATACAAAGTTTACCAGTTCAAACCGATCGTTAAAAAACAGGTCGGCAGAAACTGAAATATCCCCGTTGGTGAAGGTAGCGTTTATTTTTCCATTACCCTCATCCCGCCAGGTAATGCGCGGGTCAATCAGTGTAGCCGGAGCCATGCAGCACATATCGTTAAAAAATGTCACTGTCTCCGACTTATTCATGACCGGGCCGGAAGCGTATTGAACACGAAAGAGCGAGAGCAACCGGATGTCCATGAACGCCACGCCATCTTTCAAACAATGAAAGCCCGCCACCGGAATGCGGTTCTTGCGGGCATTCATAAAAAACAAACGCGATGATGCGTTCATAAAGTTGTACTGCGTAGACGTAAACGGCATCCACTCGCCACCTTTGCTTCGGATCGCGCCTGTCAGCTCAACCCTGAAGTTCTTCACGCGGGGTTGCACCATTGCACCGGAATTGAGAACATAACTTCGTACCGCCTGTGGTAAGTGTTCAAGGTCAGCTTGCTGTAACGCTGTAACATTTTCTTTTTTACCCTGCTTCCGCAGCAGTTCCACTTCGCTGTGATAATGATTGCTGAAACTCCACACACCGTACCCCACAATGGTGATCACAAGAATGATGATGTTCAACGCGGTGCCGAGTGCTGCATCTTCCCAATCGCTGATGATCAGGTATTGTGAGACAATCAGTGCCAACACTGAAATCAACCACCACCATTTATTGTAATTCAGGAAAAGCATGGCTGACGCGATAAACAAGACAGATGCAATCGCCCAAAAAATTCCATGAACCCGTGAAATCGGATGCGGGAGTTGTGGCAATTCAGCCATCCCGAATGCCTTGATAAACCCGGGCATATGCAACACTCCGTGAATAAAAATGATGATGATGAAAAGAATTCGCATAAAAGATTTTTATTTTGAATATCGCATGCTGCATAAACCGGTATGCTGATAAAGATCATTATCCGGCCTGATTTTCATGACCTTAGCCCTTAACTGGCTTTCTTCGTGATTCTCAGATTACCGTTACGTTCTTCATACTTTTTCAGCATGGGATAAGCGTTACGATCGAGCGCTTCATTCATCTTAACGATCACCGAGTCGATCTCCAGCGCAGAGTCGCGAATCTTGTCGACCAGAAATTCCTTCTCGGGATATTCGCTGAACAAAGACGACAATCCCAGCAGCCGGGCTACCGGGCCGCGCAGTTCATGTGACGTCTGGAATGCATAGTGCGACAGATCTTTCAGTAAAATGTTTTGCTCGTACTCCAACTGTTTACGTTCGGTAATCAGGTATCGCACCGACATGAACATGTATATCTTCCGTTCCGAGTTGTAAACCGGGTTAATGAAGGTGTCTACCCAGTAAAAAGTACCGTCTTTACGCTTATTGCGAATATCGGCACGCCAGGTTTTTCCTTTCCCGATCGTGCGCCACATTTCTTTCCAGAACTCGGATGGATGATAACCGGAATTAACGACACTATGGTTCTGTCCGACCAGTTCGCTTTCGGCATAACCCGATACCTCACAAAATTTTTCATTGGCCTGCACAATCGTACCATTCAGGTCCGTAACGCTCACCAGCGCAGCGCTGTTGAGGGCATGCCGCATATTTTCCCGTTCGATTTCCGCGCGCATCTCCCGGTTGATGTTGATAGCCGTTACCATCCGGCAGGGCTTGTTCGCGTAGGTGGTGTCGTTTGCAAAAATGTTCACATAAAACGGCACTCCGTCTTTTCCTTTATGCAGCCACTTTTCGGTTGTCAATAATCCCGGCTGGTGTTTTGTAACGATCTCTTTCAGGCGGTCGTACTCGTCTGCCGGGCGAATGGCAAAAAGGTTCATCCGGTAAAATTCTTCGCGCGCGTATCCGTAGGCTTTACAGGCGGCATCGTTAACCAGCAGAAACTTCAACGTCTTCTGGTCATAAATCCACATCGGGTTCGGATTCTCTGCGAACAGGCGTTTGAAATCGTTTTTGACGGCCACGATGGAACGGAATGCACGTTTGATGAGCACGGCCAGCAACAGGGATGTGACCGCTACATAAAAGAAACCTTTGTAGGTAGCCAGTTGCTGGAAATGACTATGCGCCCAGCCCGGCAACGAACTGATACTAAACAATGCGGCATCACTAAACGTAATCCACAATAATCCCGCGATCAGGTAGACCGCAGGAATGGTGATGTAGGCGAATTTTTTACTGAGTTGCATAACATAAGGGGTGTTAAGCGGAAATAAGAGTTATGCCCCCCGGGAGATTCATCGGCACAGGTAACGCTAATTGCAATCCATGCTTGGCTGAATTTCGGGGTGCGGCCAATTTTTTTCATGCTAAAATTTTAATCAAAACTATCCCCGTCCTGCCCGTAATCACATGACCCGGGTCATTCCGGCCAGATGATAAAAATCAGTCCCGGCTGTGATTGTCATCAAGTGCTGCCCGGGGTCTGCGACCTATTTTTGGTCACTAAACAAAAGGATATGAAAAAGCTGTTAGTCCCCTGCGATTTTTCGCACCAAGCGCTGAACGCTTTTCAGTTTGCGCTCGACATTGCCGCCAAGTCACCGAACAGCACCGTGCACCTGCTGCACGTAGTAGAGCTGCCGGTGTTGCACGATTCCGTTCTGATGCCCGTGCTCTCATTTGAGCAGGATTTGATGGATGAACTGAAGGAAAAAGCCGACAAGGAATTCGACATCGTTGAAAAAACCTACAACAAAGACAAGGTGAAGGTGGTAAGCGAAGTTCTGTTCGGAAAGGTTTCCGATATGATTGTCCGCTACTGCCAGGACCAGCAGATTGACATGCTCATCATGGGTTCGCACGGAGCGAGCGGTGTACGAGAACTTTTCATCGGATCGAACGCAGAAAAAATTGTCCGCCATTCAGCCGTGCCCGTGCTGGTGGTGAAAGACACCTTTAAGGGACCGATCAAAAACATCGTATTCCCCAATACACTGGAAACTGAACATCAGGAAGACCTTGTGATGAAAGTGAAAGAACTCCAGCACTTTTTCGGAGCGCACCTTCACATCCTGTGGGTAAACACCCCGCTGAACTTCACTACCGATACCGAAACCAAAAAGCGGCTTGAACAGTTTGTAAAACGCTTCCAGTTTAAGAACTACACCATCAACACGTACAACCACCTGAGTGCGGAAGAAGGCATTATCGACTTTGCCAAAAACATGGACGCCAGCCTGATCGCCATGGGCACCCACGGCCGGAAAGGAATTGCCCACATGTTCTATGGCAGCCTGACCGAATCGCTGGTCAACCATACCGAAAAACTGGTGTGGTCGTATGTGATGAAACCTGAACCCGTAACTGCGTAACCCTAAAAAGAAAATGACTCGTACAGACGTTGTTGCTGAAACCACGTGTTTTCATTGCGGAGCTACATGTGAAGAAATTCACTGGAATAACGATAAGCCGTTTTGCTGCAAGGGGTGCGAAACGGTGTATGAAATCCTGGACAGCAACAACCTGTGCGAGTACTATGACCTGAACGCGGCCCCCGGAACAAAAACTCTTGCAATTACCGATACCTCCTACGCGTATCTGGACGAACCGGAAATCACCGCTAAGCTTCTTACATTCAACTCCCCTTCTTTCGCTTCCGCGGATTTCTTTGTGCCTTCCGTACACTGCGTATCTTGCATCTGGCTGCTCGAAAATCTCACGAAACTTCACCCCGGTGTAGTTGATTCGAAAGTGAACTTTGTGAAGAAGACAGTTCACGTAGACTTCAATCCTGCAAAGATCAGTTTGGGAACTGTTGCCGGCCTGCTCGCCTCGGTTGGGTATGCGCCACGCATCACGCTCGAACAGGAGAAAAAAGAAAAACCGCGCACTGATCGGTCACTCATTCTGAAACTGGCGATAGCCGGATTTGCCTTCGGAAACGTGATGCTGTTTTCATTCCCGGAATACCTGGGTATTGATCAGGCCGATCACACACTTACGCGCATCTTTTCCTGGCTGAACGTAGCACTCTCGGTACCCGTGCTGTTTTACAGCGGCATCGACTACCTGCGGGCAGCCGTGCGCAGCTTTCAGCAAAAACAAATCAACATTGATGTACCCATCGCAGCAGGATTGCTGGCTTTGTTTTTCAGAAGCACCTACGATATTGCCACCGCAACAGGACCGGGATATCTTGATTCATTTACCGGACTTGTTTTCTTTTTGTTAATTGGCCGTTGGTTCCAGAGCAAAACATACGAAAGCCTGGCGTTCGACCGTGACTTCACCTCCTATTTCCCGCTCGCAGTGAACCGCCTCGATCAAGAGGGCGACTGGAAACCGGTGGTCATCTACCACCTTAAAAAAGGCGACACCATCCGCATTCGCAATCTCGAACTTATTCCTGCCGACAGTATCTTACTCGATGCCTCGGCTTACATCGACTACAGCTTTGTTACCGGTGAAGCCAAGCCGGTGAAAGCAAAAAGCGGTGATAAGGTATTCGCGGGTGGCCGCCTGATCGGCACGGCCGTAAGCCTGGCAGTTGAAAAGAGCACATCACAAAGTCAACTGACCAGTTTATGGAACAGTGATGCCTTCAAAAAAGTAAACGAAAGCAAATACAAAAAGATAATCGACCGCGCAGCCCGCAACTTTACATGGGTTATTATGGCCGTTGCAGCTGTAACGGCAGTGTACTGGTACATGACCGAACCCGCATCGATGTGGCTGGTAATCACTTCGGTGTTAATGGTGGCGTGCCCGTGTGCGCTGGCCCTCGCAGCCCCCTTTACCCTGGGAAGCGTATTGCGTGAACTCGGCAAGCGACAACTGTATTTAAAGAATGCCGATGTGGTGGAGCGAATGGGTACAATCAATGCAGTGGTGTTCGACAAAACCGGCACCGTTACGCATGGTCAGGATCCTGAAGTTGACCTGGTAGGAGAACTCGATGAACACGAGCTCGCCAAAGTAAAACTGCTCACCGGCTTTTCTACACACCCGCTCAGCAAGTTCGTACACGAATACATCCGCAAAAGCGCAACCGGGTCGGTTGACGATTTCCGCGAACTTCCCGGCAAGGGAATTCAGGCACACCTTCAGGGTAAAGTGTACAAGATCGGCTCTGCCGCATTCACAGGCTTTCACGAAAAACTCGATCAGTCCGCATCTTATGTATTTGTATCCATCGATGACGAAGTGAAAGGGTATTTCATGATCCGCACGATGATTCGCAGAAATATTTCCGACATGATTCAGCGGCTCGGAAACAAATGCAAGGCCCTGCTCTCGGGCGACCACGAAACTGAAAAGCAACCGATGACCCACATCTTCGGTTCCCATACAACCTTGCGGTTTAACCAAAGTCCACACGACAAGCTTGCCTACATTCACGAACTACAGACCAGCGGCAATACGGTAATGATGGTAGGTGACGGACTGAACGATGCCGGTGCGCTGAAGCAGGCGGATGTTGGCATTGCCGTAACCGACGACACCGGAGTATTCACACCGGCATGCGATGGCATACTGCACGGAAGTGAAATCACCAAGCTCGACAAAATGCTGGAACTCACGCGGGCATCCTCAACGATTTTAAAATCAGGCTTTGCTATTTCATTCTTTTATAATGCCATTGCGCTAAGTTTTGCTGTGAGCGGCCACTTAACACCGCTCGTGGCAGCTATCCTGATGCCGATCAGCAGCATCAGCGTGGTTTCATTCTCTACGCTGGCGGTGAAATGGGTAGCCAACCAAAAATTCAACGATATTAACTGACACTCTTAGAATCCCCTTTTATGAATATTACAAAATATGTTACCGGAGAAAATGCGCTGAAGTTTGTTAAATCACGCGATCGCGTGTTCGTTCATGGAGGCGCTGCGACACCCCACCACCTGCTGCGCAAGCTCGTGGAACGTGCCGATGAACTATACGATGTGGAGATTGTGAGCATCAGCCAGCAAGGTGAAGCTCCGTTCAACGACCCGAAATACAAAGCCAGCTTCAAGCTGAACAGTTTGTTTGTGTCGGCCAATGTGCGCGACATGGTAAACGATGGCCGCGGTGATTACATCCCGGTTTTCCTGAGCGAAATTCCAAACCTGTTTAAAAGAAACGTATTGCCACTGGATGTGGCGCTGATCCAGGTATCGCCTCCCGACAGACATGGATACTGCTCGCTGGGTGTATCCGTTGACGTGGTCGCGACTGCCATCAAAGTTGCCAAACATGTGATTGCACAGGTGAACCCGCGCATGCCACGCACACATGGCGACAGCATGGTGCACATCAGCGCATTTCATTCTGCAGTTTACTTCGAGCAGGAACTTCCGGAAGTAGCCGCCAACGGCACCCTTTCCGAAATCTCCATGCGCATCGGTGAATATTGTGCCTCGCTGGTAGAAGATGGTGCTACGCTTCAAACCGGTATCGGTTCTATCCCCGATGCTGTTCTGGCAAGTTTAAGCAACCACAAAGACCTGGGCATGCATACCGAAATGTTCTCCGATGGCATCATTCCGCTGATCGAAAGTGGTGTGATCAACAACAAGTTCAAGCGCAAGCACCGCGGCAAGACCGTTTCGTCATTCATGCTCGGCAGCCGCAAATTGTACGACTTTGTTGACGACAATCCGTCCATTGCCATGCTGGGCATTGATTATACAAACGACACAGCTGTGATCCGGCAGAACCCCAAAGTAACCGCCATCAACAGCGCCATTGAAGTTGACATCACCGGTCAGGTGTGTTCCGACTCCATCGGTACCTACCATTTCTCGGGCGTTGGTGGCCAGATGGACTTCGTTCGCGGAGCGTCATTGTCGGAAGGCGGTAAACCCATTATCGCGTTGCCTTCAACCACGGCAAAAAACGTATCGCGGATTTCGGCCATGCTGAAGCCGGGTGCCGGCGTGGTGACTACCCGCGCACATGCACACTACATTGTTACCGAGTATGGCATTGCGTACCTGTACGGTCAAAACATGAAGCAACGCGCCAAGGCATTGATTGAAATTGCGCACCCGAGTCACCGCGAGGCGCTGGAGCGGGCAGCCTTCGATCGCTTCCATTCGTATGAGTTTGAACGCACCATTTACTAAGCAGCCGCTATGAGCATTATCGCCTTATTGATATCGATCAGCTTAACCATTGCGCTGATTTTCCTGGGAGTTTTTTTATGGAGCATGAAAAGCGGCCAGTATGACGATACCTACACGCCTTCTGTGAGGATGCTGTTCGATAACGATGTCAAGCGTCCGACTGAGAAAGAAACGGCTGTTAAGGCGGAGTTGAAGAAGTAATTATTCACCCGGCTTATTATAACGTCTCTCTGATAAGAGTAGATAACATTTTATCGGATTTGTTATCTTGCCTTGAAATGATTCTATCACTCTTTATACTGCTTTTTCTAAGGGACGTTGAAGAAATTCCAACGTTAAAAGCCGTTCAGGCGAAAGACGAAGATTTTATCAGATCGATCGATGATGGACCACTGGAGGTTCTGCCGGGTTGCAGTTGGTATTGTGGTGGTTTTGTCAGTGGCTTTAACGCGTCCTCTACTCTGTCTGCACAGAAAAACATTCGATATGCAGCCGAATTGGCACACGATTTCAACATTACTACTGCCTGGGTGGACGGGAACCCTGACTATGGAGTTGGAGAATACCTGGAGTATTCGTTCGACATGACCACAATCAAGGAACATCACGAACTTGGCATCACAAAAATTATTATCGCGAACGGCTATAAAAAAAGTAAGAAGATTTGGCAAGAAAACTCCGGGTGAAAAAGCTCAAATTGTATGTAGACAATAAACCATTTGCACACCTGGAGTTACTTGACTCTTACGAATTTCAGACGGTAGCGATAGGCAAACTCATGCTACCACAACAGCATGTAATGACCTTACGGTTTGAGATAGTTGAAGTTTACCCTGGCACAAAGTATCAGGACACAGCGATCACTGAGTTACTGTTTGATGGGGTGGGCGTGCATTAATGAGCCACAAGCTTCACGATATCACACTCTATTATTTCGATGACGCAGGTGACCAGAGCAAGCGATTCACCGTGCGGCAAAATGTTGTTTCAGATTTATACGTGCATTTTTTAGAAAGCTACAAACCTCCGAAAACAACCCGGATATCCATCATGCTGAAAAATCCGGGCGAAGCAATCAACCAAACTCACTACTCTGGCAGCATTGTAATCGGAGATGTTTCTTTCGACAAGACGGCTTTCTGGAATGCATCTGCTGACGATCAAAAAAGAATGATCCTTGATATGATTCACTCCTTTGCCATACGCTGTGCCGGGGAATTCGGGTGGGATAAAACAGTTTTCAACCGGGCATATCAGCGCGTGCTGGATGCCAATTATATCTTTAAAACGGAAAGTAGGCCAAAATTCTCGCCTGACAGAAGGCTGAAAGCAGCCTTGATGATTGAAAAGAATGAAGAAAAAACAGTCATTAGCGCGAGCATTTACCATACAACCGGCAAGAAGCTAACAACCATCCCGCTTTTCGAATCATTTCAAAACGAGATGTTTTACGGAGGATTGGTGAAAAATTTCAAATGGTTCAGCAAGGATGAATTTGGTGTATACAGTAAAGCGGGCCAAATAAAAATTATCGCGGATTTGAAAACCTGCACATCCCGAACCAGCCTTGAACCAAAAACCACCTCGCGTGAAATTCTGGAAGGTCAGCTGCGGAGGATTCTCTTTGCCGATTTGAAAACGCAGGCTGATATCGTAGCGTGGATGAATCGGTAGATTCTGGCTATCTTGCTATTTGCTGAAAGAAACCAAAAACACGAACGAAATTAAAGGTGAAAAAACAAAACGATACTGAAACTGTGCTAGCGGGCGGCATTTCCTTTTTGCTGGTGTTGATCTTTACTGCAATTGGCTGCTCCGAAAAGAAGATTGATCAGAATTTTTCCGTTGCGACTACTACCGGAGACAAAACCTTTACGAGTGTCTACGACACGTTACAACCATTGAAGCTACCTATTACACTAACGTGGAATATCTGGGATAGCATCCGATGGAAGCAAATTGAAAAATATGGAATCGGAAAGGGCGACAACCCGACTGATCATCCTGTTGCAAAACTTGCCTCCCATAGCAATTATAAAGTAATTGTTTTCTCATCAACGGACGAAACCGGATCGCCAGTAGTTATCACATTTGATAAAAATGGTGTTCAAATTGACGAAATATATTTATTGGGTGACATTTCCAGCAACGACACAGAGAAACGGACGAAAGAAATCGCTCGGATTTCAGACAAATTAACAATCCAACTTATTGATAGTGTCTGGAGTTACTCGTTAGACAGTGCCGGACAAAGAATTGAAAATTCCGGAATACTAACTACAGAATTTGAAACTTATAAAATTTCTGAGTCCGGTAAGTTTGAAAAGATTAAATAGCATCTTTTCAATTCGTTGAATCGATTTGATGTAAATATGGGACTTGACACCGTTGAACTAATTGTCGTATAGATAATAACAAAAGAATTCGATCGATTCCAGCGGTAAAATAAATTGCAGGTGATGCAACCTTCCAAAATAAAGAGGCGTCTTCCTGAGACAGAAAGTGTGTATTTTGACGGTTCGTAACTGATTTACTTGATTTTTTTGATTCGGTAATGCCCATGAGAACAGGATACGTTGTAACAATACTATTACTCTTGCTTGCCAGCGAAGCTACCTTCGGCCAGGCCGATAGCGTAAAGACAACACGGAAGTTTCATGACAGCAGCGATATCCGGTTGGGGCTGGGCATTGAACGAAGCGTGTTTGCTGAATTGGGGTATATCTATTCTCTGTCAAATCGCGATGAAACGATTATCTTTTCCTTCTACGCATCCGGACAAGTCAATAAAACCGTAGACGATGCGCGGTTCGATTTCATGTTCGGACCGAACGCAGGTGCAGAGGCTGTGCTCGGGGCATTTATTGGCGGCTTTGAAGTAAAGTACTTAACCACCGGATACGAGTCGCAGTTGTTTTACACCCCGCACGCGGGCCTCACCTTCGAGGGCATTTGGTCACTGATGTACGGAAGAAATTACCCGAATGATACAAGCTTCATGGGGCAGGTTAGCAAACACCAGCTTACCTTCGTCATGCGGATTTATCCGATGTAGTACACGTCACGAAACGCAAAAACATGCAACGGATTTTATTCACCACCGCTTTCCTGACCGTTTCGCTGGCCGTCTTTAGCCAAACCGACAGCGTTAAAACTGCACCCGATAAATTTCACAGCCTTAGGCTTGGAGCCGGATTCGAGAAAAGCCTGTTTGTGGAAGTTGGTTATTCCTACCTCGATATGAGTATGGACATGGGCTCAATCTGTTTTTATGCCTCCGGTCAACTGAGCAAAACATTGCACGACAACCAAACTAACTACCTGTATGGCGCAAAGGTCGGGGCTGAGACTACCTGGGTAATGTGGATGGGTGGTCTTGAATTGAAGTACCTCAGTAACGGATCAAAATCGCAGCTGTTCGTTACACCGCGCATCGGCATCTCGGCATTGGGCGCGATCTCCTTAACCTACGGCAGAAACTACCCCGATCCCGGCAGCCTGAAAGAAGTCGGAATACACCAAATAACCCTAACCGCTAACCTCGCTCCGCTTTGGTGATCCGGGATCACGCACAAAATTTCCGAAATTAGTTTTGTCACACCCCGCACAACCGGCCGTCTAATGGAAAAACGGTTTATGCTAAATCCCTTACTCTATTCCGCAGCAGCGGTAGCCTCTCTCCTCCTGGTGCTGACAGGCACAGCCCTGCAGTCCGCGTCTGATGATGTCTCCCCTCATGATCGCACAACACCATCCGATACCGCTTCGGTTGTTACCATCACGTATGTCAAAAAACCCTGGTATGCGCGGCGCACACTGATTGTAAAGAAATTCAAAGAATCGATTCCCCAATACGCTGCCATTGCGGGGTTGCTTCAAAAAAATTATCATCTGAGTAAAACTCGGGAAACGTTTGGCGGAATCTACCTGTGGCGAAACGAAGCCGATGCAAAGGCGTGGTTTACGCGCGTCTGGTTCGAGCGGGTTCGCAAGACGTACGGGGCGGAAGGAAGGGTTGACTACTACGAAATCGTGCGTTCGCAGGAAATTGCTCCATCCGAAACCAGTGGTCAATACTGGTCGGTGCTTCAACTCGACAAACCGGTTTCGTTTACCGATGCCCCCGGACTTCTCCGCATCACAGAAATAAAACACGATAGTCAGTACGGCACGGTTACGCTTTGGAAATCGAAAGAAGCAGCCGAAAAGTTCTTTTCGCAACGCCTTGCAGGAACGCTCACCTATTTTGATACGCCCGTGCTGATCGATAAATTGAAGTAAGTAATCCAATACCTTTGCCGACATGAATATCCGGGATGTTTCAGCCAATGAGGAAGACCGCCAGCTCTGCACGAAAGCAGTGGCCGGGAACAAGCAAGCACTGGAGCTACTGATTCAGCGTCACTACACGTTTGTGTATAACGTGGCCTTGAAGCTGGTACTCGATCCGACCGATGCGGAAGACATCACCCACGATGCGCTTGTGAAGGTTATTACACACCTGTCACAGTTTAACGGAAACAGCGCGTTCCGCACCTGGCTTTACCGGATCGTTGCCAATCATTTCCTCGACATGAAGCGCAGAAAAATGGAAGATGTGTACGTGAACTTCTCTTCGTTTGTCGGCAACACGGAAACGCTTGAAAACATGCCTGAGGAAGCTACCACGGGACTTGACCCGACTGAGGTTGAAGAAACCCGATTGATGTGCACCACCGGAATGCTGATGTGCCTTACCCGCGAACAGCGGCTGGTATACATTCTGGGTGATGTATTTGAAATCGGGCATACAGCCGGTGCAGACGTGCTGGCCATCTCACCCGATAATTTTCGTCAGCGGCTGGCACGGGCCCGGGCCGACCTGCATGCATTTATTCATAACCGCTGCGGACTGCTTAATCCTGCTAACGCATGCCGATGCCCCAAGAAAACCCGGTTGTGGATTGATCAGGGACTGGTGAGCAAAGAAAAACTCATGTTTAACACCCGATACACGCAACGGGTGAAGGATGTTGTTCAGGATTTCCGAAAAGATGATATTGAATCGGCCCTGACGCTGAAAGAAACACTGTATCAGAATCACCCCTACCAGGCGAGGCAACATGAACAGCAATTGGTTGCCAACCTCCTCGCCCGGCCCGAACTCAGTAAATATTTAAACTGGAATTAAGTTGCAGAGGTTCGGAAGCTACCAATTTTTGGGGTATGTAGGTTTACAGGAGCAGTTTACGCAACCTGACAGGGGTGCCCAACTTGATAAAAGTCAATGGTTTACTTCCGGGAATCCGCTACATTTCGCAAATGATCAAGAATCTGACCATCTATACGCTGCTGCTGAGCATGGCTCTTCACTGTGCGTGCCGGCTCGGAGTTCTTGACGAGCTTTACGAACGCAGGCATCAAATTGCAGTTTCCTTGGGCCTGTTGGCCGAAGTACCCATCGCTGTTTGCGGTCATAAATACGATCCCGGAACCAGTTTAAAAGTTGACACTCAGCAACAGAATGCCCAGTTGCCTTCAACGGTGTTCCAATCGCAAGAGATTAAACTTTTCTTTGCCTCAGCTTTGCTCAGCGTTCGTCCCGATTATTACCCGCTGACAAGTCACGGTTGGCGTGATTGCGGGATGGCTAAATACCCTTCGCCTGACGTCTCCATCTTTCATCCTCCCTCACTGATTTCCTGAAATGGTAAATGCTTAATGCATTAGCCCGCAACTCCGCGGTTTCCGCGTGAGCATATCCCCCTATCATTCAAATTAACTTTCAAGAAATGAAAAAGACTTTGACGTCAGTCATTGCCGCATTACTGTTATCCGTAAATCTGCTATCCGCTCAATCACAAACCGGAACCATCAAAGGAAAAATTCAAAGCGAACAGGGTGAACTACTGCCGGGCATCACCGTATCGATTCAGGGTACAACCATCGGCAGCGCCACCAACGGAAAAGGCATTTTTGTGTTGCAAAAAGTTCCAGCCGGCACGCATACACTCGTTGCTTCCGGAGTTGGATTTAAATCACAAAGCCGGCAGGTTACGGTTGAAGCCGGCCAGACTTATGAAACCGCATTTAATCTTTCTGAAGACGCGTCTGCGCTCAACGAAGTAGTCATTCACGGAGAGCGTGAAAACTATGTAAAATCGGTCTCGTCTGTCGGGATGCGAACCGAAACCAAACTCATTGAAACTCCGCAATCCATTCAGATTATTCCCCAGCAAATTCTCCGCGATCAGCAGGTAAAAACACTGAACGAAGCAGTCAAAAATGCCGTGGGCGTATCAAGCGTATCTCCGTTTTCTGAATTTGTGTTCAGGGGGTTCACCAGCTGGAACTCAACTATGTACAACGGAATAAACGGTGCCTTATTCCCATACAATGTTCAAACACCAACGTATAACATTGAGTCAATCGATTTTCTTCGCGGCCCCGCATCCGTGCTTTATAGTACGGGACGTCCGGGAGGTGTAATGAATATGAACACCAAGAGGCCGCTCGATAAAGAGCGTTATGAAGTGAACGCCACGTATGCCAGCTGGAATGATCTGAGTCTCAACTTCGACGCAACGGGTCCGCTGTCAAAGAACAAGAAACTTTGCTACCGCATTGTTGGCGGGGCGCGTGATGCAGGCAGTTTTCGCAATTTTCAGGAAACAAAGTTCTATACACTGGCATCATCCATTTCCTATCAGTTCACACAAAAAACGAAACTGGTTTTTGAACACAATTACTTTTATCACAAACAAATTCCGGGTTTCGATAATGGCACGGTGCTGAAAATGAAAGCCGATTCCACCTGGGACTTCAAAAATATGAACGTTAAATTTTCTGCACAGGATCCGGACGACTACACGCTCGACAAAGGTCATTCTGGCGAACTTTCAGTATCCCATAATTTTACGGACAATGTTAAGCTTACCTGGCTAAACCGGTACGTGTACAACGAAGGCTATGCTTCCAATCACGGTTCTGATTATGCAGACCCTGCGGTAGTAAATGACACCATTCACCGCTGGTATGGAAAATGGGATTACACCTGGCACAATTACCAGACAAATTTATTTGCGCTGATCAAGTTTAAAACCGGCAAAATCAAACATCAATTGCTCACGGGCTTTGACTACAACTACCAGCGTCAGCCTTCATATCATTATACGGCTACCGCGGCACCTCCCCTTAACGTAAACAATCCCGACTATTCCGTTGACAGGCCAAAAGAATATCAATACACGTTTGATCTACCACAGTATGACTACCAATACGTAACCAACGCGGTATACGTGCAGGAGCAGGTTGATCTCAACAAATACATTAAACTTTCTGCTGCGATCCGGTATGATCACTACTCGTTTTACTGGAAGTATGCATACCACGATTATTCAAGCGATTCTGTTTTTCACTCTGATGGTGAGAGCATAACAGCCCATGCATTCATTCCGCGGGGTGGCATCGTTATTAATCCATGGAAGAACATTGCCTTCTATTACAGTTACTCCCAATCGTTCGAACCGCAATGGCTGAATGCAGTAAATCGGGGCGGGCCCTTTCCGCCAACGAAAGGAAAACAACACGAAGTTGGTTACAAAGGTGAATTTTTTAAGAGCCGTTTGTTTACCGGGGTGTCGCTTTACCAGATTGATTACACCAACGTACTGGTAGCCGACCCAAGCGATACAACCGGACGCAGGTACCTCTCGGTTGAAGGTATGCGAAGCAAAGGCATCGAACTCAACGCACAAGGAAATGTTTCGCCCAACATCCAAATTATGGCCAACTACTCGTATGGTACCGTCAAATACTTCGGAGATGCAGTTGATGGTTCGTGGAAAAAAACCGACCGGCAACTTAACGTTCCGAGAACCATTTGGGGAATCTTCGTCAACTATAAATTCATCGATCGCGCGTTGGAAGGCCTGGGTATTAATGCAGGCGTACATCACGAAGGCAACCGGGTGGCATCGTGGTTCAATCAGGACTTTGTTACACCGGCTTTCACTTATCTGGATGCCGGATTAAGCTACTCGTACAAGAAAGCCACGGTCTATTTCAACATCAACAACGTCACCGATGTGAAATACATAACGGGTGGTTATGTGACCGGGTTAGTATACCCCGGAACGCCCAGAAATTTCAGAATAAGTATAAACTATGTCTTCTGATATGAACTCGAAAGCCAATATCAATCGAAAACTCTTTACAATACACAGCTGGCTGGGACTGGTACTTGGAATAATCTATTGTTTAATTTCTATTGGCGGAGCAAGTATTGTTTTCTATGGTGAACTCAATGAGTTTCTGTACGGTGATAACATCCGGATAGAAAAGCTCGGGAAAAAGAAACTTTCATACGATCAGCTCTATCAGATTGCGAGAAAAGAGTATCCGAATTCCATGTTCATAAACATTGCGTATGATCCGAACTACCCTAAAAATGCGTACTCCATTACCGGGATGGAAGAACAGCCCATGAACCTTTTTGAAAACGGGCGATTTCACAACGACTATGTCAATCCTTATACCGGTGAAATTATTTTCCGGACTGACAGCAGCTTCACCGGGAATATTCTCGTTTGGCTCGACAGCCTTCATGCATCGTTGCGGCTGGGCACCGGTGGCGCAGTAATCGTGGGTGTAATGTCGGTAATGGTTGTACTGAGTTTAATTACAGGCTTGATATTTTACCGCAAATTTATTTTCAAAGTTCTCCTGTTCAGGGTAAAAGTAAAATTCAAGAATTGGCGAACTGCCTCCTCCGATTTACATCGCGTAATCGGTACCTGGGCGCTGATCGTTAACTTGCTGATATTCGGATCGGGCTTTTACATGTATTATGCTCTTTTCACTCCTTCGTGGTGGAAAGAAAACTGGCCGCCTAAACATGCCGAAGTAGTGGTGCCGAAGATTGCAGTCTCGCTCGACTCGCTGGTGGAGAAATCAAAAGCCCTTATTCCTGAAATGATTCCAAGTTCAATCAGCATTGTGCACGACACGTCCGAACTGATAAGTGTTTACGGCATGACAAAACAAAAACTTTACCTGGATGCAGATAATTACGGATATGTGGAATTTAAATCTGACGGAACCGTAAAAGAAAGTTATCACAAGCAATGGGCCGACTTCACAGGGGTTGAGAAGTTTGACAATATCAATTTTACGTTGCTGCATACCGGCTGGGCTCTTGGTTTAACCGGAAAAATCCTGTGGACATTTTTTGGTTTCGCACCGGCAATTCTGAGCATCACCGGTTTTGCCCTTTGGTGGCGAAAAAAGAAGTTCTTCCAGCGAAAATCAAAGTCACCCAGCACACAACGAGGTCCTCAAGAGACAAAAGTTGCCCCTGCTTCCAAGTCCATACTATAAAACAGAATCAATCACTATGAACAAAAGAAAATACAGATTACAGATGGTGCTCGCAGCAGGTTTGCTCTTCGCTGCCACCTTTTTTCCGGCAACAGGACAGTCTCCGGGAAAAACAACATATAAAGTTGCCGTGTTCATTTACCAGGGTGTTGAGTTACTGGACTTTGCGGGACCGCTGGAGGTATTCAGCAATACAACGGATTTTGAAGTTTTCACCGTGGCACCGCGTATTGAAACGATTGTTGCTATGAACAAGAATATCCAATTCATTCCGAACTATTCAATTGAAAACTGCCCGCAGCCTGATATCATTGTTTTTCCGGGTGCAAACATGGAAGGACTTATGCCCGTTTATGAAAACTTAAAGGTTATTGACTGGATCAAAAGCATTCATACAAAAACTATTTACACCATGTCGGTTTGTACGGGGGCAGCTTTTTTGTCACGCGCAGGGATTCTTGACAACCATTCGGTTACCACACACTGGAGCGCCATTGAAGAATTGCAGTCAATCACTCAAAATGCGAAAGTGATTGAAAATAAACGTTTCGTTTCCGATGGTAAATTGCTCACGACAGCAGGCGTTTCGGCAGGCCTGGACGGAGCCTTATATCTCATATCAATAATCAAGGGTAAAGAAGAAGCGGTGCGCATAGCACGAGACATTGAATATGATAAATGGAACCCTGATGCCGGATTGATTGTGCGGTAGTGAAGCAGTTCAGTCAACAGAAATTTCAGCGGGTTGAAAGGACTTGACTGCGATTACACCCATTTATTCTTTTGCGCTACATTAATCACTTGTACCCGACTGTCGACATGCAGCTTGGTGTAAATGTTGCTAACGTGTTTACGAACGGTAAACGGACTAATAAAAAGCGTTTCACCAATCGCTTTGTAACTTTTTCCGGTCGCGAGTTCTTTCAATATATCAAGCTCGCGGTCACTCAGTACAACTCCCGTATCCGGTGTTCTGGATTCACTGCGGTGCTCACCACTTCCGTGTTTAAGCATCTCAATTACCTTGCGGGCGATAACCGGACTCAATGGCATGCCTTCAAATTGCACAACCTGATTGATCGCGTCAATAATTTTGGAGGCGCTTTCGTCTTTTAGCAAATACCCGTGCGCCCCGGCTTTAATCGCATCAAAAATTTTATCATTATCCTCAAACACCGTCAGCACAACAAACTTCACTTCCGGGTACGCAGCAGAAGCTACCGCGATGGTTTGAATACCGTTTAAAACCGGCATCTCTAAATCCATCAGCACCACGTGCGGTCGTTTGTCGGGGCTCATCGACTTCATTAACAGCAGGAAATCATCCCCGTTGGCCGAGTCACTCACCACTTCGAGCATTGCCTCGCCGGCAAGTTTTTCCCGGATGGTTACCCGATTAACCTGTTTATCATCTACTATCGCTATACGGATTTTCAAACTATCGATTGTTCAGACATTAAAAGAACAGCAAATACGACTCATTTTCAATACTCATTTGTGAGTATTACACTATTCCGCTCACGATAACTTTTGTGCCCGCTCCTGCCGAACTGATCAGGTCTAAGCGGAAACCTGCTTCGGCCGCGCGTTCACGCATGTTTCGCAAACCGTTTCCCGGAGGGGTCGTATCCGGCATAAATCCCCGGCCATCATCTGCCACAACGATGCGCAGTTCGGTTGAGCACGTTAGTTCACACCGGATTTTACCGGCATGCGCATGTTTGATAATGTTCTGTATCACTTCCTGCAGAATACGCAAAAGCTGAATGGCTGTGGTCGGCTGCAATTGCACATTCCTGACAATATCATCATGGAACTCAATCTCAATTCCTTCGTGATTCCGTAAAATATTGGAACTGTAGTTAATAAAGCCTTCGTAAAATCCCGACACCGTGAGGTTCCGCGTGTTTAACAGCCAAATCGTTTCACGCAACGCGCTCAAGATATGCCGTGAGTTTTCTTTCAAGTACGATACGGTAGCGCGCATCTTGTCGCCTTGCACCTGTTGCTCGAGTGAATCGGCATTGGCCAGCAGCGCGGTACTGTACGCACCGATGTGATCGTGTAAATCGCGACTGATCCGTTCACGCTCACGCTGCATCTCCTGTTCGAGCTGCAACTGCCGAAGCAGCTCCTGTGTTTTTATTTTATTGAAATACCATGCACCAAAACCAAACGCTGTCATAATCAAAATACCAACGGCCCATTTAAACATGGCAGTTTGCCACCATGCCGGATGAATCGTGATGGGCAACGTGAGTTCTTTACTCCACGTGTTGCCATCGCTGCTGCCCTTAACGTACAGTGTGTAATCTCCGGGTGTCAGTAAATAACGAATGGTATGCAGGTTCTTGAGGTTCACCCATTGCTTGTCGTGACCCGCCAGTCGCACCTGATAAACATTATAGGCAGCATCACTCAGGTTCGTGAATGCAAAATTGAACGTGAGCGAATTTTGGTCGTGCGGTAATGTTAGTTTCTTTAAATCATCCGCGCGGCCCTCCTCCGGGTATGCAAGTCCGTTTACCTGCACGGCCGACAGCAATACCTCCCCCGTGTTCAGCGTTTTCAAAACATTCCGGGGATAAAAAGCCGTGATGCCATTAATGCCACCGAAGTACAGTTTTCCGGTGGAATCTTTCCAGAACGATTGTGTATCAAACTCATCGCCTTGCAGTCCGTCAGCCTCGGTAAAAAAACTGATCGAACCATCGGGCCGAATACACCCCAAGCCCCGGTTACTGCTGTACCACGCGTTGCCGGAATCATCAAATAAAATCCCGTAGACAAATTCATTCAGCAATCCGTTGCTTTCCGTATAAAACTTCACGTCATAATTGCTTCCAATCCGGCATATTCCCCCCGGCCCTGTGGCCCAGATGTTTCCGGCACTGTCGGTGGTGATGAATTTTACCCCGAACGATCGGGTTTCCGAAAACAGTTTCCAATGACCGTCTTTTTGATAAATACCCTGAGATGTTCCGATAATCCGTTTCCCTTCCCTGGAATATGTTATGGAGTTGATGATTCCGCCATCGTTTAACGAATCGATTACCGCCACCCGATAGCCAGGCTTTGCGTACTGTACACTCAGAATATACTTCCCATGGGTGAAGTGTGCTTCATTTTCCCTGACGGGATAGATGTTCGCATCAAACACGTTGCGGTAACGGGTTACATAACCGGGCATGAATGCGCTCAGGTCCGTAATCTTATCGTTCGATACATCTAACACCATTAACTTGTCAAACAACGACTTCATTAAATACTGTTCGGAATTCAACCGGTTTATTGCCCGGATGGAAGGACTGAGTCCGTTTTCAGCGTTGGGCAGCGGAATGTGTTTCTTCCACGTTCCCGTTTTATCGAAAATATTCAGGCCTTTTTGAAAATTGGCAGCGATCACACGGCCGTCATCGGTTACCGCTAACGAATACACGAGGTTAAAATACTGCCGGGGCGCATGGAGGAATTCAAAGCTTAGTTTTCCGGGATAATATATCAGAAGCCCGTCACTCGCATCGCGTCCAATCCAAATGTTTCCCCGCTGATCCTCATGCAGCGCGAACATCAATTGGCGCGACAGATTTATCTGCGGATACGCAACCGTAGAGTATGGCCGAAGAATCTTTTTATCGGGCACATATTCATAAAGACCCTGTTCGCCAGGAAAAAGCACTCCGCCAGGATTATTCACGTGCAACCGGGCGTAGGGTAATCCGCGGATAAAGTTTCCCGGAATATTTTCCGTGCTAAGCATGGTAACGGGCGTACGAACATCGCGTTCATCACAAATCGCTGTATACCGGGTACTGATAAATAACACATCATGCGCATTCAGTTGAATAACCCCCTTTACCCGTCCATAGCGACTACCGGCCAGCGTATACCTGCGGATTTTTTCACCCGGCTTGAATCGAACCACGTAGCTGCTGTCTTCATAGTCAACCGATACCCAGGCCACCGACTCCAGCGTACTGACTGTTGGCAAAACGACTGACTCACTTTTAAACGCGACCGGAACCAGTGTATCAAGCAGCAACGTGCGTTTGTTGAATCCGAAAAAACCTTTGCTGGTTTCAAAACACCACAAACGCAATGAGTCTTCGAGTACAGGCACGGGATACGACTGCGTTTCGGGAATATTTGACAGCGAGTCGGTACGAACCGGTGTCAACCTTCTGAGTCCGGCAGGGATGACGTGATGTTCAGAGAAATTGAATACCCAGACATTACCGCGCGAATCTTCATACACATTTTGAGAAGCGTTGATTTTAACACCTGCCGTATCGGCCACCTCATTCCAGGGTTCGAACGTATACCCGTCAAATCGCTGAAGCCCTCCCCCTGTTCCGATCCACCACGTGCCGTTCTTACTGCGATTAAGCGAATAAATGCTATTGCTCAATAATCCATCTTTTGTTGAGTACCGCCTGAACATGCGCGATGCTTCCTGTTGCGCTTCGCAGGTATGGCCTGAAAACACCAGTGCATGGAAAAGAAGAAAAAGCACTGCAACGGGCGCGTGTACGGTGTAGGTTTTCACAGAATTTAAAGATACTAAAGTAGGACGGCTCGTGATCAGCCTGACTAAAAATACTCACTACCGATTATTGTCACGGGCGGGCCTCCTCGCGACTTTCGGTGAACAAAAAAGACTCTCATGAATTCGATTATTCAGTCACTGTTCCGGTTTTCATGGGCCGGTATGTTAATCGCTTTGATCGGAACGGGGTGTTCACCCGACGGGAACGATCCCGATGGCAGCGGAACTCCTAAACCCACGCTGGTGACCGATCTGAATGGCTTTCGGTACGAGGGCACCTTTAAAGAAACGCTCGATCCGGTACAATTCCGTAATCCGGAACTCTGGGTGATTCAGGAATACAACGATAGTCTTCGTGTGTTCTTTACCACTCACGATGAGAACTTAGACCGGTATCGGTGGACTGTTCAAAATCTTCACAACGGAAAAGTGACCCGTGAATTTGAGGCATCGTACGGAGTAACGAGTCCATACGATTTCATTTTCGATTTTAATAACGAATCGTTTACGCTTTACGGTTACGATTTACCAAACTCATACATCACCACATTTAAACAAGGCTCCGAGCCCGAAGGTTTTTACCTGAGCAAACCGAACAACAATTTTTCGTTCGCTTTTGGCGAAAACTACACCACGTTTTTTGGCAGCGCGTCTGCCATTTATGTACATGAAAACAAGTATCGCCAATACACAGCTCCGGCTCCTACCGCTTCGTATGTGCTCACCGGTGAGTCCAGCGTGGCCTGGGCCGGCCACATCATCCATGACGATGCGTTAAGCGCCACCCTGTTCCGGGAGGAAATCATCACCTGCTTCTTCAACGCTACACTCGACAAATTCAACTACATCGGAATAGCACAAGGACAGCAAACCCTCGATACGCTGGTGGTCAACAAAAACAACCCGTCTCTTTATTACCCGCTTTCGTTTGTGTACGCCAGCCGGGCCGGCAACACGGTTTACCTCGGGCTTAAAAAGAAAAAGGGACTGTCGATGCCAGACGACATCAGCGTGTACGAAATGGATCTGACGGAAAAGATTATCCGGCCCGTCTTCAAAAACATTGATGCACCAAACAGCAACGTTTCGGCATTCGTACGAGGAAAATTTTATTTTTCCGGCAACAGGCAGGTAATGAATCAAACGGGACAATTGGAAGATATTCCCTCTCCTGAATTCGTGGCCGGGGCTGGCATGACACGTGTTTATCTCGGTGAGAACAGAATATTCATCGCTGCAGCGAAAGACCTGACGGAGATTGAACTGTATTCTAAACCCTACTAATCGTTACCGAATACTTAATCATCAACCATGAATCGCCAAGCCCTCGCCTCGTTAACAATCGTTCTCCAGTGTCTCACCAGCTGTTCTCCCTCAGACGAGGAACCATCAAAACAAATAACGGGATCCGTGGAAACGATTGCCGGCTCCGGCAGTGGTTTCGTGAACGGCCCTGCGGCATCCGCTAAATTCAATGAACCTGCCGGCCTGACGGTTGACACCGAAGGCAATGTGTATGTGGCTGACTTCGCCAACAATGCGATCAGGAAAATTACACCCGCAGGCGATGTTTCCACCTTTGCGGGTGGAAGCGAAGGCAATGCTAACGGAACTGGTACCGAAGCGCAATTCAACGGGCCACACGATATTGAAATCGGAACTGACGGAAATTTTTACGTGGTGGAGGTATATGGAAACCGCATTCGAAAGATTACTCCGGACGGGGTGGTATCAAATTTTGCAGGAAGTACTACCGGTGAACTGGCATATGTTAATGCCACCGGAAGTGAGGCCCGCTTTTATTCACCGCGATGCCTCGCGGTCGCGCCTGACGGCTCCTTTTATGTAACCGAGTTCTCAAACCGGATTCGCAAAATAACGGCTGCCGGAGTGGTCACTACGTTTGCCGGATCCGGCATCGCAGGTTCATCCGATGGTGTGGGTGAAAGCGCCACCTTCGATGATCCCATGGGCATCGCAACCGACCTGCCGGGCAACGTGTACGTGGCACAGTATCAGTCGTCTGTTTTGCGTAAGATCACGCCAGCCGGAGAAGTGAGCACACTTACAAATTCGGGTAGCAGGTTTTTTCATTGGCCTGCAGACGTAATTGCAGACCATACAGGAAACTGTTTCGTTGGCGAGGTTGGAAACTTCTCGATCTCACTCCTTTCTTCCTCCAATAAAAGGTCCGTTGTTTCCGGAACAGCCGGTCAGGGCACATTGGATGGTGACTGGAACGTGGGGCGCTTCGATACACCCTATGCGCTTCACTTCGACAAAACGCAAAACATAATTTATGTAAGCGATTTGCATCGCATCAGAAAAGTTACGCTTAGCCGATAGGATCATAAAATACTCACTTACGAGTATTGGTCACCGCTGCGCAGATCAAGAGCTTTGAATAAGAATCGACCGGCACACTGAACCCCACGTTCGTTCTGTAAAACCCTAAACGCATCAACCAAAATTATTATGAAGAATCTGCTTTACCTCCTCTTTGCAGCGATCTCCTTATCCACCTCCGCCCAGAGCTTTGATGATTTCTATGAGCACCCCATTGATGTGCATGTTATCAAATCATCGCCCGGCTACGTCAGCATGGGGTTTCAGTTTGCCAGCGGGAATCCGGGGAAATTCAAACTGAACTTTGAGTACACAAGTTTGGTCGTGCCGGATGTTGCCATCATTGCAACCCTGAATACATTAACCGAAAAGCATCCCGACAAGTCACCTTTCACCAACACGTTCGGATCGCTCGCGATCGGGTTGAACGTGGTCTCGACCGAGAAACTGATTGTAAGCGCGGGAGCAAACATTACCGACTATCAAATGAATGATGATATCGCTTTTGCTGCGTTCTATACAGCCGGTTCCTACCTGCGTGCCGATTACCTGATCAATGACGTATTCATGATCCGCGTACGCAGCTACTTGTCGAAAGCGTTTAAGAATGGGGAAACCGTTTTGAATATGGGTACTTCCGTAAAAGGATTAAGCCCGGTGTTTATCCGGACCGGAGCGGAAGTCCACTATAAATCACGGTGGTTGGGCGGAGTTGAATTATACAGCCTGGCAAATTATCCCGGCGTGTCGGAAAGCCGGTTTAACATCCGGATCGGGTACAAAGCCTGGTAACAACGCGTGATTCTTACAGAGCCGGTCCCCTGCCAGATCACGGCCACAAAAACTTCATGACGCTGCATGAAGTTTTTTTATGCGCCTGCCACACCTGCATGATCGCGGTTTACTACCTTACAGGGCTTAATCCCGCTCAACATGCAACGTTTAATTTTCACACTACTCGTCCTGACAGTTTCTACCGCAGCTTTTACCCAAAACATCACCGGTGCGTGGGGCGGGGTGCTGAAAGTTCAGGGCATGCAATTACGCCTCGTGTTCAACGTCACAAAAAGCGAAACGCTTACACCTCTACCCTCGACAGTCCCGATCAGGGTGCGAAAGGCATTCCGGTAAGCTCAACGTCTTTCGAAAATTCTACCTTGAAAATTGCAGTTGCATCAGCCGGTATCCAGTACGAGGGAACGCTGGGCCCGGATAGCACAATCACCGGAACCTTTAAACAGGCAGGTCAATCGTTTCAATTAAACCTCACGAAGCAAAAGGCAGAAGTAAAAGTTTTGCGGCCGCAGGAACCGGTTAAACCCTACCCGTATAGTGAAGAAGATATCACTTTCGAAAACAAGGGCGCATCCATTACACTCGCAGGCACGCTAACACTTCCCAAAAAGGAAGGCATATTTCCGGCTGTCGTGTTGATCAGCGGCAGCGGTCCGCAAAACCGCAACGAAGAATTGATGGGCCATAAACCGTTTCTGGTTATGTCAGACTATCTTACCCGAAACGGCATTGCCGTACTTCGGTTTGACGACCGTGGTGTCGGGAAGTCAACCGGTAGTTTTAAAACAGCAACCAGTGCCGACTTTGCCACCGATGTGGAAGCTGCGATCGGATATTTAAAAACACGCACCGAGATCAACAAGAAGAAGATCGGACTGATTGGCCACAGCGAAGGCGGAGTGATTGCTCCGATGGTTGCTGCGAGTTCAAAAGATGTTGCATTCATCGTGCTGATGGCGGGTACAGGCGTTCCGGGTGACGAGATCTTACTGGCACAACAAACGCTGATCGGTCGGGCGTCAGGAATTGATTCGGCTACGCTTGCAGAAAGCGAGAAGATCAATCGGAAAGGATTTGAATTAATTAAATCCTCCACAGATGTTGAAAAACTAAAGACCGATCTTGCTGCTTTACTGCGGCAGAATAACGTTCCTGAAAACGCCGTTTCATCGGCTGTCGCACAAACTACTACTCCGTGGATGCTGTACTTCATCCGGCATAATCCGGCAATCGTGCTTCAGAAAGTGAAATGCCCGGTGCTCGCACTGAATGGCAGCAACGACCTGCAGGTTCCGAAAGAAAATCTGATGGCGATCAAAAAAGCACTAACAAAAGGCGGCAATAAACATGTGACCACAAAAGAACTTCCGGGATTAAATCATTTGTTTCAGGAAAGTAAAACGGGTGCGCCAACGGAGTATGCAACGATCGAACAGACTATTTCTCCGGCTGCATTAACCGAACTATTAACGTGGCTGCAGGCGCAGGTAAAGTAGCCGTCATGCGGCTGACCTCCGGCTAGTTGGGTGAATCCCGTGTGGTAACCGGCTAATCCCGGTAAAACGGAACTTGCCGGAATTTAGGGCTATCTTTGGTAATGCCTGCAAATCTTTATCACGTTTCCGGTTTAACAAATGAGCAGGTTGAAATAGCCAGAAAAAAGTTTGGCCAAAACAAACTTGACTATAAAAAAGAGAATACGGTATGGGATACCGTAAAACGCATCGTCAAAGAACCGATGATGATTCTGCTGCTCACCGCGGCTTCCATCTATTTCATTAGCGGAAACATCGGTGACGGCATCTTCCTGACGGTAGCAATCATCTTCCAAACCTCCATCTCGCTCTATCAGTATTCGCGCAGCAAGAACGCGCTTGAAAAACTCAAAGACTTCTCGCAGCCAACCTGTAACGTCATCCGCAACAACACGCTGGAAGTAGTTAAAAGTGAGGACCTCGTGGTAGGCGACAGCCTGATGGTAGAAGAAGGAACGCTGATTACTGCAGACGGTATTATTGTTCATGCAAACGACTTCTCGGTAAATGAGTCGATCCTCACGGGTGAATCGCTTCCCGTGACGAAAGACGAAACGCAACCCGACACATACATCTACAGCGGAACCACGGTGGTAAGCGGCCTCGCCATCGCCACGATTACTGCGATTGGAAACGAAACTAAGCTTGGCAAGATCGGCAAAAGCCTGGAGAGCATTGATGAAGAAAAGACTCCGCTCGAAAAACAAATTGCCAATTTCGTAAAGAAGATGGCGATTGCAGGTACCGTGGTATTCGCCATTGTTTGGATTATCAACTTTTTGCGCTCGCATGAAGTGCTGAAGAGCTTATTACAATCGCTCACACTGGCCATGAGCATCCTGCCGGAAGAAATTCCGGTGGCCTTTACAACGTTCATGGCGTTGGGTGCGTGGCGTTTAATGAAGTTGGGAATTGTGGTGAAGCAAATGAAAACGGTGGAAACACTGGGCAGCGCAACCGTAATCTGTACCGATAAAACCGGAACGCTCACGGAAAACAAAATGACGCTGGCTAAAATCTTTTCATTAACCAGTAATGCGGTCGCGGATCCGGCCGAGCCGTTGCTCAGCGATCAGAAGGAACTGATCCAGGCCGCGATGTGGGCGAGCGAACCGATTCCGTTCGATCCGATGGAAATTGCGCTGCACCAGTCGTGTCGCGAGGTTGCCCCCGTGGCGGGATATGAGGGTTATAAACTCGTTCACGAATATCCGCTGGGCGGAGTTCCACCCATGATGACACATGTGTTTGAAGACGAGCATGGCCATCGCATCATTGCGGCAAAGGGCGCACCCGAGGCATTGATGCAGGTATCGGATTTATCCGCGGATGAAAAGGAACACATCAACATCGCACTGAAAACATTAACAGCCTCCGGCTACCGCGTACTGGGCGTGGGGCGGTCGGCCTTTGCAGGAAACGATTATCCGGCCACTCAGCAAGCGTTGCCATTTACATTTAAAGGTATCGTAGCATTTTACGATCCTCCTAAAGAGAACATCCGCCAGGTACTGCAGGATTTTTATGCTGCAGGAATCGCGGTGAAGATCATTACGGGCGACAATGCTGCAACGACCTCCGCCATCGCACAGCAAATCGGGTTCAAAGGTCACGAAAAAACTATCTCCGGAGATGAGTTAATGAAATTACCGGAAGCCGACTTGCAAAAACGCGTGCTTGACACGGCTATTTTTACGCGCATGTTCCCGGAGGCTAAACTTAAAATTATCAATGCGCTAAAATCTGCACAGCAAATTGTAGCCATGACGGGCGATGGTGTAAACGATGGCCCGGCCCTCAAAGCTGCGCACATCGGGATAGCGATGGGCAAGAAAGGAACCGAAATTGCAAAACAGGCAGCATCCCTGATTTTACTGGAAGACGACTTGTCGAAGATGGTGCATGCCGTGGCCATGGGCCGAAAGATTTACACCAACCTCAAGAAAGCGATTCAATACATTATCTCCATACACATTCCCATCATCCTCACGGTATTTGTTCCACTCGCACTCGGATGGATTTACCCGAATATTTTCTCACCGGTACACATCATTTTTCTCGAAATTATCATGGGGCCTACCTGTTCCATCATTTATGAAAACGAACCGATTGAGGAGAACACGATGCAGCAAAAACCAAAAGCCCTTACCACCACCTTCTTTAACTGGAATGAACTGTCGTTGAGCATCGTGCAGGGACTGGTGATCACAGCCGGCACATTATCGGTTTATCAATACGCGGTTGCACAGGGATACAATGAATCCCTCACCCGAACGTTGGTTTTTACGGTGTTAATTGTTGCAAACGTATTTCTGACACTCATCAACCGTTCATTTTATTATTCCATGCTTACCACACTGCGGTACCGCAACAACCTCGTCCCGTTTATTATTCTGATCACCGTTTCATTCGTGGGCCTGATTCTCTTCATCCATCCGCTCACCAAGTTTTTTGAATTCGAAACACCTACCCTGTCGCAACTCGGTCTCTGCACTGCGATCGGATTTGTCTCCGTAAGTTGGTTCGAACTGGTTAAATTGGTGAAACGATTAAAACACCGGCCCGTGCCACCGAACGGTTAAGATTCCCGTGATGAATGCCCTCGATAATTTTTATTTAAATCAGGAGGAACCTGCAAAAAGCTGCCTGCTGGCATTGCGGGAAATTATTCTTGCCCAGGACAACGAGGTATCGAACGCCTGGAAATACGGGATGCCTTTTTTCTGCTATCGCGGAAAGATGTTTTGTTACGTTTGGGTTCACAAGAAATACGGGCAGCCCTACCTGGGCATTGTAGAAGGGAACCGGTTCACCGAGAGTTTTCTGATCCAGGAGAAACGTTCCCGCATGAAAATCATGTTGCTTGACCCGAAAAAGGATTTGCCCGTTCGAAGAATCAACAGCCTTCTGAAAAAAGTATTGGATCTTTACCGGTCCGGAATAATAAAGATAAACTAATCGTATATGACACCCTCCTCCACATTCGCGTTAAGCCGAATTATCCTGTTCGCACATCGTGTTGACAAATTAAAATCCTTCTATACCGAAAATTTCAATTTCAAGGTAGTGGAGGAAATTAGCGACCAGTGGTTGGTGTTAAGCACAGGCGCTGCTGAATTGGCGATTCACAGAATCGGTCGCGATTACGAACCGACAGACGGAAGCGAGTTCAGGGCTGAAAGCAATACAAAATTGGTTTTTCGGATCACGGGCGATCTGAAGAATTTCCGGCAGCAGCTTCTCGCCAAAGGAACTACCATCGGTGAGGTTCGATCCTTTGAAGGAATCTCATCGTTATTTTGTGATGGAGAAGATCCGGAAGGGAACGTATTCCAGCTTGAACAACGACTGGCGTAAACACGGTCATAAATTCAACCTGTTAACGGTTAGAATAGAAACTCTTTCTATTTTTGCTGAACCTGTGCAGGAAAAGCATCCGGTTCAACGATTTGTAACACATTGATTGAATATCCTGAACTTACCCGGCAGAAAGTTCCCGGATTGTATCAGACTTAAAAAATTTCTATCTTCAACAAGCCGCTCAGATTCACTTCTACCGCTTCGCCTATGAAAACGCTTGTCACGCTGGTGATTTTTGTTCTCGCTACGGCACTATGTTGTTTGGCTCAAAGTCGATTGGATTCCTTAATTAGCCTGAGAAAGACAAACTTTTTGGAGGGTAAACTACCAACATGGTATACTCCGGGACACCAGGCAGTTGCGGCCGACTTTCAACAACTCATTACAGAAGCCATTACCTATTATGAAAAACGGTACGAAGTACAATTCCGGGTAAAGCTGATCGTACTGGACTCAAGTCAGTGGCTAACGGAAATCCTTCCCTACGGGTTCGTATTTTTTGGGCGCGGTTGGATTGTTATGAATGCAGGAATGAACTATGCCACATTTAAAAAAGTATATAAAACAGAACAATATATAAATGAACTGGATGCAGCGTTAGCCCGGGAACATGTAAAGCCGGAAACGATGATCACTGCCTTTCTGAAATTTTATAGCATCCATGAACTCGGTCATTACTTTCTCGGAAAACTAACAAACGCCAAATCGCCCGATGCCTGGACGGGAGAGTTTAGCGCATCGTATTTCGCGTATGAGTTTTTACTGAATAACCGGCCAGCCGAGCTAAAACCCTTTGAACTTTTTTGTCAGGCCGACAAGGATTACTACAATCCGTTATTCTCGTCTATTGCCGACTTTAATCAGAAGTACACAGGTACAGGCGTGGAAAACTACCTGTGGTATCACAGCAATTTTTACTTTCTTGTTAAAGCGCTGTATACATGCCACCGACAAAATTTTGTTCCCATGTTCGAACGTAATTTTCCAAAGAGTGCAACATCAACATTTACAACCGAAGACATCATTACCACACTCGATGTCGACTGTAACGGTTCTGTGCGAAAATGGGTTGCTGAACTGGAAGCGCGTGCCAAGAAACGGTAAGTCACCCTGATTCGTTTTTCACGATACCTGAATTGCAACAGCACCCGGGCGCTTTGAAGAATTGGAAATAAGCCGTAATTTTTGCTTTAGGCTTCTCATGGTTATGCACTTCCACTACCAATCTTCCGTTCGTCTACAACTCGACAAGTTGCGTGACCATGGGTGCCCGATGCTCTCCCCTCGTCGTCCGCATATAAAAAAAGCCAGTCTTCTCGTGATCGGTTTGGTCGTGATGTTCTTCTCACACTCGCATGGCCAGTCGCGGGCACAAAACGATTCAGTAGTTGCCGTGATGTGTCAAACGCTTCTGCGGGCAGACGGATATCCGGACTCAACAAAAGTTATCATCGTGTTTCAGGAACATTTGAAACCTTACCTCTCCCAGTTTCCCGAAAATCAGGCGGAGGAAATTTGGAGCAATATCTATTTTCGGCTTCAGCGAAACTGTTCCGAATTCAGAAGAATCCTGCAAGCCCTTCGATCTCCTTCCGAAGAATGGAATGAAGTTGGCGAACGACCTGTTTCTAAACTCAACAAGAAAACCTGCCGGGAATTTCTGCAACAAAAAAACTGCCGGTATGTACAGGCCCCGGGCGATACGGTAATGCTGACCGTTAACGATGGATACTGGATTGACCATTTCAAAGACGGCACCTATTCCAAGCTCAAATTTACCTGGATTGACGAGTGTGAATTTGAAATTGAGTTTATTGAAAGCAATAATGACGTGCGAAAAAATTTTAGTAAACCGGGCGATCGTTACCGCTATCAATTGCTTGAACAAAAAGACAATTATTATTCCGTATCTGCGCAAATCGTTGGAACAGCCAGCTACGCATTATTCAGAATATTGTATGATTAACAAACATTTCCATAAAACACGTGTCGAAATTCATCATCGGATATTCAGGTGAATAATCTTCTCGCGAAGAATACCAGAATCATCCACCAAAGAAAAACACTACAACAATCACTTCATGAAGAATCTGCTTACCATTACACTCGTTTCGCTTTCTACCCTTGCGGCAGCCCAAACCATTGAACGGGTGGAACCTCCCAACTGGTGGACCGGCATGAAATACGATACGGTTACACTGCTGGTGTACGGCAAAAATATTGGCGGACTTCAGCCAGCCCTCAACTACCCCGGAGTTCAACTACTTAAAACAGAACCGGTAGAAAACAAAAATTACCTGTTCGTAACCCTTGCCATTGGCTCATCTGCAAAAGCAGGGACTGTAAAAATCAGCTTCAGTCAGAAAGGCAAGCGCGTTATCACAAAAGATTTCCCGCTTCTTGAACGCGTCCCGGGCAGCGCGCAGCGTCCCAGCTATTCCCCAAAAGATGCAATTTACCTGATCGTGCCTGACCGTTTTGCCAATGGCGATCCAACGAACGACATCGTGCCGTATTTACTGGAGAAAACAATTGACCGAAGCGGTGACGGCAAACGTCACGGGGGCGATATGCAGGGTATCATCAACCACCTGGATTATATCCAATCACTGGGCTTTACACAACTGTGGTGCACCCCGCTGGTGGAGAATAACGAACCGGAATATTCATATCACGGCTATGCGGCAACTGACTTTTACAAAATTGACCCGCGCTACGGAACAAACGAACAGTTCAAACAACTTGTAAACGAAGCCAATACGCGCGGCATAGGTGTGATCTGGGACGTTGTGCTGAATCACTGCGGAACAGAGTACTACTTTTTGAAAGATCTGCCGTTTAAAGACTGGGTCAACTTCTCAGACTCACACACCCGTTGCAATTTCCTGAAGACAACCTTAACCGACCCCTACGCCACGGAGGTTGACAAAAAAGAATATACCGATGGCTGGTTCGATCATCACATGGCCGACCTCAACCAGCGCCATCCGCTCATGGCGAAATACCTGACGCAAAATACCATCTGGTGGATTGAGTACGCAGGGTTATCCGGATTTCGTGAGGATACGTATTCGTATGCCGACAAAGATTTTCTGGCCTATTGGAATAAAACCATTCTGGAAGAATATCCGAACTTCAATATCGTGGGTGAAGAAATGACGCGGATTGTTTCACAGGTCTCCTACTGGCAGAAAGACAAAGTGAACTACGATGGATACGAGCCCTGTTTGCCAACGTTGATGGACTTTGGTCTGAACGATAACATTGTTTCGAGCTTAACCACCACCAACGACTGGTTCTCGACCTGGCGCGATGTGTATCAGGGTGTTGCTCAGGACTACCAATTCCCCCACCCCGAAAACCAGTTGATCTTCCCCGACAATCACGATCTCGACCGTTTTTACACGCGCCTGAATAAAAACTTCGACAACTGGAAACTTGGTATCGCGATGTACATGACCATGCGCGGCATTCCGCAGTTCTTTTACGGGACCGAAGTTTTAATGACCAATGAAAAACTTGGCAATGATGGCTTGCGCAGAGGTGATTTTTATGGCGGCTGGAAAGAAGACGCTAAGAATGCCGTGACCGGTGCAGGCCTGAGCGCACAGGAACAGGAAGCTAAAACATTTTTCGCCACGTTGCTGAACTGGCGGAAAACAAACGATGCGATCGCGAACGGTAAGTTCATGCACTACGCTCCGCAAAAAAATGATGTCTACGTGTATTTCCGCTACACCGACAATCAAAAGGTAATGGTAGCCTTGAACAAGAGTTCAAATCCGGTTACACTCGACATGAATCGGTATTCGCAAATAATTCCGGCAACGTATAAGGCGAGAGATGTTATTCACGATGAGATGTTAACGATTGAAAATACATTGACCGTTCCGGCAAAAACCGCCATGGTTCTGGAAATCCGTTGACGAGATAATCCGGAGTACTATTTCTTTGCTGGCTTGGCGTAGTAGGTCACATCCATCAAAAAGAGTTCGGCCTGCGCATCCGGGTTCAGCAACTTCAGCCGTACGGTGTGGGACTTATCCGCTAACTGATAATTCCAGTACACTTCGTTTTTGCGCGTGGTGAAACTCATGGGCATCTTGATCTGTTCCGGTTTCATTCCATCAACCGAAATTTCGAGTACAGCCACCTTCGAAATATCCGGATCGTGTACGCTGCCGGTTTTGGGTTTATACTCACCCCGGATCACAATGCCGTTTCCCGTAAACTGCAACACATGCTCATCGGTCAGATTTTTACCAATCCACTCCCGGTCGACCGGATAAACGCCTGAAAAGGATTGTTCCCATTTCACCGGCTGAATCTTTTGCTTCCGAATGGTAATGGTATTGCCTTCCACTTTACCACCCTGGCGTTTGATATTTTCAAGAGCCTGTTCATAACTCAACCGATAAACTTTATTGAGAGACGTATGCGTGTATTTAAAGTCAATATCTTCAATTGCAGTGAGTCCCATTTTCCAGTACTCCGGAATTCCGGTGTAGCCCAGCATGACTCCAAGAATACCAGCAGCGGTTGAAGGATTACAGTCTGCATCCTGACCCGCGCGAGCCGCAATCTCAACCGTTTTTGTAAAATCGCCCTGGCCGTAAAGCAATCCCAAAACCACGTAAGCTGAATTTACCGTAGCGTCAATATTGAACTGACTGAATACACCTTCCGGGCAACCGATATCGTCCGTCCATTTTTTTTGAATTTCAAACCAGGTGCTTCGCCAATCGCTTGGATATTGCTTATGCCACCGGATCACATCGGAAATACAGCTGTGGTATCGGGTATTCCCGGGAATGGCGTTGAGCGCTTCCGTGACCACATAATTGATATCGTTCGAGCCGAATGCGAGCGAATACATCGCAGCTACATAAACTCCTCCATACCAGCCATCTCCATAGTTCATGATATGACCCACCGTGTCGCAGATAACCGATGCCGTGTTGGTCATCAGGGGCGACATAAGTCCTGCAAAGTCTGCCTCGATCTGAAAATCAATACAATCTGCATGCGGATTGTTCAGCCAATGGCCCGACCGGGGCGAGTTTATTCCGTTAAGTATGTTGTACCGCGCAGCCTGATTGGCGTGCCAAAGCATGTAGCCTGCCTGAGCAACTGCTTTCGCATGACTGGATGAAGGAGCGTTCAATCCTTCTTTCTCGAACACCTCAACAAACGTGATGTCGAGGTATAAATCATCATAGATACCCGGGCCTTCAAGCATCGACTTCTTCAGCAAGCCGTCATACCATTTCAGTTTTTGATACTCGTTGATCATCGTTCCCTGGTACCGGAATTCAACAGGAGCTCCGTACGTAACTCCAATCGTTTGCCCGGCCCAGCCGCCTTTTATTTTGTTTTGAAGATCAGCCGCATTGAACGTGACCAGCTCCTGGGCAAAAAGTGTGGTAACCTGAAGCGACAGTAAAAGAAAGAGAGCAATTCGGATTTTTTTCATGCAGATAACCGGACAACGGAGGCAGGTTCGATACAATTTTACGAAGCTATCAAAAAAACCGCATTACCGGAATACATACCGGAGCGTAAGGCCCTGACTCCCGGCAGCCGAAAATGGCGTTACCGAAACCTTGTTTTTACCCCAACGATTCTTGTGCGTGAAGTACACAAACTCGGTTGACAGAATTCCTATTCCGGCCCCGACCAACACATCCGAAACCCAGTGCCGGTTATTCAGCATCCGGAACACTCCCACGGTAGTGGCGGTTGTATACGCTCCAATGCTGATCCAGACACTCTTATGTCCGTACTCTTTCGCAAGAAACGTTGCCGCAGTAAATGCCTGCGCTGTATGACCTGACGGGAAGGAATTCTTCTTGCCCGAGTCGGGGCGAGCCTCACCCACGGTGTACTTCAACGAATAGACAACAGCCGACATCACCAGTTCAGATTTGATGAGCAACGCAAGCTGATTAGGCAACGTGTGTTCACCCTCCACCCCGCTTACGCTCAGCAGTAGCACGGCCGCAGCCGGTGCATACTGAAGGTAATTATCAGCATGATTGGAAAAATTCAGGAAACGTTCATTTCGCTCTTCACGCACTTCGTAGTTGCTGAGAAAAAATTCATCTGCATCGGAATCGAGCATCGTTAACGTTCCGGTGGTGATCAAAACTGCCGGAGCAATCCATTTGAATTTTTTCGGCGAAGCTGAAACTGAATCGGTTTGTGCACACACAGGCAATGCTGAACCAGCAATGCAGAAGCATACCCAAAACACGTTGAGTCGATTTTTCATAACCGTTCAAGGGGTTAGTACGGTTTAGTTAAATTTAGCGTATAATTCGCTAATGACAAGCGCCTCCTTCAAATCAAGTTTATCAAGTTTTGCCTGCGCGGCCGACAAAAACTCAGGTTGTTGCCTGAAGTCTTTCGCGAGATTTTGCTTCGTGAGCCGTCTGATTTTTCCGTCTATGCCGATGCTGTAGTAATACCAAACCCGCCCGTTCGATCGATGATGCGTTGATTGCTTAGCATAGATAACCAATGCACCCTCCCTAATGACCTGGCAATATCCGTTCTCCGCAAACCAAGTCCTTCCGATCATCGCACGGTAGGTTATACCATTTTGATGGTAACCATATACGCTTCCCGACTTATACGTGGTGGGTTTCCCCTGTCGATAAACCTTCAACTCACTGCGGTATGCCTCAATCCGGTTTTGGTCGTTGGTTGCCTCCGGATCCGTTAATCGATTCTCCGCAAAGTCGGCTCCGGTTTTATACAACCCGTTTCGATTGTCCTGCGCAATGCTTCCAACAGCCAGCGCAGTAACCAGCGCTGCCGTGAGTAAAATATAGCTGAGCGTTCGCATACTATTCTTCTTCCGTGTTCTTCAGTTTCATCAACAAGGTGTATGCATTCTTCACGACAATGTCGTGCGCCTCCACGTCCGTGATGATCTCTGTAAATCCGTCTGTGCTCATCCCGGTTTCAACCGGTATCATCTGAAACGTATTCTTCCCGCGAACGGTAAATACGTAAGCATTGCCGCCATGCCGAACAATGGCATCATCCGGAACTGCCGTAACATCTTTATTCAATAATTGAATATCCGCTGCCACAAACATCCCCGGAAGGAAAGCCGTTGCATCGCCTTTGAAATCACAATGAACTTCACTTGTACGATCGTTTTTCACGCTTTTGCTGATCAGGTGAACTACGGCCGTGTATTTCTTCGGATCATTATTTTTATAACAGGTTACCGTCTGGCCCACAGCGATCGAATTGATATCCTTCTCATGAACATTCAGGATCAGGTGTACATCAGCCGGATTCACCAGTTCGAACAACACATCGGTGGGTGTAACATACTTGCCCGTGTTTACAAAAATATCGGTCACGAAACCATTGATCGGTGAGTAAATACCCACATTGCCCGAGATCGTTTCTGCAGTAAGTTTATCCGGATTGATGCTGATGAGCTTCAGCTTCTCGCCCAGGGCTTTCACTGCAATCCGCTGGCGTTCATACTCATCGCGCACCTGTTGGAATAATTTGTCGCTCGTAGTTTTGTCGGCATTGAGTTCTTTCTGGCGGATGTACTCGGTTTCCAAAAACGTAAAGCTGCTTTTGGCCGTGAGGTAATCCTGCTGCAGTTGAATGTACTGCGGATCCTCCAGCGTTACGAGCAATTCTCCCCGCGACACGCGTGTACCCGGAAGCAGATTCATTTTGCGCACATATCCTCCGTAAGGAAAACTCACCGAGATCACATTACCGGGAGGCGCTTCGATGGATCCCGTTACCCGAATGGTTCGGGAAAGATTTTTTGATTCCGTCTTGCCCGTAACAATGGCGCCTGTGGCTACCTGCTCGTCCGTTAGCACGACCGTGTTATCACCGGAAGGTGCTGCTGCTTCCTGAACCGGTGCCGGTTTGTCTGTGCACGCGAAAATGATCATGAGCAGGATACTACTATAGATTAATGTTTTCATTGATTCGTTCCGTTTAATTGTTCGAGTTCAAAAGCTGTTTCATTTTTCCGCTGCACCAGATCGATGTATTGGTTGCGGATGGCAATCGACTGGTTAACCAGCATCACCCATTCGAGGTAGCTAATCTCTCCGGTGGCCATTCGTTTTCCCGCTGCATCCAGTATGGTTTTAGATTCGGGAAGCAGCGTGGTTTCCGTTTCGGTAACCTGCCGGCTGATCTCCTGGTAAAATGCGAGGGTGTTTTGCATGCGCACCGACAACTGGCGTTTGGTGGTTTGCATGCGCAGACGACTTGCTTCAACCTGTACCGAGGCAGCCCTGATTTTTGCACGCTGAGCGCCATGAAACAAGGGAATGCCCAAACCAACCCCTACATAGGAAAAACGATCATTGATATCGAAGTATCGTTCGGCATCGCCCACGCGCTGAAAGCCGGTAAAGCTTATGTTGTTGTAACTCGCCGTAAGCGATGGATAAAGCCTTGCCTTCTCCAGTTTCTGCGCATTGATGTTTCGGCTGATCGCTTCGGCCGCGAGACTCAGCACCGGGGATTCAGCAACACTGGTATCGTTTATCATCAAGCCGTACTGAAGGTCACCTTCCGGCTCCACAAGGCTTTCAGAATTGAGTAACAGCGCAAATTCATTCAGCTTCATCTGGTATTCGGCCCGCAAAATCATCCGCTGATTTTCAATCTGCAGTTTCTGGCTTCGGGCGGTAGAACGTTCCAGCACATCCGCATCGCCCAACGCGAACCGTTTCTCAACTTTGGCGAGAAACTGAACATACAAACTGTCGGCCTTTCCGAGCAACGCGCCTTTCTCCTTCAACGCAAGCAATTCATAAAAAGCACGCTTTACCTCCGCCCGGATACTTACCGATTGCAGACGTGTTTCAAGCTGACTGATCCGATAGTCGGCACGCGCAAGGTTTTTCTGTTGCTGATATACGGTTGGGAAGTCAATCCCCTGTGAGATGGAAAATTTGTTATCGGTTGCCTTGCTGTTGATTTGGCCATATTCCATCGCAACACCGGTCTTTTCTGCGGTGAAGGTATTTCGCTTCAACTGCTCGAAGTATTTTTCATTCAACCGTGCGAGGGAAAGGTTCGGGTTGTTGTTAACAGCCGTTTCAATAGCCTTCCCCAGTGTAATGGGTGTGGGTTGCTGCGCATTGGCAGCCGATGGCCAGAGACCAAGCAAGAACAGAAGTACGATTGCATGATGCGGTTTAACCGACACGTTGCGATCCATCAACACATACAAAATCGGAAGAACAAACAGTGTCAGCAGGGTTGAGAAAATCAATCCGCCAATCACCACAGTCGCCAAAGGCTTCTGAACTTCCGCCCCTGCCCCCTGGCTAACCGCCATGGGAATAAAGCCAAGTGCCGGAACAAAAGCCGTCATCAGCACTGCGCGAAGTTTGGATTTCGTAGCGTGCTCAACAATGCGCGCGGTGTCGGTCCAGCCTTCCTTCTTCAGGCGGTTGAATTCCGATACCAGCAAAATTCCGTTCAATACCGCAACACCAAACAAAGCAATAAAACCAACACCGGCCGAAATGCTGAAGGGCATTCCGCGAAGCCACAGCGAAAATACTCCGCCAACAGCCGACAATGGAATAGCCGAGTAAATCAGCAATCCTTGCTTGACGGAACCGAAAGCGAAATACAACAACAGGAAGATCAGAACGAGTGCTACCGGTACAACAATCAAGAGCCGTTGCTTGGCACCGGTAAGATTTTCGAATGCACCACCATATGTGATGGTGTACCCCAACGGTAATTTCATTTCCGCTCCGACTTTCTGTTGCAATTCCGTAACGATCGATTGAACGTCACGACCAGATACATTGAACCCCACGATAATTCGCCTGCGGGTATTCTCGCGCTGAATCTGGTTAGGTCCTTCAATCTCTTCAATCGTTGCCACCTGATACAGCGGAATCTGCTGGCCATGTGCGGCAGGAATCAAAAGGTTCTCAATGTCGCGCACAGTTTTACGTGAATTCTTTTCCATGCGCACTACAAGGTCAAACCTCCGCTCGCCTTCATAAACCTGGCCCGCAGCCTGGCCGGCAAACGCTGCGTTAACGGTGTTATTGATGTCATGGATATTTAAACCATACGCCACCAGGGCTTCGCGGTTGTACGTGATCACTACCTGTGGCATACCGGTTACCGATTCAACATACAACGCAGTTGATCCTTCAATTGTGTTGATAATTTCACCGAGCTTGTGAGCTTGTTGCGCAAGGGTATCCAGGTTCTCACCGAAAATTTTACATACTACGTCTTGCCGGGCACCGGTCATCAGTTCGTTGAAACGCATCTGCACAGGAAACTGAAATCCAACGCTGAGGCCGGGCACCACCGCCAGTTCCTGGCTCATCTTGTCGGCCAGTTCCGGAAACGTTGAGGCTGACGTCCATTCCCGCTTCGGTTTAAGAATTACCATCATGTCGGCCGCTTCGAGCGGCATCGGGTCGGTAGGAATTTCCGAGCTGCCAATTTTGGTTACTACTTTCTCAACTTCCGGAAACTTCGCGAGCAGAATTTTAGACGCCTTTTGTGTTGCCTCGATGGAGGTATTCAGATTGCTTCCGGTGAGCAGGCGTGATTCAACCGCAAAGTCACCTTCTTCCAGTTGCGGAATAAACTCGCCACCCATGTTCATCAGCAATGTAACAGCCGAACCAAACAGCAAGAGTGTTACGGTTATCACCAACGCCTTTAGGGTCAACACTTTTTTCAGCAACGGCTGATAGCGTTTTTCAAGCCAGGCCATCATGCGATCGGCCACTGTATTCTTATGACTGATCTTTTTACTCAGAAAGAGCGAACTCATCATCGGAACATAGGTGACTGATAACAGGAATGCGCCCAGAATGGCGAAGCCAACAGTGTACGCCATCGGCTTAAACATCTTTCCTTCAATGCCTTCCAACGAGAGAATCGGAATGTATACAATCAGAATAATGATCTGGCTGAACACGGCCGACTTGATCATCGAACCGGTGGAATGCGTAACCTCCTCATTCATTTGTGCTTGCGACAACCGTGAGATCGAAGCGAAATGTTTACTGTGCGCAAAACGATGCAGGATGGCCTCCACAACAATCACCGAACCGTCAACAATTAACCCGAAGTCAATCGCACCCAAACTCATCAGGTTGCCGCCCACCCCATACATGTTCATTAAAATAATCGCGAACAGCATGGATAGCGGGATGACAGACGATACAATCAAGCCGGCACGCAGGTTTCCAAGAAAGAACACCAGTACGAACACCACAATCAGCGCACCCTCCATCAGGTTGATCTTAACGGTATTGATCGCGTTGTTGACCATCTTGGTACGATCAAGGAACGGTTCGATCACAACACCTTCGGGCAGCGCTTTTTGTATCTCCGCAATTTTGCTTTTTACGCGCTTGATCACGGCCGATGAGTTCTCGCCTTTCAACATCATAACAACCGCACCGGCTACTTCACCCTGATCGTTGTAACACATCGCTCCGTACCGGGTCGCATACCCAAATCCAACCGAAGCCACATCGCGCATGAGTACGGGCTGGCCGTTTTCCCAAACCTTCACGACAATGTTCTCCAGATCGCCCAGACTTTGCGCGAGGCCCTCGGTGCGGATGTATAAAACCGTTGGTCCTTTTTCGATGTATGCACCGCCTGTGTTTTCATTGTTGGCTTCAAGCGCATCAAATACATCGGCAATCGTGAGCTCATACGCTTTGAGTTGCTCAGGTTTCACCGTGATTTCATATTGCTTAAGCTGACCGCCAAAACTGCTCACATCCGCCACACCGGGGGTTCCGAGTAGTTGCCGGCGGACTACCCAATCCTGGAGTGTACGCAACTCCATGGGACCATACTTTTGTTCGTACCCCTTTTCTGGCCGAAGCACGTATTGATAAATTTCTCCGAGCCCGGTTGTTACCGGGGCCATCTCGGGCTGCCCCGCTCCCTGCGGAATGTTCTGACGTACCTGCAGCAAGCGTTCGCTGATCTGTTGCCGTGCCCAATAAAGATCAACATGATCCTGAAACACTACGGTTACGAGCGATAAACCAAAACGCGAAAAGCTGCGCACATTTTTGAGTCCGGGGATGTTGGCACACGCCTGTTCAACAGGAAACGTAACGAGACGCTCAACATCAGTTGCGCCCAGCGCGGGCGACACCGTAATAATCTGTACCTGGTTATCAGTAATGTCCGGAACAGCATCAATGGGAAGTTTGGTCAACTGAAAGCTTCCCCAACCAATTAATGCCACTACAAATAATCCGACAACCAGCTTGTTCTCAACTGAGAAGCTGATAATTCTATTTAGCATGTTTGTAATTCTTGAATAAATGAACGTATGATTCAACCGCAGATAAGCGGCCGAACAAAACAGGAAAAGATCAGGCTACGCGGGGCGGCTTGAAGATTGAGCCGACCGGGGCATTCTCAAATTGAGGTGCCTGGTAATCCGAAAAAACAGATTGGAAGTTAGGCTCGTTGCGCAACGAGAATGCAATCGAAACAGGAATCGTCATGGGATGACTGAATGCTTCGTGCTCAAATTTTTTAAACGGTAGTTGGTTATCACGCTCATCCCCCAGGTTGCTGGAATCAGAATCCCAATAGTGCATGGCCAGGAAATCCACAAAGCCAACACGACTGTCACGTGCATGGTGCTCCGTATAGTGGACAATCAGAACAGGAACCTTGTACAACTGCTTGGAAAAGCTGCTGATGCAGACAATAATGATCAGTATGTACAATAGCACTTTCTTCATGAGCGTTGCAAATGTATAAAATCGGGATAAATACCAATTTGATTTTTTAAATGAACGGTTATGAAATAAATCATGTTTTATTTCGACTTGACTAGCAAACCCCCGTATGCTGCAACCCCGGAAGACTTTATTTTTAAGCTGTTTCCCCTATTTCAGCACGCTTTCAAACTACTCAGAATTTCTTCAGAATCTAACCTTAAACTGCGCTCTCAACCACCTGTATGCTTAAAATCTCGCTCGCCGCGCTGGCAATTTTTGCTTCGACAATCGCAGGCTTTTCACAATCCAAAGAAGATTCCGCGGCTTATGCCAACCGGAAACTGAAAACAGAGGAAGTCGACTTTGTTACGAGTTATTATCATCAAACGGGTAACAACTCGGCCGTGACAGGCGGCATCGGAACAGAAAAACTTACCGACTTTGCCACCACCATCGATGTTAAACTCTCGCGTTATGATCGCTGGAAACGCAAGCACACCCTAACCGGTGAACTGGGCATTGATGTGTATACCTCTGCTTCGTCAGATAAAATCGATCCGAGCACAATTTCTTCGGCATCGTCAGGCGATGTACGGGTTTACCCTTCGCTGACGTATGCAATCGCGGACGAACAAAAAGGTTCTACGGTAAGCCTGACCGGATCCATCTCCAGCGAGTATGATTACTTTTCGAAAGGTCTGGCCGCAGGCTGGACGAAAACATCCAAAGATCGAAACCGCGAGTTTGGTATTAAAGGACAAGTGTTTTTGGATACCTGGAAAGTGATCTTGCCGATCGAGCTTCGAAATTCATCCAACGTCAGCGGCTCCAAACCGAGAAACTCATTCAGCGTGTCGGCTACGCTTAGTCAGGTGATCAACAAACGCCTGCAGGTATTGCTGCTGGCAGATCTTGCCTACCAGAGCGGGCAACTCGCTACGCTCTATCACCGAACGTATTTTACCGATGGCTCGCATGAAGTTGAAAATTTACCTGACAGCCGGCTGAAAATTCCGGTGGGAATACGACTGAATTATTTTCTGGGCGACCGGTTCGTTGTTCGATCGTACTACCGGTACTATCGTGACGACTGGAACCTGACTGCGCATACTGCAGAATTAGAAATACCTGTGAAAGTCACACCTTTCCTTTCCTTCAGCCCCTTCGTGCGATACTATTCCCAGACGGGAGTTAAATACTTTAAGGGTTATCAAAAACACTCGCTGGATGAGACATACTACACGAGCGATTACGACCTGTCGACCCTGACCAGCACCATGACGGGCATGGGCATCCGGTTCGCTCCTCCGGGCGGTGTGATGGGAATCACAAAATTCAGTGCACTTGAAATCCGCTATGGACATTATAACCGGTCGACCGGATTAACAGCCGACATCATTACGCTTTTTGCCAAGTTTAAATAATACACAACATGAAAATACTTGCAAGCATTCTATTGATTTCATTCTTAGCGCTGCCTGAATGGCTTACGGATTTCAGCGCTGCCCAACAAGCTGCGCAGAAAGATCACAAATTCATTTTGATCAGTTTCTCGGGTTCCGACTGGTGCGGACCCTGCATTAAAATGAAGCAGGAAGTTTACGGAAGTGCCGACTTCGAAACGCTTGCCGAAAAGAAACTGGTTTTGGTGCGGGCGGATTTTCCGCGCTCGAAAAAGAATCAGCTTCCCAAAGAACAGATCAAGCTGAATGAAGCGCTGGCCGATAAATACAATCCTGCCGGCAAGTTTCCGTTCACAGTTTTAACCGATGAAAACGGAACGATCGTAAAAACCTGGGATGGCTATGCATTCGGGTCGCAGGAAACATTTATGAAAGAACTGACGGACGTTGTCAATCGCTGATGATGCAGGTATTCAGTCGCGGGCTAAAGCTTATGGGAAACCATTTTGAATTTTCGGTGGTCGGTGAAAACGAGTCGCGGGCTAACGTCTGCATCGATCACGCCATTGCTGAAGTCCAGCGCATTGAACAACTGCTCACTACCTTCCGCGACTCCAGTCAAACGAATCAAATCAACGCCATGGCGGGCATCGAACCGGTTACGGTAGATGCGGAGATTTTTAACCTGATCGAACGGGCACAACGAATCTCGGAACTCACGCAGGGTGCCTTTGACATCACGTACGGATCGATCGATAAACGGCTCTGGAACTTTGATACCACGATGACGGCACTGCCCGATGCCGCTACGGCAAAAGCCAGTGTACGATTGATCAACTTCCGCAACGTAATACTTGATCGCGAGCACTCAACCGTGTTTCTGAAATATCCGGGGATGCGCATTGGATTTGGTGGCATCGGCAAGGGCTATGCGGCCGACTGCGCAAAACGAATCATGCTGACGGATGGTGTTGAAAATGGAATTGTGAATGCAGCAGGAGACCTGACGGTGTGGGGCAAACAACCGAACGGCCAACCCTGGACGATCGGCATTGCCGATCCGGATTCAAAGAACCTTCCATTCGGTTCCGTCATGCTCACCAATACATCCGTAGCGACTTCCGGCAACTATGAAAAATATGTGACGATCGGTGGAAAGAAATATTCACATACCATCGATCCGAAAACCGGAATGCCCGTAAGCGGTATTAAAAGTGTTACGATTATCGCACAGATTGCCGAACTGGCCGATGCGATGGCAACACCGGTGATGGTGATGGGCATTAAAGCCGGACTTAACCTGATCAATCAGATGCACGGCATTGCGTGCATTATTATCGATGACGATAACAATGTGTATACATCCAAAAACATTAACCTGACATGATGACTATTAAAAAGACCGTTACACGAATCGCATTGCTGGCGTTTGTTGCCGGTGCAGCAATCAGTTGCTCACCTGTAAAAGAATATCAGAAAATGCATCTTAATGATTCAGAAATGGAACTCGCTACCCGCAAAACCCAAAAGTTTGAAAGCAGCTTCCAGCTTTACCGGGAGGGCGCTTCGGGCGCAAATGGCGGAAAAAATGGTGGCGGATGCGGCTGTAACTAGCGTTCAGACACCAAGTTCAGAATCTCTTCAGATTCGGGTTGTAGGTTTCAACCATGAATCTGACTTTCAGACTTCCCAAAAACCGCACCGGTTTAATCCTTCTTTTTTATGCGCTTGCGATCGGCATCTCCCTCGTGGTGCGCATTGCCCTGCTGATTAAGTCATGGGGCGAACTTGACTTCTCTATTGTTACGTTGGGCGGAATATTTTTGTTCGGATTGTTGTCAGACATCCTGAGTACATCCTACGCAGCAATCCCCTTAGCATTGTATTTATGGCTGATACCCGATCGCCTTTTTAAAACCCGTGTGAACAAGTATGTAGTTAACGGACTGTTTTTCATCATCATCTTTCTACTGTTGTTCGGAGCCGCAGCGGAATGGTTTTTCTGGGATGAGTTCAGCGGCCGGTTTAACTTTATCGCAGTCGACTATCTGGTTTATACCACCGAGGTAATCGGTAACATTACGCAATCGTATCCGATTGGATGGCTGGTGTTGATCATGACGATTCTTGCCGCAACCGGCGTGTACTTTCTACGGTCAGCAATCGCGCGAACATTCGAAAACCAGCTGCCGTTTCGCAAAAGAAGTATCCTGATTTTAGCCTATGGCATAATGGTCTATCTATTTTTTCTGTCTTTCAGCAATCAATACCATCGCTTCAGCAACAATCAATACGCCAATGAACTGGCTGGCAACGGCTTGTATGAACTCTTCTCGGCCTACCGTCACAACGAACTCAACTACGATCAGTTTTACGCCAGCGTAGAAACACGTCAGGCGTTTTCAACGCTCCGCTCATTATTAAAAACACCGGAAGCAACGTTCACCTCAGATGATCCATTCAATTTAGAGCGCAGAATTCAGCATGCCGGTCCGGAGAAAAAGTTAAATGTCGTGCTGATCAGTGTGGAAAGTTTCAGTGCCGATTTCATGGAACATTTTGGCAACCCGAAACACATTACACCTTTTCTGGATTCATTGTCTGAATACAGTTTGTTATTCACCAATCTGTACGCCACCGGAACCCGAACCGTACGCGGACTGGAAGCGTTGTCGCTTTGCATTCCCCCCACGCCCGGCCAATCGATCGTACGAAGACCTGATAACGAAGGCTTGTTTTCGCTCGGAAAAGTTTTCCGTGAAAAGGGCTATCGGAGCGAATACATTTACGGAGGCTACGGGTACTTCGACAACATGAACTATTTTTTTAGCAACAACGGTTATGACGTTACCGATCGTACTGCATTAAAAGACTCGGAAATAGATTATGAGAATATCTGGGGTGTGGCCGATGAAAATCTTTTTACAATCGTGCTCAGAAATATGGACACCCATACGCCTGAACGCCCGGTGTTTGCTCATGTGATGACTACGTCTAACCACAGGCCGTTTACGTATCCCGAGGGCCGCATCGATATCCCGTCACATACCGGAAGAAAAGGTGCGGTAAAGTATACCGACTACGCCATCGGTAAGTTTATTCGCGAGGCATCCAAAAAGCCCTGGTTTAGCAACACCATTTTTGTGATTGTAGCCGATCATTGCGCATCCAGCGCGGGCAAAACAGAATTGCCGATTGAAAAATATCACATCCCGATGCTGATCTATGCACCGGATCATGTTCAGCCGGGTGTTATGAGCAGGCTGATGAGCCAGATTGATGTTGGGCCTACCCTGCTGGGACTCCTGAACTTCTCGTATACAAGCCGCTTTTTTGGATACGATATGAATATGCTGGAGCCGGGCCGTGAGCGTGCGTTTATCAGCACCTATCAAAGCCTGGGTTATGTTAAAAATCATGAGCTGATTGTATTATCGCCACAATTCAAAACCGAATCGTTCAGCGTGACCGCTTCCGCGGAACTGCACGCGAACAAGGATACAACCGCAGTGTCGGAGGCAATAGCGTGGTACGAATCGGCCAGTTATGCATTCCGGCATGGATTACTGAAATAGTTTAGCTACCTTCTACCGCACCCATGAAAATTCTGATTATCGAAGACGAACGCGAACTGGTAAAAAGCATGGCCCAATACCTGCGCCAGGAAAGTTACGTATGCGAAGTAGCTTACACTGCCGGAGAGGCCGATGAGAAAATTCTGCTGTTTGAATATGATTGCATCCTGCTGGATATCAACCTGCCGGATGGAAATGGTTTAAAGATTCTGGAAACACTGAAGGCCAAACAGAAAACAGACGGAGTTATCATCATCACTGCGCGGAACTCGGTGGAAGACAAAGTTGTCGGCTTAAACCTGGGTGCTGATGACTATCTCGCCAAGCCCTTTTTCCTGCCTGAACTGGCAGCCCGTGTTTCAGCGGTTATCAGACGAAGACATTTTAACGGAAGCAACCGGATTACATTTCACGAGATTGCGGTTGACCTGCTTGGCAAAACACTGCATGTAAACGAACAACCGGTTGAACTTACCCGAAAGGAATATGACCTGCTCGTATTTCTACTGGCGAACCGGAACCGGGTGGTATCGAAGAACGCAATTGCCGAACACCTTTCGGGAGATGATGCCGAACTGCTCGACAAATTTGACTTTATTTACACCCACATGAAAAACCTGAAACGGAAATTGGCCGATGCCGGTTCGGGCGACTACATTAAAACAGTTTACGGGTTGGGTTATAAATTTGCGGAATGAGACTTCTCCAGGTCAGTCTTCGGACCCTGCTGTTGTATTCACTGTTGCTGGTTATCGTCAGCATTCCCATCTCCTTTTTATCCATCAGTGCCATTCTCAACCATGAAGTTGACGAGACGCTTGAGATGCAGTCGGAGCAGTTTCTGAAACACGTAAAGGGTTTCGAATACCTGGAAGACCTTGAACGCGATCTTATAGTACTCGATCAACTGACGTACAACGTCCACATCAAGCCTGCACCCGGAGCAACGCCTGGTCAGACATTTGAGACCCTCTATATTTACGATAGTCTGGAACAGGAAGATCGGCCTTACCGGATGCTGGCATCGGTTGTCCAGATTAAAGGTCAGCCGTACCGGTTAACCATCAGCATGTCGCTGGTCGACAATTACCAACTGCTGAACGCGATCGGCCTGGTGCAAGCCGTGCTGATCGTGGCACTGGCCGGTGGTTTACTGTTCATCAACCGTTCGCTTTCGCGCAGGCTGTGGAAACCGTTCTATAAAACGCTCGATAACCTGAAAGCCTACGAGGTCGATAAAAACGAAACGATCGATACCGCGCAGACGCGGATTTCGGAGTTTGACGATCTCAATAAAACGATCGGAACGCTCACCGAGCGGAACCGCAAGATTTTTCTTCAGCAAAAGGAGTTTATTGAAGATGCCGCACACGAACTGCAGACACCGATCGCAGTATTTCAGGCGAAGCTTGATCTGCTGATGCAGCAACCCGGGCTTTCTGAAAGTGCTGCCGAAATTATCTCGCGACTGGAAAACACCGCCCAGCGCATGAGCCGGCTGAATAAGAATCTCTTGCTGCTGAGCAAAATCGACAACCGTCAGTTCAGTCAGGCCGAACGAATTGAACTGGATGCGTTGGTACGCGAACATGTTGTGAAACTGAAGCCCCGGGCGGAAGAAAACGGCTTAAGTCTCGTGGAGTCGCTCAAACCTTTCGTAATCACTACCAATCGCACGCTCATGGAAGTGCTTGCTACGAACCTGTTACACAACGCCATTCTGCACACAGCATCCGGGGGAAGTATTTTTGTAACCGTTGAGCCGGGTAAACTGGAGGTAAGCAACACGGGAACACCACTTCAATCACCGGAAAGAATCTTCGATCGGTTCCGCAAAGAAAGCAGCAGCAATCGCGGGTCTGGATTGGGCCTTGCCATCGTTAAAAAAATCTGCGAGAACTTTGGCTACCAGGTTTCGTACGCGTTTGTCGACGGCAACCATACATTTTCAATTAGGTTTCCGCAGTAATCTGCGCCCATTACACAAGTGTGGTCAACAAAAGAGCGTGAACCAGGGTTCGGCTGGAGGTTCACCGATCCCACAAGCATGCCTTGCAAGCAATTTCAATTATTATAGCGATTGCCCGGCACACCAAAATTCAGATAACCAATAGTCAATGAATATGTTGATTTAAATCAATATCTTTATTGACTCCGTTATCTACCTTAATGCCGAATTCGTTGTCTGGCATGCTACCCAATTTTTCCTCCGGAAGCTTCATGCTCAAAGCTGAGCAACTTTTTGAAGGTTTGCCTCCGGAAGACACCAATAAAATACTGCGCGAAGGCGCAACCCACGTGTTTCGCAAGGGTGAAATCATCTTCCGTGAGGGAGGTATTCCTACAGGTGTGTTCCTGATTAAAAGCGGAAAGGTTAAGAAGTTTAAAACTACGGCAACGGGCGTTGAACAGATCATCTACATCTGCTCAGAGGGCGAACTGCTCGGCTATCATGCGCTGTTAAGTGAAGACCGGTACCCGGATTCTACAGCCGCATTGGTTACATCAGAAATTACGTTTATCTCGAAGGAAACATTTTTGAGCATACTCTCCCGTTCATCGGTATTATCCAACCGGTTGCTAAAACTTTTGGGGCTCGAATTCAGCCGGTTTGTTGACAGCTTTACGAACCTGGCTACGAAGAATGTGCGCGAACGGCTTGCCTTTAACCTGCTCGTGCTGGAAGACAAATTCCGGGAAACCGGAAAAAATGATCCTGTTGACATCATGTTGTCGAGAACGGATTTAGCCAACATGACGGGCACGGCAAAAGAAACATTGGTTCGGCTGCTTAAAGAATTTAAGGAGAAAAACCTCATTCAAACAACCAGCGGTTCCGTCCGGATTATCAATCGTGAAGGAATCATTGCGGAGGCCAACTTCATGGGGAAGGAAAACTCAGGCAAAAAATAACGCACGCTTTTTTATAACACCGTACGCTCGTGTCTTCGTTCATTGCGCTCAGCAGCGAAGCTGACTTCAAACGAAACAGGCACAGCCATTCGGTTCAGGCGTTTGTTCAGCAACGCAAATTCTCTTTCGGATTGCTCCCGCAGAAATTTCAGTACACCCCGTTCAACACACGAAACCGGGAGTTGTCTTTCTTTTATCGCGATCGGAAGATCAATCACATGAAAGATGTTCACAAAACTTTTTTGAGCAGCCGCTTCGTCAAGCACCCGACTGAAGGTATCGCTAAACTGTTTGGAGAAGTCGCAAGTCAACATAACGCTGGTCATAAACGTTGGGTTAAAAATTTTACAATCACGCTGCTGTTAATCCAATGCTGCTAAGCAGAATTTCTCTTGGCACCGGCTTTTGTAGATAGTGGTCAATCTTAAACCGGTGTAACCGGGCTTTATCGCGCGGGTCGGCAGAGGAAGTAATGATGACCACTTTCATTTGATCCACTTCCGGGATACCAAGTTTTTCGAGATTCGCCAGAAATTCGAAGCCATCCATTCCCGGCATGGTCAGGTCCAGCAGGATAACGTCGGGCAATGCATCATTTAATTTTCGCGAATGCTGCAAGAGTTCAAGCGCCTGCCTGCCGCTCGAGGCGGTCTGGATCTCCGCGGTAATTCCTGAAAGTTCAAGCATGCGTCTGTGGATCAGAATAAACATGCAGTCATCATCTACCAGCAAAATCTTTTTCAGGGTGTTATCAGTTTTCATAGTCATAGTTCAGTTAACCGAATGGATGCCGGCCGGCTGCAAGGGGGTGTAACCGGCCGGTTTCACATTCATGCTTATAATGAAGCAAAAGAGATTGCGAAGGGTACGTTCAAGGGCTGCTTGTTGAATTGCTCGAGCGAAGTGCCAATGTTCACCCGGAACAGATCCACGTTACTGTTGTCGAGTGCACGGGAGAACATCGCAAACTTGCCACAACGGGTCAGCGAGAAATGTTCTTCATCCATGGCCGTGTTAATCGCCGGGCCCAGGTTAACCGGGGTACTCCAGTTTGTCCAGGTATCGTCCAGACGGGTAGTCATGTAGATATCAAACCCTCCGAAACCATCATGACCCTGTGAAGCAAAGAATAAGGTTTTGCCATCGCTGCTTAAATAGGGTGACGACTCCTCGTATCCTGTGTTCACAACCATACCCAGGTTCATGGGTTCCGTAGCATTATCGCCATCCAGGAAGCTTACATATAAGTCACGACCGCCAACCGTTTCGGCACGTTCAATTGCGCTAACAATCACATGGTGTTGAAACGACACGAAATGATTGGCGTGGTCGGACGTGTTGTAGTCTTTACGGATATTGATGTTGCGGGGAGCAGACCACTGCCCGTCTACCTTAACACTGTACGAAAGACCCGCGTACATCTTTCCTTTCTTATACCGGTTTCCGAGAACAAGCGTGTCGCCCTTCGGGCTGATGCTGTTGACAAAGTTGGGCCCGGAGTTATTTAATTCACCTTCCAGGCGTTTAGGTTCCGACCAGGTATTGGTGGCGGCATTGTAATCGGTGTACCAGATATCTTCATCATACCTGCTTTTGAGCAAACCTGCCTGGTACGGCAGACGGCTGAAATACAAGCGACTGCCGCAGGGAGTCATGACCGGCTTCAGTTCGATGAAGTGCGAGTTAATCGATTCGCTCATGCTTACCGGTTGATCCGTAATGCTAAACGATCGAGCTGCCGTCATGGGAATTTCCGAAGTACGGGTATCAACATAGGCAGTATTAATTCCTGCCGTATAAACCTGTGCCTTACCATTAAATGATGTAAGCATCAGGAAAGCAATCACAATCACCAGAATTATCATAAATCCCTGGTTTTCTTTGATGTTCATGTAGGGCGTTTTCATCGTGTTATCATTTAATTGATGACTCAAAAGTGGGAGAACACGATACCCGTTCCGACAGCATACTGCTGAATTGGAAAAAATCAGGGCTTTGCGGATACTCATATCCAAGCCAGTTTGAAAAATATCCATAGCAGGAACGCCTATGGAAAAAAGTTGAATTGGAGTGAAGAAAAGGCCTTTTTGACGAACAGTGTATCAGGAAATTCCTGATGCCACGCATCCGCTGATTACGCTCCCGGATCGGCCGAAAACCCTACACCAGCTTATGATCAATCGCATACTTGACAAGTTGCGCTGTGTTGGTGAGTCCCAGTTTATCCATGATGTGACTCTTGTGTGTTTCTACCGTCTTCGGACTGATGAACAAATGTTCACCGATTTCTTTGATGGTCTTTCCGGAGGCAATCAGCACAAGCACTTCGGTTTCGCGCCTACTGAGCTCTTTCGTGCGGGCCGAAGGAAGGCCTTTTCCCTCGGTCTCTTTCAAATAGAAATCGCGAAAGATCAGGTTCGTAACTTCGGGACTGAAGAACTTTTCGCCCCGCATCACGGCACTGATTGCTTCGAACAGCATTTCTTTCGAACAATCTTTTAACAGATAACCATCAATACCCATTTTCATTCCTTCCGAGATGAACTCCTTGCTCACCTCGCTCGACAGCAAAATGACTTTTACTGTTGGGTTCTGATCTTTTATCCACCGCGTAGCTTCGATTCCCGTCATACCTTTCATCACAATATCCAGCAGAAACAAATCGGGTGTTCGGTTGTTGGCCACATTAATCGCATCCTCCCCGCTCGACACGGAAGCTACCACCTGAATTGTCGGGTCTTCTTCCAGCAGCGATACAATGCCATGCCTCATCAGTCCGTGATCATCCGCCACAGCAACCAGAATCTTCCTTTCCATTAACTCACGGTATTAAAGTAACTTTTGATGGAGTCCAGAAAATCCTCCATCGGCACCGGTTTAACCACAATTCCTTTCGTTTTCTGCAACAATCGCTCGCGTTCATCCGGTTTAAGCGGTGCAGCGGTAAACACCAAAACCGGAATATTTGTCCAGGCAGGATTTGATTTCAACTGGTCGATGAACGTAAAACCATCCATACCGGGCATCCATAAGTCCGTTACAATCAGGTCGGGCGTCTCTATGGTCAGTTTGTCAAGCGCGTCCAGGGCTGAAGAGCACGCGATAACCTGAAATCCTTCGAGCGCCAGAAATGCTGCCAGGTTCTCCAGCAGATCGGGGGTATCTTCTACAACACAAATTGATTTCATGGTCATACAGGTATGGTTACTTGAAATTCAGTGCCCTGGCCAGGCGTACTCTCTACCGTAATCGTTCCTTTCAGCAGATCGAGCGACTTGCGAATAATTGATAAACCGAGCCCGGTACCCTGAATGGTACTCACGTTGCCTCCGCGGAAAAATGGTTCAAACAGGTTGCGGACATCGTTCGATGGAATTCCGATGCCATAATCTTTGATGCACACCTTCACGTGGTTATCGGATGCATGAATAGACATGTCGACCAACGCTACTCCGGGCGAAAACTTGATCGCGTTTGTTAACAGATTAATGAAAATGCTGCGCCAGAGTTTATCATCACTGTTAACCCGATCAAACGCAAGCGACTTGCTTACGCGAATATGATGGGTGTTCCCCCTGCTCCGCTGTACTTCGGTACACAGATTACTAAAAAATTCTTCCAGGCCGATCTCTCTCAACTGGACATCAAGCTTTCCTGCATTCGCTTTTTCAATCAGCAATACATCGTCCAGCATTACCGTCATGTGCTCAACCTGCTTCTGGATATTGGCCAGTTTTTGATCAAGGTCTTCAGGCGAAAGCTTGGCGTAGTGTTTACGAATGAGGCCGGTGGCCACCGAAATGGTTGATAAGGGCGTACGGAACTCGTGCGAAGCAATGGAGATAAACCGGCTTTTCATTTCTACCAGCTCCCGCTCCTTCTGCAGGGCTTCATGAAGCGCCCGCGTTCGTTCAATTACTTTCTCTTCCAGCGACTGGCGGTATTCGATTAACTCGGTAATGTTTTGCGCGACAAAAATCACCCCGGTAATAGCTCCGTCCGAATCTCGCCTGGGCGATGCGCTCATCAACAGCACCAGTCGTTTGCCACCTTGCGTAACTACCGCGCACTCGAGGTTGGCAAGAGAAGCACCGCCCATTACCTGCAGAACAACCCGTTCAAACTGATCGCCCCACGATTTGTCAAAAATCCGATTCTTCAGCATCGAACCAATCGCATGGTGCCTTTGGTACCCAAAAATGTCGGCCGCAACTTTATTCCAGTCGGTTATCCGGCCCTGACCGTTGATTCCAAAAATTGGCACGTTGGCGTTCTCGATTAAGCTGGCAAGCTCGCGCGCGATAGCAGACACCGAAGTTTCATATTCTTTAATCCGGGTAATGTCGGAGTGAACGGAAACAAAATTCCGCAGCGACCGGTCGGCATCAAAAATCGGAGTGATGTCGAGTTTCACCCAGAACTTTCTGCCATCGCGGGCATAGTTGAATAATTCTTCAGAAACAGAATTTCCCTGGCTCAGCCTGTCGCGAATGCGTTTAACCACAACCGGGTCTGACTCAGCGCCCTGAAGCATCCGCATGTTTTTTCCTTTCACCTCATCAAACGAGTAACCGGTAATTTTAACAAAGCTGTCGTTCACCCATTCTACAGCACCCGCAGCATCCGTGATGGTTACGGCATTACTTGTTTTACTTGCAACCAGCGACAGTTTTTTTATCTCTTCTTCATTTCGTTTGCGCTCGGTTATGTCGTTTCGAATGGAAAGAAATTCGCGTACACCTCCATCCGCGTTAAGAAACGGCATGATGAACGTGTCTACCCAATAGAACGAGCCGTCTTTCGCCTGGTTCCGAACGTCTGCGCGCCAGATCTTACCCGATGCGATCGTTTTCCACATGTTAATCCAAAACGAGCGCGGATGAAACCCTGAGTTTATCAGCCTGTGGTTATTACCGATTAACTCATCGGACGAATAGCCGCTGATGGCTACAAAATTTTCATTGACAAAGGTGATGTTGCCGGCTTTGTCGGCCCGCGATACGATAGACGATTTGTAAATGGCGTTCTGAAAATCAGCTAACGAACTCCGCTCGGTGCCCACAGGTAGTTTGTTGGGGCGGTTTTGTTCAACGATTATAAATGCAAGGAAGAATGCCGTTGCCAGTGAACCCGTCAAAATAAAAAAGCCTGCCTCCAACGAGTAGAGTTCATACCTGTACCCGGTCAGCACTGCCAGGGCGAGTGCAACCGATAGCGCAACCAGCACGGCTGCGACTGACAGGTCATATTTTCTAGTACTGCCGGACATGTGATAAGTGAAGGGGCACTTTACACAATGACTCAGTTCAGTTCCATGTTACTTTGTAACATCATTGATAAAAATCAATTTACATAAAAATATTTGTCAATTATATAATTGACAGCAATTATCAAAAACCCGCCTTCAGAGGTGAAAAGCGACATTTAGCGGAACACAGAACATAGGGGCGCATTGCGACTACCTGGCTCCGGGTGATGGCCAAAAGGAGCTTCTTATCGATAGGAGTTTCTTCTATACCCGCAGGTCATCGTTCGCATAATACGGTGGGTTAAATCTTACATTAATCATTAATTTTCTGCTGTGCTTCCCTTATTGGCGGCCTGAAAACATGAAAAAACTACTGGTTGCAGCCCTACTGATTCTGAACATACTGCATGCATCCGCACAAAAGTTTACAAAACCATTACAGTTGTCGCATCCGGAACTGCTTCAATTCGTGGATATAAACGGGCTGTCTACCGCCTACTACGAACTTATAATCACTAACCTTTCAGCGGATACGGTACAGTTAAAAGCACTTACGATTTATAATACAAGGGATTCAATCGCCTGCTTTCAGCTGGATGAACAAGCACTTAAAACGAATACCCGTGCACTCCATCATGCTGGCAACAACGCAGTCATTCCGCCCCGGCAAACCGTGATGGTTTACATTGAGTTGGGTATCCGAAAGAATATTCACCGGATTTTTCATGCAGTCACGTATGCTATCGTTCACCACCCGACACAACAGGACTTCACGATAAATTCCTCTGCTGCGATTTGTTTCATGCAATTGCCAGTGGTAATTGGTAAACCCTTGCGTGAAGGCGCGTGGGCTGCCGTGTATGAACCTTCGTGGGATCGCGGGCACAGGCGTGTTGTGTACACAGTCGATGGCAAGTCACGGATACCCGGACGGTACGCAATTGACTTCATCATGCTCAACGAACAAGGTCAGTTCGCAACGGCTGATCCGAACGTAGTTAACCAATGGCTCGGGTATGGTGCCGATGTACTGGCCGTTGCCGATGGAGAAGTTTCATCGGTTCGAACCGATTTTACGGAAAGCAAAACACTGAACGACCATGCGGCAGAACCAGCTGAACGAGCCACCGGAAATTACGTTTCCATAAAACTCAACAATCAACAGTTTGCATTCTACGAACACCTGATGCCGAACAGTATAAAAGTTAAGGTCGGTCAAAAAGTTAAAAAAGGTCAGGTGATCGGAAAAGTTGGCTTTACCGGACAGACCACCGGTCCACACCTTCACTTCCACCTGGCAGATATTGATTCACCGCTGGGCGCTGAAGGCCTTCCGTTTATTTTTGAAAGTTTTGATGTGCTGGGCTCGTACCCGGATTTCGAACAGTTCGGAAAGGCACCTTGGCGCAAAACTGAACTGCAGCCTGCAACACGTTTTCAGGAACGCCCTGCACCCAACTTTGTTGTACGTTTCAAATAGCAGCGCAACTACATAACTTTCCTGGTCGTCAATTGTTTTATGGCATAAGACGTACAAAATTGCCAGCGCTGCACCAAAACTTTTCATCTGCCACCATGACCGAACTCTTACGAAATCATATTGTTAAGCGGTTGGGTAGCGAACCGGCAAACCTGGAACTCGTCTTGTCAAAATTCACCGTCATAGCGGCAAAGCGCAATCAGACATTGTTGACACAGGGCGAGGTTTGTAAATACGTGTACTTTGTGGCGGAGGGCTGCCTGCAGGTATATGTTTACGATTCAGAGATGAACGAAACCACCCGCGACATCGTCATCGAAGATAACTGGTGCAGCGAACTCATCAGCTTTGGCAGCGGGCAGCCTGCTTCTGAGAATATTCGCACAGTAGAACCTTCTACCCTTCTGGCCATCGATCGCAAGGGATTTCAGCAAATGATGGAAACCGTACCGCAATTCGATCTTGTTTACAAACAAATTCTGGAAGCGTCATACGCGAACTCCGTGTATCGGATCAATACCTTTGTTTCATTGTCAGCACTTGACCGGATTAAGTGGCTGATGCAATACCGGCCCATGCTGATGACACGCCTTTCCAGCAAACTCATCGCTTCCTACCTCGGAATTAATAAAGACGTCTTTAGCCGCCTGAAAGCGAAATTGTAAAACGTAGACTTTTGTCATCGTCAGGAAAACGGAGGATTGGGATTTTTACATCCGTAATCACCAAAAAATCCAAAACAACATGACAGAATTCTTACTGCTATTTCGAAATGCAAGCGCACAAAACGGGTATCTGGCTACTGCCCAGGACATGGCCGCTGAAATGCCACACTGGCAATCGTGGATCGGTAACATCGCAATGCAAGGCAAGCTGGTTACCACCGCCCCCATCCGTTACGAAGCATCCATCGTGAACAACGAACAGGTTATCTCCGGTCATCCGCATAAAGAAGATAACAGTGTTCTGGTGTCGGGATTTTTGATCTGCAAGGCGGAAACAATCGCGGAAGTTGAGCAATGGAGCAAGACTTGCCCGATTCTGAAGTACCCAAACAGTTCAGTCGAGATCCGGCCGTTAGTACCATTTCCCACCAATTAAAACCTCAATCCCATGGAAAGAATCTTATCCCTTGGCCGCTATCTTTTTCCGCTTTCGTTCTTGCTGTACGTTGGCCTGCACCTCGGTATGCCGGAAGTCGGGGCGAGTTTTGTTCCCCGCTGGCTACCCGCACCTTTATTCTGGAATTATTTTACCGGAATTCTCATCCTCGCGTTTATTGTCAGTTGCCTGCTTGGCAAGTTCGACAAGTTAGCTACCGTGCTGATGGCGTTGTATGTGTTGCTGATGATCTTCCTCGTTCACATTCCGCGTGCTGCCACCTCCGAAAATGATATGCTCAATATCTTCCGAAACCTGATGGTTATCGGAGCGTTGCTGGTGTATGCAAAGTATGCCGCAAGAGACAAGCGCATAACAGGGTAAAGAAAAAAGCCTGTCGCACGTGCGACAGGCTTTACGTTCTTTTTTATATCTCGACTACGTCCCCTTTTGCTTTTGAATCGCACCTTCGCGAATTGCAGCTAATACCTGCTTCGCCTGTGTATCGTTCGGATTCAAGGCAAGTACCTTCTGAAAATACTCTTTTCCTTTCACCAGATTTCCTTCGCTTATCGCATAATACGAGCCCAGATACTTATACGCTTCAATAATGAACGTTTTGTTCTTATCCGGATCCACAGCACTTAAGTCGAGAATTTTCTCGTAAAGCGGTTTAGCGAGACCTTCTTCCTGAGTTGAATCAATGTTTGCCTTGACACGGGCAGCTTCCACCGCTACCTGAATGTTGGTCGGGTATTGCTCCACCAGTTGCGCATATACAGTATCGGCTTGTGGATACTGTTCCGTCATGGAATAAGCCCGTGCCATATTCAGGTACTCATTCGGACTGGGCTTTTCCTTAACGGCAACCAATCGCTTATAGGCGGAAGCTGCTTCTGCATATTTCCGATTCTTGTAATAAATCTCAGCTTGGGCCTGAATCGCATCGGTACTCTTCGGATCGAGTTCTACCGCCTTCGCTAACTGTGTTTCACCCAGCGAATCATTACCCATCGCGATGTACAGTTTACCCAATTCGATATAGTCTTTAGGGGTTATATCCTCAGGTTTCGCAGTTACCAAAAAGCGTTCCGATACCTCCGCAGATTTCATGGAGTCGACAGAGTCTTTCGTAGCCAGCAGCGACTTGATGTAATACCGGTACACGCCCGGCTTCACGTTTTCTTTGGTGATAAGTTCTGAAAACAACTCATTTCCTTTACCATATTGTCCCTGCATCACATAAATAAACGCGAGGCGCATTTTTATCTTCTCCGGATCACTGCTCAGCTGGCGGAATTTCTCCGCAGCCGCCACGGCTTTGTCAGCTTCTTTTTGCTGATAGTAGATATCTGCCAGTTCATCGTAAGCAAATGTATAGTCGGGATCTACTGTTACCGCTTTTTCGAATGACTGTAGCGCCAACGGTGGATTGACACGGTTGTAGATCACGCCAATTTTGTAGTGCGGCTCGCCATTTTTAGGATCCAATGCAGCCGCATTTTCATACGCAGAAACGGCCGACCCGGCCTGATTTTGCAGCATGTAGGCATCACCGAGTAATAATTCAACCCCTGCGTCATCTTTAATGGCTTTCGCTTTCAGCAACAACGCGATGGCTTCACCCGCGCGTTGGGGTTGTGTGAGGTATGCCTCAGCAACCGCTTTTAACACCGGAACTTTCTTCGACTTCGACAGTTTCAGGGCTTTGTCGAGATTTAGCTTAGCATCTGCCGCCCGATTCTGCAGCAATGCCAGGTGTCCCTTGCCGGCATAGTTGATGGCCTCTTTTGGATTTTTGGCAATACCTGCATCAAACGACTTCGCAGCAGCCTCCGGTTGATTATTTTTTAATTGCGCATAACCCAGGTAATAATACAGATCGGCCTCTTTGGGGTTCTCGCGAATAGCCGCTTCAATGGGAGCCATGGCTTCCGTTGCATGATCAACGGCTATCAATCGTTTTGATTTTTTTACCTCAGCACGTTGTGCATACCCAAAAATACCGGTCAACAAAAATGTAAGTAAGAAAACTATCTTTTTCATCGCTGTTAAGTTTTGTAACCTGAGCGCACAAAACGCATCAGAAATTTGACTCTATTTCCGGCAAATGCTGAAAAAATCGTACCATAATTAACAGGTATCTGCGCCTGCATTTTATCCGGATTATTTGCTGTTAACCGACTAAGATGTCGATAAGTCGCCGGGTTGAATCGCCCCGCCATCAAACAGGATGTTGAATTGCGCTTAACCGGTGCAGATTTTCTTGCCATTGGATACAAGTCTTGAGCATCGTATCTTGATGGGCGACTAAATCCATCTTCCGATCAGTCATGTTCAAACACAGGGGAGAAACCCGAACGTTACAGCACAATCTGCGAATTGCTTCTTTATTATCGTTTGTTGCCGGTCTGGTAAACGTTGCGGGCTTTCTGGCAGTTCAACGGCTCACGACTAACGTTACCGGACATTTTGCATTTTTCGTTGACGAAGTTTTTAAACTGAACTTTCTTCAGGGATTTATTTTCTTCCTGTACATCTTCTTTTTCTTTCTGGGTTCGTTCGTCTCCAGTTTTCTGGTTGAATTATTCTACAAAAGAAATTTTCCCTACGTGTATGTGTTGCCGGCATTGATCGAAAGCGCTATCCTCTTGTCGGTACCCTTGTTTGGTGACCTTCTCGTCCGCGATCATCCCGATGCATTAGCATTTTTGCTGCTGTTCGCGATGGGTCTGCAAAATTCGCTGGTAACAACCATCTCCAATGCAGCCGTCAGAACCACGCACCTGACCGGCTTGTTCACCGACCTGGGTATTGAACTTTCGCAGTTGTTCTTTTACAAGCAACCCGACCAGCGCACCAAACTTTTTTCGTCCATCCGGCTACGGCTTACCATTATCTGTTTCTTTTTTATTGGTGGAATTGTCGGGGGTATTTTCTACTCATCCCTGCAACTGAACGTCTTGCTGATCGCAGCGGGCGCACTCATGTTGGGCCTCACGCTCGATTCTTGGATCGAGGGGATTACTAAAATCGGAAAACTGTTCGGCCGTCAATCCTGATTCTTTTCGGGAAGCTTGTTCAGGATATCATTCATCATTTCGATCTGTACTTTTTGAATTTCCAGCAATTCGTGCTGTTGATGAATGATCAGATGATCGATCTTTTCATGGAGCATCCGGATTTCCAGCTCCGACTTCAGGTTGATCATGTAGTCTTTTCGGGAGCGGTCGCGGTCTTTCTCCTCCTGCCGGTTCTGGCTCATCATAATCACGGGCGCCTGCAAAGCGGCCAGCGTTGACAAAATCAAATTCAGTAAAATGTAGGGATATGGATCGAAGGGCCTGGTGGCGAGGAAAATTGAATTAATAACCATCCATACAAAGAGGAAGAATCCAAAAAAGATAATAAACGCCCAACTCCCGCCGAAACTTGCCACCCGGTCAGCCAGCCGTTGACCAAGGGTGGTTTTTTCTTCCGGGTCCTCGATCTTATTAACTAGCGATTCACGATTCTTCAGCGAGTTGAGCACGGTGTCTTCCAGTTCTGTCAGCTCCCCAACCTCCCGCAGCAGGAAATCCTGGATATACTTTTGGCGGTAGACATTCAACTCGGTGAGTGAACAATAACTTTCTTCTTTAAACTCCGGATGATCGCTCCTTATAATATTGAGTAAAGATGGACGGATTGTTTTGGCCGATATCTTCTCCCGAACGGGGAATTCTTTGGCAGAAAGGTCGCTGGTGAAAGTTTCCATACGTGTAGCGTATGGGTACAAGTTACGCCTACAATTCCAAACCCATGATCTGCTTGAACGATCACGGGCGTCAACTGCACCAATCCGTAACCCCAACCGCGTTCGCGATACCCCTTATAACAATTTGATAATCTGATATTTAGATGCACTTCGCCCGGAATTATCCGGGGTGACAAAAATCATGTACCCATCTAACACCCATCATGTGCCACCCTTTACGCGGATTTTACTTTTATCGCAAAATAACCTTAACCGCTGCACTCACGCTATGGAAATCGAAAAGTTCAGTTACGATAACAAAATCGTAAAAGCCTTCATGATTGCCACCGTCATTTTCGGACTGGTAGGCATGCTGGTGGGGCTTACAGCCGCCATTCAGTTGTTTTATCCCGTTTTTAATTTCTCAGACTCACCCGTGGGACAGTTTGTTTCATTCGGGCGCATCAGGCCGCTGCACACCAACGCCATCATTTTTGCGTTTGTGGGCAACGCGATGTTTGCCGGGGTGTACTACTCGATGCAGCGCCTGCTGAAAGCACGGATGCTCAGCGACACCCTCAGCTGGATTCACTTCTGGGGCTGGCAACTGATCATTTTAGCAGCTGCGATTACGTTGCCCCTCGGTATTACTACATCGAAAGAATATGCCGAATTGGAATGGCCGATTGATATTGCCATAGCGTTGGTTTGGGTTGTGTTTGGCATTAACATGATCGGTACGATCATCAAAAGACGTGAGCGCCACATGTATGTGGCCATCTGGTTTTACATCGCAACGTTCGTAACGGTTGCGGTACTGCACATCGTGAACTCATTCGAGATGCCGGTGTCGTTATTCAAAAGCTACTCCTGGTATGCTGGCGTACAGGATGCACTGGTTCAATGGTGGTACGGCCACAATGCCGTGGCATTCTTCCTGACAACACCTTTCCTCGGCATCATGTATTACTTCCTGCCAAAAGCAGCGAACCGTCCGGTGTACTCATACCGACTGTCAATCATTCACTTCTGGGCGCTGATTTTTATTTACATCTGGGCTGGTCCGCACCACCTGTTGTACAGCACTTTACCTGACTGGGCACAATCTCTGGGCGTGGTGTTCTCGATCATGCTCATCGCTCCGTCATGGGGTGGTATGCTGAACGGTTTGATGACGCTGCGCGGTGCGTGGGATCGGGTTCGTGAAGATGCCGTATTGAAATTTATGGTGGTAGCGATTACCGCTTACGGTATGGCTACACTCGAAGGACCTCTCCTGTCGCTGAAAAACGTTAATGCCATTGCGCACTTTACCGACTGGATCGTAGCACACGTACACGTGGGTGGTTTGGGCTGGAACGGCTTCCTCATCTTCGCGGTGTTGTACTGGACTGTTCCGCGCATGTGGAACACAAAATTATACTCATCGAAACTGGCCAACATTCACTTCTGGCTCGGAACACTGGGTATTATTTTCTATGCGTTGCCGATGTACGTATCAGGCGTTACACAAAGTCTGATGTGGAAAGAATTTAATCCCGAAGGCTTCCTGGTGTACAAAAACTTCCTGGAAACAACCGTGCAAATACTCCCGCTTCATGGTCTGCGCGCAATGGGTGGACTGCTTTATTTCACGGGCACAGTAATCATGACCTATAACCTCATGAAAACAGCGTATGCCGGAAGTTTCATTGCCAACGAACCGGCTGAAGCTGCACCGCTCGCCAAAAACTATGTGGTAAAAACCGGTGGCTGGCACTATCGCCTTCTTGAGCACAAACCACTGTTATTCACCGTGTTGGCCCTGGTTGCCATCCTGATTGGCGGAATCATCGAATTGGTGCCAACCTTCCTGATCAAATCAAACGTGCCTACGATTGCAAGCGTGAAACCCTACACTCCGCTCGAGTTACAGGGACGCGATATTTACATCCGCGAAGGCTGTGTAAGCTGTCACTCTCAGTTGATTCGTCCGTTCCGTTCTGAAACAGAGCGCTATGGAGAATATTCAAAATCCGGTGAGTTTGTGTACGACCATCCGTTCCTCTGGGGTTCGAAGCGTACCGGTCCGGATTTACATCGTATCGGTGGCAAATATTCGAACACCTGGCACTACAACCACATGCTCGCTCCGGATGCTGTATCTACGGGTTCTATCATGCCGGCTTATCCCTGGTTGTTTGAACAATCCATCGACAAAGGTTCCACTGGCGCGAAAATTTCTGCGCTGCGTACCGTTGGCGTTCCGTATCCGGAAGGTTATGAAGAGAATGCCAATGCTGACCTCGAAAAGCAGGCAGAAACAATCGCTGCATCGTTGAAGAATGACGGTATTGAGGTGTCAAGCGATACCGAGATCATTGCCATCATCGCTTACCTGCAACGGCTGGGCACCGACATTAAGGCTGAAAAAGTTGCTGTAAACAAATAACCTGAACCGTTATGTACAAAAATGTTCTTCAAAGCATGACTGACGTGGCCATCTGGCCGGTCATCTCATTCATCATATTTTTCGCCTTCTTCATCACGTTGCTGGTCTACGTTTTTCTGGTGGATAAGAAATTCATCCAGTATATGAAGTCCTTGCCAATGGATGACGAAACTCCCAAATCATCAACCGAAACTGTTAATCACCATGTGTAATCCGAAAAATGATATTCCATCCGTAAAACCGGAAAACCACGCAACCAAAAAGTGCACCGGCAAATGCAAAGAATGTCGCGAAAAGAAAGCACGCGAGCATTCACCTTTAATCAAGACACTTGCGCTGCTCACGCTGATGCTGATCACCACGCTTTCTGTCTCAGCACAGGATGCCGCCAAGGAGCCGGGTTTCTGGAGTGACCCGTTTAACAGTCCGATGCTGCCGTTGTACCTCATCACGACACTCATTTTTGTGATGATATTGTTGATCGCCTTTGTTGGCTTTTACCTGGTGAAAGTGGTGAACCTGCTCACCGTAGAAGCCGAAAAAGAACGGGCACGTCAACTGGGCATTGTTTATAAACCACGCCCGACCTGGTGGAGCAAGTTCGTAAAACAAGTTAACGATGCCGTTCCCATTGAGGAAGAAGCAAGCGTGGAGCTTGATCACAACTACGATGGCATTAAAGAACTCGACAACCACCTGCCACCGTGGTGGACCTGGTTGTTCGTGGGAACCGTGGTTTGGGGTGCGATCTACCTGTTCGTGTACCATATCTCCGATAACCTGCCGCTGCAGCAACAGGAGTATCAAAATGAAGTGGCGCAGGCTGAAGAAGCTGCCTTGAAACTACAGGCTTCACAGCCTCAGGCCGCCATCGATGAGAACACCCTCGTGTTTGAAAAAGATGCTGCCATCCTCACCAACGGACAAAACATTTTCACCATCAACTGCGTGGCATGTCATGCCAAAGACGGAGGCGGAAATGCGATCGGACCCAATCTCGTGGACGAATACTGGCTGCATGGCGGAAGCATCAAGAACATCTTCACGACGGTGAAAAACGGTGTGGTGGAAAAAGGTATGCCTGCCTGGGGTAAAAACATGAGCCCCAAAGATGTACGCGATGTTGCATTTTATGTGATGAGCTTACAAGGAACAAAACCCGCAAATCCAAAAGCGCCTCAGGGCGACTTATATAAACCGGAACCGGCAGCAGCCGACACGACTAACGTGCAGGCGAGCCTGTAAGCAATACGTATGCAATCGGAAATAAAGCTTGACATCAGGAAAGAGCGGCTGGCAAAAAGCGTTGAGCTGGTAAGCGAAGAGTTCAGAGACAGTATCGCTACGGTAGACGAATCCGGCAAGCGGATCTGGATCTATCCCAAAAAACCATCGGGCAATTTTCACCGCTGGCGGATCGTAGTTACGGTTGCATTGTTATCGCTGTTGTTTTCCGGTCCGTTTATCCGGATCAACGGACAGCCCGCGCTGTTATTAAATGTATTCGAACGCAAATTTGTAATCCTCGGCCAGGCATTCTGGCCGCAGGATTTCTTTTTGCTGGCCGTTACACTCATCACCTTCTTTGTCTTTATTATTTTGTTCACCGTTGTATTCGGTCGCGTGTGGTGCGGCTGGATGTGTCCGCAAACGCTGTTTATGGAAATGGTGTTCCGTAAAATCGAATACTGGATCGAAGGCGATGCGAACGATCAGCGAAAGCTCACCAAACAACCCTGGAACCGGGAAAAGATTCTCAAGAAAACATCCAAACACATCCTGTTCCTGGCCGTGTCGGTGCTCATCTCCCATACCGTGATGGCATACCTGATCGGCACCGAAAAAACCTGGGCCATTCTGAATGAACCGCCCGCTGAACACCTTGCTGGTTTTATCGGGTTGATTGCCTTTACCGGAATTTTTTATGGTGTCTACGCCAAATTCCGCGAACAGGCTTGCGTTGCCGTTTGCCCTTACGGCAGGTTGCAGGGCGTACTCCTGGTTCGCGATTCTATTGTGATCGCCTACGACTGGCTCCGCGGAGAGCCACGCGGTCATCGCAGGAAAAATCAGGATCAATCCGCTGCGGGTGACTGCATCGACTGCAAGCTGTGCGTGCATGTTTGCCCTACCGGCATTGACATCCGCAACGGTACGCAACTGGAATGTGTGAATTGCACCGCGTGCATTGATGCGTGCGATGAAGTGATGGTGAAAATCGGCAAACCAAAAGGTTTAATCCGTTATGCATCGTACAACTCCATCAAGAACGGAATTGTAAAAATTATCAATAGCCGCGTCATCGGCTACTCGTTCGTGTTGCTGACGTTATTAGGCGTACTCAGTTTTGCGCTGATTACCCGCTCGGACGTTGAGGCTACTATTCTGAAAGTGCCCGGCACGCTATACCAGCGTGAAGGTGAGTATATCACCAACCTCTACAACGTAGAATTCGTCAACAAGACGTTTGAAGCCCGAACGCTGGAAATCCGGATTGAATCACCGGCCGAGGCTGAGATCCGGAAAGCAGATGCGAATGCAATTGTCGTTCCGGCAGAAGGGTTTACCAAGGGCGTCTACTTCATCCGGATTCCCGAACATGCCATTACCAATGCACGCACCGTAGTTAAACTTGGCATTTATAGCAACGGCAAAAAAATTGAAAGTGTAAAAGCAAAATTTATCGGGCCTGTACATAAGGCCTCAGACGCAAAACGAAAATAATATGAACCCCGGAAAATGGATTTTTGTCGCCTTCGTACTCTTTGCAGGATTTATCGGAGCGCTGGTTGTGGTGTGTATGCGACAGGATATGCCACTGGTCTCGGCCGACTACTATAAACAAGAGTTGGTCTATCAAAGTCAGATCGAACGAATTCAAAATACCCAACAGCTCAGCCAGAAGCCGGTTATTGTGGCCACCCGCAACGCGATGAAAGTTACGTTCGACAGTACACAGCACATTCAGCAGGGCGAACTTCAATTGTTCTGCCCTTCCAACGCGCGCATGGACCGCACGTTTACATTAACTCCTGACCAGCGCGAATTCGATACCAATCTTTCCGGATTAGTAGCAGGGATGTACCGCGTAAAACTGTTCTGGACCATGAACGGGAAAGATTATTACCAGGAAGAAATCGTTAACCTGTGATACTGTTTACGGCTCTTGCGATTGGTTTTTTAGGCAGCCTGCACTGTGCGGGGATGTGCAGTCCGCTCGCGATTGCCGTGACCAACCTGAGCAAGCCGGCCCTGATCAACCGCGTGTTGTACAACGGTGGCCGCATCGTGAGTTATGGGATTCAGGGTGTGGTAGCTGCTTCCGTTGGATTTGTTTTTGAACGGACTGGCCTTCAGGGCATCTTTAGTGTTTCATTGGGTGTATTGTTAATTATAGCCGGCTTTGCAGGAATGACTAATTTTAACGTACCCTTCATTTCTTCCGGCATCAACAAACTCACTACGTTTATAAAAATCAGGCTGGGCGATTTTATGAAACGCAAAAGCAAAGCCGCATTAATCACCACCGGCATGCTCAATGGCCTGCTTCCCTGCGGATTAACATACATGGCACTATCCTACTGCGTGACCATTACCGAGCCCGTAACCGGATTCCTGTTCATGTTCATCTTCGGTCTGGGTACACTGCCGGTGATGCTGGGCTTCACTTCGCTTGTTCAAAAACTGATGCGTTACTTCAACATCAGTTTCAGTAAGATCACAACATTCTCGATGGTTTTCGTGGGACTTCTACTCGTATCACGATCGCTCTACAGTCACCATACGTCTAACCATCCGGTTGACAAAGACGGCATATCGGTTTGCCGCTAATACGCCATACGCGTTCATCTCCTTTTAGTTCAATTACGTCTCTCGTTTGCTTGATTTCGTGTTCAGCCAATCGCTGTAAACGTCAGTTCAACTGCTGATAAAGATCATTCTTACGCCTTACGCTTGTCATGCAGCGCGCGCATGCGTCAATCTACCTTTCTGAAAATTAAATGCATCCGAACATGAATCGCTCAACGAAAACCGGACTACTGCTAACGATTGCATTGCTTTCAATAGCTCCATTATATGCGCAGGAATACATTGTAAAGACATCTGTGTCAACAATTCAGGGAACGTCCAGCCTCCACGACTGGGAATCTGAAATCAGTCAGCTTACCTGCAAAAGCACACTTATCATTGAAAACAATATCGTTAAGAGCATCAAGTCGGCAGACGTAACCATACCGGTTACCGGCATCAAAAGCAGTCACGGTAAGATCATGGATAACAAAACGTACGATGCTTTCCTCTATGAAAAGAACCCGAACATCACCTTTCAGTTAACCGCTGCACAACTTAACTCCGCTGCCGGCAAAACCACCTTTGAAGGCACCGGCATGTTACAAATGGCCGGAGTTACCAAATCTGTTAAAGTGAATGGCCTGGCAACGGTGCTGCCCAACGGAGACGTGCAGTTCACGCTCAGCAAAAAACTTAACATGACTGAATTTAAGATGAAGCAGCCCACCGCCATGATGGGAGCAATAACCGTGGGCGCTGACGTTACGATAACCTTCAATCTTACCCTTACACCTTCACCGGCTAATCAACAAGCAAAACATAATCAACCGAACTAATACTTTTTATAACTCTTAATACCATTCTTATGAAACGCTTACATATCCTCAGCCTGGCAGTCACTATGACACTCCTGGTAACTGCACAAGTCGCCCGGGCGCAACGGGGCGAAATCCAATACTTCCGTCCCTACGACCAGCGCGGTCTTAATGTATTTGAAACGTCGAAAGTTGATACGGTACAGTTTGACGGCTTTAAGGTTCGCCTGGGAGCAAACTTCACACAGGGCTATCAGAAGCTGAAGCATAGCAATGCCGATGATACTCCCGGCCAGGCATTATATTACATGAAGGGCGGCTTCCCGCTGGCACAGGCCAACCTGAACATTGATGTTCAAATTGCCGATGGTGTTCGCGTAAGCCTCGTTTCCTACATGGCATCTCACCACCACAACGAGTTCTGGGTTAAGGGCGGATACTTTCAAATCGACAAAGTTGGCTTCTTGAACAGTGACCTCATGGACAGACTGTGGACCAACCTGACCTTGAAAATCGGTCACATGGAAATCAACTACGGTGACGCTCACTTCCGGAGAAGCGATGGCGGTAACACATTCTGGAACCCATTCATCGAAAACAACATCATGGACGCTTTCACCACCGAAATCGGAGCTGAATTGTACTGGCAGAAAAACGGAGTGCTGGTAATGGCAGCAGCAACCAATGGTGAAATCCAGGGCAGTGTAGCGGAACGCAGCGTAGCCGGAACAGACAAAAACGGTTCTAAACGCGGTCCTTCTATCTATGGAAAACTCGGTTACGACAAAACATTCGGTGACAACAACCGCGTGCGGATTACCGGTTCATTCCTGACCAAGAAGTCATCCATTAACGGAACGCTCTATGGTGGCGACCGCACCGGCTCAAACTATCAGTTCGTGACCGAACCTACTAACGCCTCTGTAACCGCTAATGCATTCTCAGGTCGTGTTAATCCGAACTTCAAAGACAACGTGACGTCTTTCATGATCAACCCTTTTGTTAAATTCAGCGGATTCGAACTGTTCGGAACCTACGAAGTAGCAAAAGGAAAAAATGCGGTTGAAAGTGGTGATATCCAATACAACACCACCGCAATCGACCCTACCAAATTCGACAAACAAGACGATCGTAAGTTCACCCAACTCGCAGTGGATCTACTCTATCGCTTCGGAGCACGCGAACAATTCTACCTGGGTGCACGCTACAACCAGTTGAAAGGCGAACAGGTATTTGGTCAGACTACCAACACCACTACAGCAGCCGGCATAAACCAGGGAACACGTGTAGATGTTTCTGTAGACCGCACTGCGTTCGCTGCAGGCTGGTTTGTAACGCCTAACATCCTCGTAAAAGGTGAGTATGTAACACAGAAGTATAACGACTATCCTACAGGTAACATACTGGAAGACGCCAAGTTCAGCGGCTTCGTGTTCCAGGGAATAATCGCTTTCTAATTCATGTCACGAAAGGGCTGCTTCGGCAGCTCTTTCTTTTTTTATCTATCGTATGAAATACCTGATCCTTTTTAGCCTTCTCACGCTGACCGCGGCAACCGGAATCGAACGGGGAAAATGGGTGATTGACTACAACAGCCAGCTTTCCATTCACGGTCAAACCAATATCAACTCATTTACCTGTTTCATCAGTTGCTACAACAGCGTGGACACGCTGATCTATGAACACAATAAAGAGAATGGCAAACTTTCGTTTGAGGCCAATAAAATGATCATCCCGGTATTTAATTTCAATTGCGGAAACAGCCTGATCACCAAAGATTTCCGGAGCACACTCAAGGCCGACAAAAATCCCTATCTCGTAGTGACCTTCGTTACGCTCGACAAACATTCGGGTGGAACAAAAGCAACGGCTGCGCTGGACATCACGCTTGCAGGTGTGTCCAAAAAGGTAAACGTTCAGTTTGATTTGGTTCCGAAAGGAAACTTCATTCAACTGGCCGGCAAGCACAGCGTTTGCTTCAATGACTTTCAGCTCCATGCGCCCGAACGAATGATGGGACTGGTAAAAGTTCAGGACGACCTGAGCGTAGAATTTAATTTATTGCTGAGACCGCTGTAAGGCTATCGCGCCACACTCCAGCGCACCACCTTTTCCAGCTTCGCGCGGTTGAGAACTTTAATCTTGCCGCTTTCAATTTCAATCAAGCCTTCATCTTTAAAGTCGGAAAGAACACGAATCACCGATTCAGAAGCCGTACCAACAATCTTCGCTAAGTCCTCGCGTGAGATGCTGATCTTTTCCTTACCCTCGGTGAGTTCACTTACTTTCAATAGAGCCTCAGCTGTACGCTGACGAACCGAGTTGTACGCCAGGTTAACGAGTTGGCTTTCTTTTTCCGAAACCTTGCGGCACAGGAGTGAAATAAAACTTGCCGATACATCGGCCTGGCTGTTGAGCAGGATCAAAAAATCACTTTTGGGGATCAGGATTGCTTCGGTGTCTTCGAGCGCTACTGCCGTATCCTGATAGGCTTTGTTCTCAAGCAACGGCTCGAATCCAAAAAAATCGCCCGCTTTATATAAGTTGGTAATCAGCTCCTTACCGTCCGGGTGCGATTTAAATGCCTTAACATTGCCGGACTTGATAAAGAAAATGTTAGCCGGTGAATCTCCTTCCGTAAAGAGCTCAGCTTTCTTTTTGTACGTTTTTACTTTCTTATCCCTGCAGAGGTCGGTCAGGTTCAGCGCCTTTTGCGCATCCTGAATAAAATGATCAAGACCTGCCTGTGTGTTATCGTACAGCTTGCTCCTCAATTCATGTTTACGCAACCGGGTTTCAATGGTATTGAGCAAATCCGTATCGTCAAAGGGCTTGGTGAGGTAGTCGTCCGCGCCAAGCGTCATCCCTTTACGGATGTCGGTTTTTTCAGTCTTGGCGGTAAGAAAAATAAACGGTATGGCCGAGGTTTCCTCGTTCTTGCTCAGGATGTGAAGTACGCCATAGCCATCCAGCTCGGGCATCATGATGTCGCAGATAATCAGGTCGGGCCGGATCTTTTGTGCGAGATCTACCCCGATCTTTCCGTTTTCCGCGGTCGAAACTTCGTAACCTGCAAGCGATAGAATCTCTCCAGTGTTCTCACGAATCTCCGGATTGTCTTCAATTAATAGTATCTTCTTCATAGCCTACGCGTTGAGCGGTATCAGAACTGTAAAAGTACTGCCTTTCTTGTATTCACTTTCAAATGTAATATCTCCTTTCAGCAAATCGACATAACGTTTTACGATATTCAGGCCGAGGCCGGTACCCTGAATGTTTGAGACATTGCCAGCGCGGAAGAAGCGTTCAAACAAGTGCTTGTGATCTTCTTCCGGAATACCGATGCCATGGTCGCGGATCGCGATCGATAATGTTTTGGAATCGGTACTTACCTGAATTTCAATATCCTTGCCCTCATCTGAATATTTACTGGCGTTGGAAATGAGGTTGAACAGAATGTTGCGGAGGATGCGCATGTCAGTAAACACCGGCTTTTCGGTTTTCAACTGCAAAAGCACGTGCTGACTTTTCTTGAGCGAGGGTTTTACCTCTTCGATCAAATCCTGAAAGAACGACTCGAGCGGTATAAGTTCATTGATCACCTCTACCTTGCCTTCTTCCAGGCGACCCAGTGAAAGGAAATCATTCAGAATTGCCGTGAGGTGTTCTACGGACGAGCGCACCCGCAAGGTATGCTTGTCGATCTTGTCAAGCTCGTTGCGTTGTTTGTATTGCTCCACCAGCGCGATGGAACTGAGAATAGTGCTCAGCGGTGTGCGGAACTCGTGTGAAGCGATCGAAACAAACTTGGTTTTCAGATCATTAAACTCCCGCTCCTTTTCAAGTGCCTTCCGGGTTTCTTCTTCTGCCCGCTTCCGCTCTACAACTTCTTTTTCAAGTTCCCGGATTGTCTTATGAAGAGCTTCGGTGCGCGATTGAACCTTACGCTCGAGTTCAGCCGCGTATACAATCAACTGTTCTTCGCTTCGCTTAAGGGCTTCTTCAGATTTTTTACGCTCGGAAATGTCGGTGATAAAGGCCATCACCAGCAATTTGCCCTTTACCCGGGTGTAGCTCAGGCTGATTTCGACCGGAAACTCCCGGCCATCTTTCTTCAGGGCGCTTAAATCGCGGCCCGAACCCATTCTGCGGGGTTCCGGGTGTTCATTAAAACCCATCCGGAGACTGGCGTGATGACCTTTGTGTTGTCTGGGAACCAAAACTTCCATGGTCAGGCCGGTCAGTTCTCCCGGATCATAGCCAAAAATCGTCTCGGCAATTGGATTCGCGGATACAATTATGCCCGTTTCATCAACCATAACGATCCCTTCCGACATGCTATGGAAAATCTCGCGGAAGGCGTCATCTGTGACCAGCGGGTGCGGATTCATTTCCATAAAGGTACAAGGTACTGATCTTTGGAAGACCTGACAAAAATCATGTTTCGAGGTGAGCGAAGTCGGATTTTACGGGCCACATGCGACTTATTTTTGTTCTCGTGAAGCCGACTATCGAATCCACAGTGAAGACAATATTGTGCACCATTGATTTCTCGAATTCTACCAGGCATTCGATCGAATGGGCTGTTTCCATGGCCCGGCACATGCGCGCGCACCTGTCGATTCTCTATACATATCGGCTGATCCAGCCGCGAACGGATGAAGTGATCCTGAAGAAGAAAGTTATCGAACAGGAGGCCCGCGAAAAATTCCAGGTTCTTGAAAACGAGTTTCTTTCCAAGGAAGGCATCTCGTACGATTTCAAAATAGAAGTTGGGTTTATTTCGGATCGCATTGAGGATCACGCCAAAAAAAATACGCTCGATTTCGTTGTGATGGACAAAACCATGAGAACGAACAGCAACGAATCGCTCGATGAATTAATGGAACATATTCATGTTCCGATGCTCGTGGTGCCCTGAACGCGATCGGGCAAACAATGCCCCCAACAGGCTCATCCAAAAAATCCTGATTTTAAAACACAGTATCCGCCCGGATAATTAACTGGCCCATATATGAGGTTTGCAGCGTCATTTGCCTATTTTTGACCGCAACCTGCCAACCGAGCCTCTATGAAAACAATGACGTGCAAACAACTGGGCGGAGCGTGCGATCATCCGCTCAGCGCCAATTCATTCGATGAAATTGCCATGCTCGTCAGCAAGCACGCGCGCGAAATGGTGGGCAAAGGCGATCAGGCCCATATCGAAGCCATGAATGAAATGCGTCAGCAAATGATATCGCCTCAGGCTATGCAGGCCTGGATGGCCGATAAGCGGAAGGCCTTCGATTCCCTTCCGGACGAACTGTAGGGAAGCCGGTGCTTTACCGGTTTAACCCTGCCAGACATTTTAAAAACGCTAAAAATCCCCTTTTTAGCCCAAAATCAACGAATCTTTTTTTTAAAGAGGCAGAACTTTTTAGCTTTACGGGCGTTAATAGTAATACTATCAAACACAATAGCATGGCTATTTTGACCTATAGATTGTCCAGCAACCTGTATCTGCGCGACCCTCAGGAGACCGAATTGGGAAGGAACATCGTTACGGCAAGCATCGTCCTGATCGATACCCTGGGCTTCGAGGAATTTACCTTTCGCAAACTGGCCGCAGAGATTTCGTCAACGGAGGCATCCGTTTACCGGTATTTCGAAAACAAGCATAAACTCCTCACCTACCTGATCGACTGGTACTGGACGTGGCTCGAGCATCGCATCGATTTTTATACCCATAACATTGAAGATCCGAAAGAACGGCTAAAAATCTGCCTGCGTAAATTGTGCGAACCTAAAACATTCGACACCGCTACGGATGCGCTCGATGAAAGCGCTCTTGAACGCATCGTAAGCGCGGAGTTCGAAAAAACATTTTTAACCAAGCATGTCGATGCCGATAATAAAGAAGGGCTTTTCCTTCCGTATAAATCGCTTTGTAAAAAGATTGCTTCGTTCATTAAGGCCGCAAATCCTGCGTATGAGTTCCCGAATTCACTGACGAGTACCATCATCATTGTCGTGAAGCATCAACTTTACTACGCGCAGCATCTTCCGTCTTTATCTGATATCAAATACAATCCGAAAAAACACTTCGATACGCTGTATACCCTTGTTGAAGGCCTCGTATTCAAAACCATTCAAGTACCGTTATGACAAACAGTCAACTGGAAAAAATCATTCAGGAGAGTTCATTGGCGCTCGGACAGTCAATTGATCCCGGCATCATTGAAGATATCACCCGCAATGTGCGCTCGTATGACGAATCCGAGCTGCAGGAACTGAAACGCGACCTGATTGAATCGGCAAGAAAAGTAAACCTGGCGGTTTTCGATAACACCATCGTAGAAACCGAACTCGCTGATTTTCTGAAAGAGTCGCTTGAGGTTGTTCTGCTATTCCATACGCGCAACAACATACTTACCCCCGTGTTGGTGCGCATGGAAGGTAAAACGGTAAAATCGCTGCTCGATGGAAAAACATTCCGCTTGCGCGAGTTCGCAAATTCGCAAGACTGGCTTACCGCTCAAGGCGGGATAAGCTGCCTGACGCTGATGAAGTACTCATCGTTCACAGGCTCTTCGGCAGAGGGCGACAGCACAAAACTTTCACCGGTAAAGCGATTATTCCGGTTGCTCGGAACCGAACGAAAAGACATCGCTTACATCATGGTGTATGCGCTGATCATCGGTATGGTGAGTTTGATGCTGCCGATCGGATTGCAGAGTACGGTTGAACTTGTGTCGGGCGGAGTATTTTTCAGTTCCGTGTACGTGCTTATCGGGTTGGTCATTGTAGGCGTGCTGGCAACCGGAATACTGCAGATTGTTCAGCTTAGTCTGGTGGAACACCTGCAGCAAAAGATTTTTGCAAAAGGTGCGTTTGAATTTGCCTTCCGCATTCCCAAAATAAAAATGGAGGCATTAGACCGATACTATGCACCAGAACTTGTAAACCGGTTCTTTGATATCATCACGGTACAAAAAGGCCTCCCAAAAATTCTTATCGAACTTTCGTCTGCCGCGATTCAGATTCTTTTCGGCCTTATTCTGATGTCGCTGTACCACCCGTTCTTTGTATTCTTCGGAATATTTCTCATCTCCATTCTTGCCATCATGCTGGCATTTACCGGCAAACGCGGACTAAGCTCTTCCATCGAGGAATCGAAATACAAATACAAGGTTGTGCAGTGGCTGGAGGAAATGGCGCGTGCCATTCATTCGTTCAAACTGATGGGTAACACGGATCTTCCCTACAAACGCACCGATGGCGCTTTGGCAAACTATCTCAAGCACCGGAAATCGCATTTCAGTGTGCTGATGATTCAGTTTTCATCTTTCGTGTTTGTGAAAGTGGCTGTTACCGGAGCGCTGTTGATTCTGGGTACCATCCTCGTAGTAAACCGCGAAATTACACTGGGTCAGTTTGTGGCGGCCGAAGTGGTGATCATTCTCGTACTGGCCGCAGTGGAAAAAATGATCATGCATACCGAAGTGGTATACGACATGCTCACTGCGGTTGATAAAGTTGCACACCTCACTGATTTGCCTCTGGAACGCTCGGGCGGACTGGATTTCCCACGCAATTCAATCGACACGGGTTATTCCATTGAGCTCAATAACCTGACGTACAAATTCAAAGACTCAGCCGTCCCCATCCTGAAGGGCTTAAACCTCCGCATTGAAAAAAAGGAACGGATATGTATTTCAGGAACTCCGGGCAGCGGCAAGTCGCTTCTGGCACACATTATCTCCGGCCTGTACACCGATTACCAGGGAGGCATCTCCGTAAACGGCTATTCACTGCGGGATATTGACCTGGCGCATTTGCGCGATAAGGTTTCCAAGAACATCTCGAACGATGACATCTTTGACGGAACCCTGTACGACAACATTTTGCTCGGAAAGGCAATTCGTCCCGAAGAAGCGATTGAGGCGCTGAAGAAGGTAGGTCTTCACGAATATGTTTCGGCATTGCCCGAAGGACTTCAAACAAAATTGATCAGTGGCGGAAAAGGGCTTTCCAATTCCACCATTCATAAATTGATTCTGGCGCGCTGCCTGGCCAAGAAACCAGAACTGTTAATTTTGAACAACTTCTTCTCAGGCTTAAGCAAATCCGATAGGATCGACTTGATTCAGTGCGTGATTGACCCGGCCGAAGCCTGGACACTGGTTGCAGTATCCAACGACCCGTTGGTGATGGCTGCGAGCGATCGCGTGATCATCATGGACAAGGGTCAAATCATTGAAACAGGTTCTTACGAAACGCTCTATAAAAACGGAGTTATCCAAAAATACATCGAATAGGTATGCTGAAAATTTCGAAATACAATATGTACAAGAACATAGAGCCAGAACGGCTTTATGCACTTCGTAGTTTACGCGGACCTTCCGGTGCCCGGCTCCTGGCCCGCTTGCTGCTGGTGATCCTGGGGATGTTCATTATCGTTTTGTTCCTGCCGTGGCAGCAGAACATCCGCGGTAGCGGATTAGTAACCGCGCTTGATCCTGCCAACCGGCCACAGCGCGTGGAAGCTGTAATTGCCGGCCGCGTGCAGCGCTGGCATGTACGCGAAGGTGACTTCGTTAACGCGGGTGACACCATCGTAACGCTTTCGGAAGTGAAGGAAAAGTACTTTGATCCGGAGTTGCTCAAGCGAATGGAACAGCAAATCTCAGCCAAAGAAAACGCGATCAAATCTAAAAACCTGAAAGCCGAGGCGCTTCAGCGTCAGATCAATGCGTTGCGGGAGGCCAAAGATTTGAAAGTGTCGCAATCGAGAGCCAAGCGCGATGCAGATAAGATTCGTTTCGAAAACGCAGAGAACCAATACTCCCGGAATAAGAAACTCTTTGAAGCCGGCAACATTCCGTTAACCAAGCTGCAGGATTTTGAATATAAGTATCGCGGAGCCGAAGCGGATTATCAGAATTCAATTCTTGAGCTTAGCCGGGTTGAGGTGGAATATCTCGACAAGATCAACAAGGCGGAATCGGAATTAAACAACACTTTTTCCGACATCTTTGAAGGACAAGGCGATCTGGTTAAATACAGAAATGAGTTTACAAACACGACCATTCGTCAGGCGCAATATCAGGTTGTCACTTCGCAATCCGGGTATGTTGTGAAGGCGATGAAAGCCGGTCTCGGAGAAACCATCAATGAAGGTGATGCGATCTGTACCATTATGCCTACCACCGACCAACTGGCGGTGGAGATGTATGTGCGCGCGATGGACGTTCCGTTGATCAGTGCAGGAAGAAAAGTCCGTATCCAGTTTGACGGTTGGCCCGCGGTGCAATTCTCCGGTTGGCCAAGTGTTTCTGTCGGTACGTTTGGCGGTCGGGTAAAGGTGATCGATTATGTAAGCTCCAAGTCGGGGGAATTCAGAATTCTTTTGGTTCCCGATACCGAAGATGGTGAGTGGCCAAAAGAGCTTCGGGTTGGTTCAGGTACAAAGGGTTGGGTTATGCTCGACAATGTACCGGTATGGTACGAACTGTGGCGACAGTTGAACGGCTTCCCGCCAAGCTTATATGAAAAGCCGGAGGGTGATTCATTTAATGAAAGCGCATCGAAAAAATCAAAAAGCAAATAGCCTATGAATCGGGTAGTATTTGTTTGGCTTACGTGCCTGGCAGCAGTGACATCAGGTTTCAGTCAGCGTACACATGGAATTGATACGTTGTTAGTGGAATCGGACAGCGCTACACGATTCGCGCTCAACGACCTGTTCACGGTTGTGATTGCAAATCATCCGGTTGCCCGGCAGGCCTCACTCCTCTCGGAAAGTGCCCGACAGGAATTGCGCCTGGCAAAGGGAAGCTTCGACCCGAAGGTGCAGATGCAGTATCTGGTGAAGCAAAACGAGGGTGTTGAGTACTACCGCATGCTTAACGGTGGCGTCAAAATTCCTACGCGGATTGCAATCGATCCTACCATCGGGGTTGAACAGAACCGGGGTGCTTACCTAAATCCGGAACGCTACATCGGATCGCCTACCGACTACACTCAACTGTATGCGGGTGTATCCATGCCCGTGGGTCGCGGACTCTTTATTGACGAACGCAGAGCCACGCTGAACCAGGCTGCCCTGATGAAAGACCTGAACGAAGCGGAGCAGATCAAAATTGTCAACAAGCTGCTGCTTCAAGCCGCAAAGGAATACTGGACCTGGTTTTACGCCACCGCGAACTATCAGTTAATTCGAAAGAACCGGCAAATTGCTCTGGACATCATGTCGCGCATCAAAACTTCGTACACGTATGGCGAAGTCGCGCTTGTGGACACCGTTCAGGCATCCATAACGGTACAGCAACGGTCGGTCGAGTTGCTGGAGGCAAAAGTAAATCTCGACAACGCACGCTTGTCTATCTCCACATACTTATGGGACAGTGCTGGCTATCCGCTCGAACTTCGGGAATCAATCATTCCGGTGTATGAGCCGGAGGATGCTGCATGGCTTGACCCCGCTCGGGTAAGTGAACTGCGCGACAATGCGATGAACAATCACCCGGAGATTCGTAAAATCTCCATTAAGATCAAGCAATTGGAAATCGACCGGAAACTGGCAGCAGAATTTCTGAAACCCGAACTTAACCTGAGCTACTATTTCCTGAATAAACCTTTCGACTACTCCGGATTAAATAACGATCGCTGGGGCGACAATTATAAATTCGGAGTTGATTTCGCGATGCCGATATTCCTGCGAAAGGAACGCTCCAAACTTGCGTTAACAAAGCTTAAGATTACAAACTCCACGTACGAGCGCTCAGACGCGCAGCGTTCGATCCGGGTTGAAATTGATCAGGCCTACAACCGGCTGATTACCCTCCGGCAAATCATTACATCCCAACAACAGATGGTTGACAGTTATAACCGGATCGTAAATGCAGAACTCATGAACCTGAACGAAGGTGAAAGTGATTTGTTCAAAATCAACGTGCAGCTTGAAAAGCTGCTGCAGTCACAAAGCAAGTTACTGAAACAACTCGCTGAACTGGAAAAAGAAAAAGTCTACTTTCTGTGGGCCTCGGGTGTAACGAATCTGGAACTCTAACGCGTTTCGGTTACATTAAGCGTTCTTCCGGCTTCGCTTTTCGCACGCTTTCCAGTATGCCGAGAATGAACTTTTCGGTTCAACTTCCGGAAACATCCATACTGCGTTATCGCGTTCACCGCGATAATGACGGCTGATCGGATGGTCTTTAAAGTACACGTGTGTGAAATGCTCCAGTCCGGGAATTTCGTTGAACTCACCGGTAACTACCTGAATACCCGGCACCAACTTCTGCGCGGTTGTGATCACAAACCTCAGCACATGATCCGATACCGGGAACGATTTGAAATGCGAAGGCTCAAGCAACAAAACGCGATTGGCGGGCATATCGCTGCGCCATGCCGGATCAATGTTATACGAATTGTAAATCAGCAAAGGCAAACCAAGATCGAGTTCAGGTGGAGTCGTTAGCGGCAAGTTGCACGTCAGCGGAAGATTGGCATTCTCCGTAAGCGATTCAGGTATCGGCATCGAATCCAGTTTATCGTAACCACAATCCATGAATGTTCCCGTCTGAACCGTTTCGCTAAAGCGATTCAGGTTTTCCTGATTGAAATAATACTTCTTGTTACTAAACGTTCCCGCAACCCACTGCCAACTGAGCGAATTGCTCGCTACATCCCCGTCAAGCAGATGGTAGTACATCCAGCGCGAAGGATTTAGCCAATGCGCCTGACCAATGTTACACGCAAGGGATGCAACATACATGCGGGCATGGTTATGCATATACCCGGTAGTCACCATTTTTTTAATCGGTTCGTCAATGGCGTGCAATCCCGTTGTTCCGGCTGCGAGGTTGGTGATCATGCTATGATGCGCAACAGGCTGCTGGGCATGGTAGAAGTCGGCAAGAATGCGCGTACCATGTGTCCACCACATCCGCTGAAAGTACTCGCGCCATGCGAGTTCGCTGATAAAACTCTTTGCCTTTTCGGGTGAATGATGTTCTAAAATGATTTCGCGGATACGGTTGAGCGAAATCACTCCGCGCGAAATGTAAGGCGACAATCCGGACACGTTACCCGAATAAAAATTTCGTGTTCTGGCGTACTGTTCAACGTCAAACCGTTTGATGACGTCAAGGATATCTTCGTACGATGAAATGGTCAGCACGCGCTAGGAAAGTTTACGTAGAAATTCGTCACGGACTCCGGCCAGTTTCTTTTGTCTGCTCTTATCCATCTTGTCATACTGACGAACCATCATCGACATCCGTGGATTTTTCAGAAACATCGTCCGGTGTTTATTGATAAAGTGCCAGTACAACGCATCCCACGTTTCGCACCAGTCGCCTTTTTTGTAGTTACTCATCTTGAGCAGATAATTAGATCCTGAGATGTAAGGCTTGGTACTCATCAGGCCACCATCGGAGAACTGACTCATTCCATAGACGTTCGGCACCATCACCCAGTCGTACGCATCGATGAACAACTCCATAAACCAGCGATATACCTGATCAGGGTCGAATTCGCACAACATCATAAAGTTGCCCATCACCATCAAACGCTCGATGTGATTGTTGTAAGATGTCTTTAAAACTTTTTGGATCACATGGTCGACCGGTTCAATGCCCGTAGAAGCAGTCCAAAACGATTCCGGAATATCACGTTTGTGTTCCCAATGGTTCACCGTCCGCTGCTTTACCCCTTCGCGGACGTATACCGCGCGAATGAATTCACGCCAGCCGAGAATCTGTCGCACAAAACCTTCCACCGAGTTGATCGGCACGTTATTTCGCCTCACAAACGCCAGGGTTTCTTCCAGAATTTCGGCTGGGGTGAGCAGCCCGATGTTGAGGGCGGGGGTAAGTACAGAATGGAATAAAAAAGAATTGCGGTCAATAATGGCATCCTGATAAATGCCATACTGCTGAAACCGCTCGGTCAAAAAACTCTCAAGATTAGCCCGGGCTTCCTGCCGGGTGACCGGATAAATGAAATTTCCCGCTTCACCATAATGATTCGGGAAATGGTTCTCAACATAGGTTTCAGCTTCTTTCAAAAATTTGTTTTGCGTAAACTCAGGCAACGCTGGCGGAATAACGGACGGGGGCATCTTCTTCCGATTCTCGGTATCGAAGGTCCACTTCCCTCCTACCGGATTCCCATCTTCTATCAGGATGTTCAACCGCTTGCGTTGTTCGATATAAAAGTCCGTCAGGAAATATCGCTTGCGCGAAGCAAAGAAATCATCAAGATATTTCGTTGTACAGAGAAACGCAGGCGAATCGTAATAGTGGATGGCGATGTTGTGCTGCGATGCATATCGTTTCAGGCGTCTCTCCAGCAAGTAGTCGACCGGGTCAACCACATGAAACTTTTTTACACCTGATTTGGCCAGCGACTCCACAACTTCCCTGAGGGTGGGATATTCATGAATGGCAAAATAGTGCGCAGTGATTTTCTGACGGACCAACTCATCTTCATACGCCTTCATCGAAGCCCGGTGAAGAACAAGTTTTTTCTTATGGAATTTGTACTGGCGGAAGAAGAGTTCGTCCTCGATCAGTGCTGCGGCCCGGCCCTTGACAACAGCCGGACTATCTTCGAATAACTGATGGGGAAATACGAGGGAGATTTCGGACTGCTTCATCAACGCATTAACATCTTTACCCGGCATTTGTTCAAACAAACTGGATTCCCCGAAGTCTCGACGGCAGTTTTTCATCCGGTTAGGCGCGTCCGTTATCGAACACGTGTTCCCAAAAACGTTCGGACAATCCTCAAAAAAAGCCCAAAAATGCCGTAAATTTCAAAAACATTTAGAAGGCACAGATGTTGTAACAGGATAGCTATACCTCCGTTGTATGTTAGCCAACTACCTGACCCTCGCCTTCCGGAATCTCCAAAAGAATCTGTCGTTTACCGTTATCAACACGCTTGGCCTTTGCCTGGGGATGACTGCATTTATCATGATCACGCAGTACATCGCGTTCGAAAAAAGTTACAATTCGTTCCATACAAATGCTGCCGCACTTTACCGTGTGCTTCATGAAAAGGGTCAAGGCCAATATGATGCTTACACCGCCCCGGGGTTTGCTCCGCGGGCAGCGGCAACGATCAGCGGTATTGATCAATATTGCCGGTTGGCCGAAGGTGCTAACCTGGGCACCGGGATTGTGACTTGCGAGAGCGCAGCCGGAGATGCCGAAAAATCGTTTCGTGAAAATAACTTTGTTTATGCCGATGCAGGTTTCTTCGGATTCTTCACATTTGGGTTAACAGAAGGAACCGCGGCTTCTCTGAAAAAGCCAAACGTAGTTGCACTGTCCAGAAAAACAGCTCTCCGATACTTTGGCAATGAACCAGCCATCGGTAAAACCCTTACACTCAACAACCAGTTCGGAAAAACGCTGTATACGGTGGAAGCTGTGTACGAGGATATGCCGGAGTATTCTGACTTGCGTTACGACATGGTCTTCTCCATCCAAACCTTGTACAATGCCGCGAACCTGAACGGAAACGAAATGTGGGCGAGTATGGACGGTACAGGAAGTCAGTGGTTATATACCTATGTTAGACTGAAGGCTGAAGCCAATCCATCACAGGTTTCCGATTTATACACTAAACTCGAGCGTGACGTTAACCCGGAGGAAGCAAGTTCCATTGTCTTGCAGCCGATTTCCGACATGCACCTCGGACGTTCACTGACCGACCCGTTACCAACCTTCGGCAGCCTGAAATTTGTGTACCTCCTTGGCGGAATCGCTGGTTTGATTCTGATTATTGCCTGGTTTAACTACATCAATCTGTCAACCGCAAGCGCGTTGAAGCGCGCAAAAGAAGTTGGTATCCGCAAAGTTGTCGGGGCAAGCAAAGCCCAGCTTGTCCGGCAGTTTTTAGGTGAATCAGCCATGCTCAACATGCTTGCATTTATTTTGTCGATCACATTAGTTACCGCATTGCAGGCTCCGTACACGAGCCTGATTGGCAAAAACATCGAACTGCAAGTATTGAACAACAACAGCTTTTGGATTCTGGCGCTGGTTATTTTGATCCTGGGCACACTTGGCTCGGGCGCATACACTGCGTTTGTTTTGTCATCCTTCAATCCTTCAAAAGTGCTCAAAGGGATTTTCAGCAAATCCGACCGGGGTATCTTCGTGCGGAAGGCACTTGTGGTGTTTCAGTTTTCAATCTCGCTCATGCTGATCGCAGCCACGGTAATTCTTTTTCAGCAATGGAAATTCATGCAGGATAAAGACATGGGGTTGAACGCAAGTCAGTTGCTGGTGATCCGCGGAGCCGAGGTAAACCGCGACAGCACATTCCGCGACCGAAGCGCTGCATTTGAAGGAGAAATCAGTCAGGCATCGTTTGTACAACGCTTCAGTCGTTCCGGAAACGTGCCGGGCGATGGGTTTAACTTTTCAACATCCGGCATTACGCGTTTAAACCCGCTACCGGGCGATGAGAAGATCGGGTACAACATCATTACGATTGATGACCGATACCTCGACACTTACGAAATCGCGCTGGCTGCAGGTCAAAATTTTACTCCGGAAATGTGCCAGAAGTCGTGGAACGAATTTGAATACGCAATTGTCAATGAACAAGCGGTAGCGTCATTGGGCTTTGCCACTCCGGAAGAAGCGGTGGGCCAGAAAATAAAATGGAACGAACGCCAGGTTATGATACGGGGGGTGGTTAAAGACTATCATCACCTGTCGGTGCAATACACTATCGACCCCATTGTATTTTTACCGGCCCGAAACGGAAGTTACTATACGGTAAAACTTGCCGGCAACAATATGAGCGCTCAACTCGCTTCACTGGAGACATTCTATAAAAAGAATTTCCCCGGAAACCCGTTTGAGTTTCAATTCCTCGATCAGACCTTTGCCGCCAAGTACACTGCCGAACAGCAATACAGCATTATTTTCACCATTGCGTCCTGCATGGCCGTGTTTATTGGTTGCCTCGGGTTGTTCGGACTGGCGACCTACAGTGTCGAACAACGAACAAAAGAAATCGGCATCCGAAAAGTATTGGGTTCAAGTGTTTCGCAAATCGTAAACCTGTTCTCGCGCGACTTCCTGACGCTGGTGGTGATTGCCTTTATCATTGCCGTGCCCCTGTCGTGGTGGTTTATGGAGCAGTGGCTGCAGGGCTTTGCGTACCGGGTAACAATTAGTTGGTGGGTCTTCGCAGTATCCGGTCTGGTTACATTAGTCCTTGCCTGGGTTACGGTTGGAATGCAGGCCTTCAAAGGTGCCGTAAGCAATCCCGTAAATTCGCTGCGAAGCGAATAATTAGTCGGATCTAAATTTTAACCGCTTGATCGTGGTAAATGCAAAGCATTTCCTGAAACACATGCGTATATTTGATAAGGAATGAGCAAGAGAAGCATCTCATTGCTTGAACAGACCTGATCCATGAGCATGGTAACAATCGACAACTACCTCGACAGTCACTACATCCACAGAAGCAACTGGTTACGGGCAGCCGTACTCGGAGCAAACGATGGAATTATCTCCGTTTCCAGTCTTGCAATTGGTGTTGCTGCCGCCAGCACCACCCGCGATCCGATCATGCTGGCCACGCTTGCCGGCCTGGTAGCGGGTGCGCTTTCGATGGCTGCAGGTGAATATGTGTCCGTTAGTTCACAGATGGATACCGAAAAATCCGACATTGAACGCGAAGCCGAAGAACTTCGCACCATGCCGGAAGTCGAGCTCAACATCCTGACCGAGATCTACGAAAAAAGAGGATTGAAAAAAGAAACTGCCCGGCAGGTAGCCATTGAACTTACCGAAAAAGATGCGCTCGCAGCGCACGTACGCGATGAACTCGGCATCAATGAAGTTACGCAGGCTAACCCCATTCAGGCTGCACTGGCTTCAGGCGCGTCTTTTACAGTAGGTGGTTTTTTGCCTTTGATTGTTGCTTTGCTCGCGCCCATTAATGGAATGGAGTACTGGATCTACGGATCAACGATCGTTTCACTCATAATTCTCGGGGCGATTGCTGCCAAAACAGGCGGCTCAGGAATTACCAAAGCAATTCTGCGAATTACCATTTGGGGAACACTGGCCATGGGCGTATCCGCACTGGTAGGATACCTGTTTGGCGTGCATGGTGTCTAAACTATTCCTGGTCTATGCGGGGCTTGCGAAGGGTGAACACGCGTGAAATTGTGAAGCCAAGGCGAATATCCCCTTTAAAGAAATCACCGGTGGTTTCAGAAATAAACGTGCGTTCTGTCATACCCGTTGAGTTGGTCATGTACAGTTGAAATACGTGGCCACCGGTTTCCACATCAAAGCCCACCGATAGCGAGTTATACGTTCCGGCAAACTGGTTAGCCGGAAGTTGATAGTAGTACTCCACATTCACGCTTACGCGTTTACTTAACTTGAAACGACCGCCCGCGCCAACCGAGAACAGGTCGTTCGGGTCGCCCGCTACCGGCACAAGGTTGTAATGAACTACCGTAGGCATCAGCTGAAGCGACAAGCCTTCGGTAAACTTTCGGGCAAAGATTATTTGTCCACAGTAATAGAAATTCGAGCTCTGATAGTTGGTGCGGCTCGGATCATCAAATTTCAGTGATTTATACATGACTGTTCCCACTACGCTCAGCGACAAGGGCATGTTGCGCGCTCCGGATGATTGGCGGAGAACCTTATACTTTGCAAACCCGTCAAACTGTTTCTGGTAGGTACTCCGGCCGACACCGATCATGAGCCGCTTCGTTAACCCGTAGTCGAAACCCATCCGCATCGAAGCATTGTCCAGGCCCCAAAGTTCATAGGCTCCGGTGCTCACGAATCCAAACCGGTGCGAGATCCGAAAGTCAAGCACACCCGGGGCAACATTCTCGATGGAGTGTCCATTGATCAACCGCGTGGTTTTAAACGCAGCCGTTGCATACTCGGTCTTGTTTTTATCCGTAGTCTCCTCGTCCAGCATTTTCATCAGGTCGTCCTGCGCCACTACCGGCAACGCGAGCGTCATCAACGCCCAAATCGCAAATGCTGTCTTGTTATTTTTTAGGCTCATAACTGCAGTTAACACGGATATCGATTGTTTTGGAAATTTTGTCTTTGACCAGCGATGGAACTTCTATCTTGTAGTCTGCCAGTGCAACCGTAAAACTACCTTTAAGGATTAGTTTACCAGATGCTACATCCAGTTGACCGGAAGCCGTAACAGGTTGCTTTACCCCGTGGAGTGTCAGGTCGCCCGCAAGGGTCACCGGGTAGGAACCATCTTTCGAAAAGTCGATCGCTGCGAGGTTTGTAATCTTTCCCTGAAAGGTCGACTTCGGGAATTTATCAGACTCCACATAGTTCTCATTAAAGTGCTCTTCCATCAGTGCCTTTTCAAAGCGGAAACTTTTCACCAACACCGCAAACACAACTTCGCCTGACGCGGAATTCAAGATGCTGGTCACCTCATTATTAACCGCATCAATGTTTTCGACAGAGGTTTTAGAGAAGAAGGATATTTGTCCACTGCGCGTCATAAACAAGGATTGCGAAAACACCGTCAGACTTATTCCCGTCAGGAGACAGATGATCAATATTCGTTTCATATAAGAGAGTTTTTAGTTATTAGCTGCACCGGCATCGATCCAGCTTTGAATTTTTTTAATGTCGCAGGCGCTCAGTTTTCCACGGCCCTCAGGCATAGCCTTAAAGCCGGGGTCATGCCGAATGCTCCCCATCAAACTTCCATTGCTCACATAGTTCGAAACGTTGCTGTACGTATCCAGGGAAATATCGCCCGAAGGCGAACTGCCGGCATGACATCCGTTACAATACTTCTCCAGCATCGGCAACACGTCCGTATTGAACGTAGACACAAATGTTGAATCACAGGTAGTGATGCCGTAGAGCGTCTCCTCATTATCGTAGTAGCACCCGCCCAACAGTCCACCGGCAATAATCACCAGCCAACTCGTTTTCAGAAAAAATAATCGAACCTTCATACGCTTAGTTATCAAGTGCACCTGCATCTATCCATTTTGAAATTTGCGTGATCTCGCAATCCGAAAGCTTACGTCCTTCCGGCATGGGCTTAAAGCCCGGGTCGTGCGAAATACTTCCCATCAGTTTTCCGTTGTCAGCTTGTGCTTTGATCTTCGCATAAGTCGATAAATCGACTTTTCCACTCAGCGATCCCGGTTTATGACAGCCCACACACTTGTTATTAATGAGGGGCTCGATCACAGCAGCGAACGTGAATGTTTCCGGATCGCAGTAACAATTACAATTGGTCGTGTTCTTCGCGCCTTCGTTAATCCATACCCGGATGGAATCTTTCTGAGCAGCAGTCAGCGAACCATCGGGCGGCATCCGGTCTTCACCATTTTCGAAAAGAACTTTATACAGTTTGCTGCTATTGGCATTTCCGGGTGAGATGCCGCGCTTGATGATGTTGGTATAACTATCCAGTACATACCCTTCTTTATGCGATGATGCATTGTGACACTTCGTTATCGCACAGGAAGAAACAAAAATCGGAAGAACGCTGCTCTCAAAGCAAACCGAACCGTCACTCGTACATCCCGGATCGGGATTTTCCTCCGGAGGTTCCGGTAAAATAAGTGTCTCATGTATGCACGATTCCGTAACCATACCGGCACATACTATGACAATCCCCGCAAGCCATTTACTTTTCATATTCCTGATTTAAAATTCCGTTGGTTATAATAACATCCGATAAAAATCCCTTACAAATCCCCTTAATCCGCACCGTATCACCCGGTTGCAAACTCGTCTGTGCATCAAGAAGTGTACACCGCACTCCGAACAGAATGTCGTCAGTAGCCAGCGCCACTACCGTATGGCGCTCCATATCCGAAGTAATCTCGGTGATCTTACCGGTCACCTCTACAGCTTTGTCCAGGTACCGTTTGTTTGCATCCTGCTCATTGGCTACAAAGTCGCTGAACAACTGAACCGCAGTAACCGAAATGGCCTGCTCGTTCTCTACCGAGCGGTGCGACTTAAAAAAGATCGCATAAAACGCCAGTGCTGCAATCGCCCCTGCAACCGCGACCGAAATGATGATCGTATAAAACAGCTTTCTTGTTTTCATAACCGCATCTCCTTTCACTCAATTTCTAAAATCATCCACGAACTCTGTGTGACTTTAGTCCCACAATACAATGATGTTTGTCAGATTGTTGATTAAACTGAAATTCAAACGCTTCATTGTTCCAACACCGCTTAGTTGTCAAAAAAAGGTTAACAGTTTGAAGATATTCTGAATAGAATCTGAAGACTTTCTGTTTTGGTGGAGCAAGGCCAAAATCAAGCTTGCCTTGAAGTGCTATGGTGTCACCATAAAGACAAGTAAGTCAGAATAAATCCAGAGAAGCTATCGTCAAAACACGACAAAAGTCACCGGCAACGCGCGACTTTCGTCATGCTTCGTCCCGCCAGCGTGCGCCTACCTTCACAAGAGCGTAACTAACCCTTGCATTATGAAAAAAATACTTGTCCCATGCGATTTTTCCGCAACTGCTATGGAAGCATTCAAGTTTGCACTTACGCTTGCCGGGCAGTCGCGGGGCGAAGTACACGTACTTCACATGATTGATACTGCCGTTCTCACGGGCAGCGCAAGCCTCGCCTACAGTTACTCGTTCACTTCGAAAACAATCAAAGATCTGGAAGCGCGGGCCGATACGCTCTTTAAAGCGATGGAAGAAGCTTACGCCACTCCAAACACACCCGTGCGGTATAGTAAAAAAATGGGCTCACTAATCGCTGGTGTTCAGCAGTACACCCGTGAACAGGCAATCGACCTGATTGTGATGGGTACTCAAGGACATAATCAGTTTGGTGTAGGCTCGAACACCGGCAAAGTAGTTCGGCATGTTCCCGTGCCTGTGCTCACGATTCGAAAAGAACCAACCGACCAAATCAAAAAAATCGTGGTGCCTGTATCCGTGGGTGCCGAAGAGGGTTTTTACGAACAGCTCATCAAACTTCAACAGTTCTTCGAAGCTTCACTGGAGCTGCTGTGGGTCAACACTCCGCGAACCTTCCGCAAAGACAGTGATGTAAAAGCTGATCTCACACAATTCGCGCAGAAGGGCAATCTGACCAACTACACGATTAATATCCGCTCCGACTTCTCTGCGGAACATGGAATCTATGCGTTCGCCAAAGAAATCGATGCCGACCTGATTGCCATGGGTACCCATGCCTGGAAAGGAATAACCTATCTCCTGGCAGGAAGCGTAGCCGAAGACATGGTCAATCACATCGACTTCCCGATTTGGACATTCGGCCTATCCACTGTAAACGAACCCGTAACGTAAACTCATTGCCGTGAACCAATCGTTCCACATCAACGAAACCTTCTTCCGTGAAACCGGAAACATCGCGCGTTTTACAGCACGCTTTTTTAAAGAATTGTTTCACCGCAGACAGGAGTTCGAAGAATTTCTCCGGCAGTGTTTTTGGGTAGGCTATAAATCACTGCCGCTTGTAGCAATCACCGCGTTCATCATGGGACTGGTGTTAACCATTCAGTCGCGACCGACACTGGTCGAGTTTGGTGCCGAATCGATGCTTCCCGCGATGGTCGGAGTTTCGCTCGTTCGTGAAATCTCTCCCGTCATCACAGCGTTGATTTGTGCGGGCAAGGTAGGCTCCGGTATGGGCGCAGAACTCGGTTCGATGCGCGTGACGGAGCAAATCGATGCGATGAATGTTTCCGGCACAAACCCGTTTCGATATCTGGTTGTTACCCGCATCATGGCTACCACGTTAATGTTGCCCATACTGGCCAGCTTGTCAAATGCCGTTTCGTTGTATGGCGGCTACCTGGGGGTAAACATTCGGGGAAGTGTTAGCTGGAGTTTGTACTGGACGCAGGTATTCAATGCCATCAGCTTTGGCGATACAGTCCCGTCTCTGGTCAAGACTTTCTTTTTCGGATTTGTTATTGGTTTAATTGGATGTTACAAAGGTTATAATTCCCGTAAAGGAACAGAAGGTGTCGGCCGCTCGGCAAACTCCGCAGTCGTGGTGTCGTCATTACTTGTTTTTATTGTTGACCTGATCGCTGTTCAAATAACCGACCTGCTTGGCTTAACCTGATCGTATGCAACCTGTTATCGATATCGATAAACTGAATAAGTCGTTTGGCGATAACCATGTACTGCGCGATTTCTCCCTTTCTCTTCCGCAAGGCAAAACAATAGCGGTATTGGGAAAGTCAGGTTCCGGAAAATCCGTGCTGATCAAATGCATCGTTAACCTGGTGGAAGCAGATGAGGGCAAAATCGTGGTGCTGGGAGAAGACATCAGCGAACTAAAACAGGAAGAGCTCGACTCACTCCGCGCAAAAGTCGGGTTCCTTTTTCAGAGCAATGCCTTGTACGATTCCATGACGGTTCGCGAAAACCTGGAATTTCCGTTACGCATGCACTGGTCAAAAGAAAAGCGTGAAGCGGAAGCCGAACGTGCAGTAATGGAAGTACTCACCGATGTTGGCCTGGCGCACACCGTCGATATGATGCCTGAAGAACTATCGGGAGGAATGCGCAAACGGATCGCACTTGCACGAACGTTAATCCTGCGGCCGGCAATCATTTTATATGACGAACCGACAACCGGCCTTGATCCTGTAACCGCCCGAGGGATCAGCCAACTAATTGTAAATGTTCAGAAAAAATACAACACCTCCTCTATCGTCATCTCGCATGATCTCCGATGCATCGAAGCAACGGCCGACAACGTGGTTATGCTGATTGACGGAAAGTGTTATGCGCTGGATACGTATTCAAATCTTGAGCACACTGAAGACCCGAAAATCCGTGAATTTTTCGATTAGCCTATGAAACACAAGACAATCGATAATACCAAGCTTGGCATATTCGTGATCGCAGGAATCTTGTTCCTGGTATTTACGCTGTACATGATCGGTAAAAACCGGAACCTGTTTGGAAGAACATTTATTCTGCATGCAGCCGTAACGAACGTAAGTGGTTTAGTGCCCGGAAACAATGTTCGATTTAAAGGTATAGACGTAGGCACCGTGAAAGGAATCACGCTGGAGAATGATACCACCATTCGCATCACGATGGTAATTGATAACAACATGAAACCATTCCTTCGCAAAAATGCACTCGTTTCAATCGGGACAGACGGATTGATGGGAAACAGGGTGCTCAATATTATGTCTCAACCGGGTGACGCCCCAACCGTTGACGCAGGCGATATTCTGAGCGCACGGAAATCGGTTGAAACGGAAGAAATGCTCCGGACATTGAGTCGCACAAACGAAAACATGGCGAAAATTTCCGGCAACCTGTATGAGATTACCGAGAAGCTAAACAGCCGTGAGGCGCTGTGGTCATTGCTTTCGGATACGCTTATCACCCGTGACGTACGATCAGGAATAAGGGGCTTTCAGGCTGCCGGTACCAACGCAGCAATGCTCACGAAAAAAGGAAATGACCTCATGGTAAAACTTGATCACGGCAAGGGAATTGTCAATCAGGTGTTTATTGACACGCTACTCGCTGGCGACTTAGCGCAGGCGATCGCCAATCTGAAACTGGCAAGTAAACAAAGTTCGGAGCTTACGGAAAATCTTCAGCAGGCGATTGCAGACGTGCGCCAGGGAAAAGGTACCGCGGGATTGATTCTGTCCGATAGTTTAATGCGCGAGAAACTCTTACGCACGATGACAAGTGTAGAACAAGGTACGTATCGTTTCAACCAAAATATGGAGGCATTGAAAAGCAATTTTCTTTTCCGCAAATATTTCCGGAACATGGAGAAACAAAGGCGAGATTCAGCCTCCACGAAAAAATAGCACATCGTTCACGCTAAACGGGCAATCCCAAAATTTGCAGAATAGGTGGTGCGTAATCGTAATCACTCAGTGCCAGTCACTACTCTGCGACTGCAACCCAATATTTCTCCGCGAGTTCATTGTATCCCACGGCTCGTGAGTCGCGTGTGGCGCCAATCGCTTCATGAATTTCTAACGGATCATCACCCCACATGTCAGCATTGCCCTTTAATCGGGTACCAATTTCAAACAACTGGCCGGTAGCAATTTCTTTTAACAGCATACCGTGTGATAATGTGACTTCGGAAGTAATGGGTACGAACATAAACAGATCATTTAACGAATGGCGCAAAAAATTTTGAAGCATTTACGACCGCCATTTTCGAGTGATAGACACTCATCCGTAAAGATCATACCAAATTTTTTTTAAGGCAGCGTACGCGCGCCAGCCGCTTTGGAACGCTGTAAAGAGAAACAGTTTTCCCGTGGGTGGAATTTATTGCCGCTTTGTTGTGATCGGTTACAAGCCTATCAGGGGTTTCTCACGCAAAGCCTGTATGAATGAAAAAGTCACCAATGCCAGGTAGATCACTCCGAATACAACCGTACCCTTTACATTACGGATCAGATAAAATGCAGCAAGCGGAATAATTTGCAACGCATGCATACCCAGAAAGTGTGCCACGCGAAGGTCTCCGGCCGTCCGGCTCCAGTTAAGCAAAGGCAGCCCTGCCGTGCCATCTGCTGCACCTACCGTATGCGCCATGCGGGCACCCATGGCCATCCCCTCGATTGAAAACAAAACGAATCCGATCACCCCTAACCGGATACCCCATGCATAATAATCTTCCAGGCCGTTTAGCGCAGTACCAAAGAAGGGCACCGAAATAATGAGCGTCCATATGGAAATCGAAAGTGCGGCAAATGCCATCAGAATCCACAGGTAACTAAGCAACGGAGTAGCAACATTAAAGTGCGATAGTTGACCGCGCCCGGCCTGTATCAGAATGTAAAGGTCTTCAAACGTAAACAATACAACCAGTCCCCAGGAGTATGCGGTAATCATGCTGGATGGAGTCAGATACCCGAGAAACCAGGCCATCGACCAAACGAAAATCGTAGTGGACACAAAAAACTTAAACGGTTTGTACCACGCGCTAACGCCTGCTACCTGCAGTGAACTAAATCGCGAAAGTGCGATGCAGGCGATTCCAAGAATCAGGCAAACCCATCCCAGGTAAAAAAGAATTTCGTTTCGCTCGCGCAGCGTTTCAAAAAATAATCGCATGATAGAAGTTAATTCGCAGTACCGGGAAAGCGTGCCCACGTTTCAGTCCGACCAAACAGCGATATGCCAACGTACCCCCGGATATTCAAAGAATTGTTGTCGCCCAGCGTGAGCTTGCAACTATACGTTTTACCATCGCGCGGATCATAGATCGTTCCATCAACCCATTCACCGTCATCGAAAACAAAATTTCTGAGGATCTCCATCCCGATAACTTTCCGGCTTCGCAATGCCGGATCAGGATTGTTGTCGTCTGTTCCCGAGCCACCCGTACCCCAGGTAATCTTCCCAAAGTACTTATTGTTGGTTTTATAAATGAGAATCCGGCCGTCTTTCGTGGGTGAGATCCATTCTCCAAGAATACCATCCGCGTCAGACTGCGCCTGAGCGTTGAACATAACGATCACCAAAAATGCTGCGCTGGACAAGAAAGACTTCATAAGGCTTGCAAATTATCGCCTTAATAACCTCAAAAAAGAAACTTTGTTCAACACAAAGTCAAAAAAAATCTCGCTTTCGACACCCGGGAACGCGGCTGTCCGAATGCTTCCGTTAGCCCTCACGAAAACATTTGTTTCCAGCGGCACAAAAGTGAGCAACCTGTGACAAATCCTGATAATCGATACCTATGTGTGTGTTCTTATCCTTTAGAAAGGGATAGCTACTACGGCACGATTTAGTAGTTTTAACTCCGGAACTCATTTGTGATATGCCCGATTTCATTTACGACCACAAAGTTTATTATAACCCGGTAGAATTTGCCCTTCATTTTATCGGCGGAACCTGGAAGATGCCAATTCTCTGGAGGCTCAATCAAAATACCATGCGCTACAGTGAATTGAAGAAGTCGCTTCCTCACATCACGCATAAAATGCTCTCGTCACAACTTCGCGATCTTGAAAAGCATGAATTAATAACCCGGAAAGTTTATGCAGCCGTTCCTCCCAAAGTGGAATACAGCATCACCGCAAAAGGCAAAAAGGCTGTTCCATTAATTGTCGCCATCCGCGAATATGGACTTTCATTAATGAAAGAAAAAGGGATCAAAACGGCAGAAAAGAGCTCCGCAACAAAAAGCAAAACGGTTAAAGCATAGCACGGTTATGCATACGATTCATACCACGAGAAATGCTGGTCAACGATGGATCGTTTCTCTTTCTTAATGTGATTTAAAAACGCCAACGCAATCGGAGAATGGCGTTTGTCTTTCGGCCACACCAGGCTCCACGTGGTTAACAATGGTAACCCCCGCACGGGAATGATTTGAAGTTGTGCGGTGTTAAGTTCGTTTTTAATTCCAATCAACGGCATAATCGAGTAACCGAGTCCGGCCAGCACGGCCTGCTTCACGGCTTCATTGGAGGTAAGCTCAATCTTCTTATACGCCATAATTTTGTTCCGCTCAATGAATCGCTCCATCGCCTGACGCGTGGCGGAACCCTGTTCCCGATAAATTAACGGCAGGGAATCGAATATGCGTTTGTCATGCATACGTCCTTTGAATTTTGATTTCGTATTGCCGATCAGAAATAATTTGTTCTGCAATAGGTCCAGTTTATCAATGGCCATCTTGGGGGGAATAACCGACACCAGCGAAAAGTCGACCTGGTTGTTTACCAGGCTGTCGATCACCTGAGCTTTATTGGTAACGTCCATCGCCAGTTGGACGCCCGAGTTATCCCGCATAAAATCCGAAAGAAAATAAGGCATCACGTATTTACCGGTCGACACCACCGATATCTTCAATCGTCCGGTCAGGTGCCCTTTGTACTCGAGCGTTTTATAGTCAATAACCTGAACCTCATTTAAAATCCGCTCGGTTGCCGCTGCGATCTCGCGGCCAAAATCCGTGATAAATATTTTCCGGCCGATGACCTCGGTTAATGGCAGGTCGAATTGATGCTGAAAATTTCTGAGTTGAATCGACACCGCTGGCTGTGTCAGGTGAAGCTCTTCCGCGGCACGGGTGATGCTGCCGGTCTGTACGATTTTCGAAAAAATCTGAAGTTGGTTAAGCGTATAATTCATAAAAATATTTTATCAATAGCATTATAAAGATAAATAAAAATATATGATCTGAATGCCGCAGTTTTGCGCCCGAAAAAAACTCGCGCATGAAAAGAACCTACCTTATTGCAATTGTTTTTACCGCATTCGCTGCCGGTGTACACGCTCAAACTTCCCCTGACGAGGCCCTTACTAAACTCAAACAAGGAAATGACCGCTTTGTTCAGGGCAAATCCATCCGGCCCCATCAGGATTTAAATCGCATCAGGGAAGTAGCTGCCGCACAGGCCCCATTTGCCACCATTGTTGGCTGCTCCGACTCACGGGTACCCAACGAAATTATCTTCGATCAGGGTGTAGGCGATTTATTCATCGTTCGCACCGCAGGACAGGTTTCTACCTACGCTTCCTGGGGAAGCATCGAATTCGCTGAGGAACTACTGGGCACAAAACTCATTGTGGTGCTGGGCCACACGCAATGCGGGGCCGTAAGCGCAGCTGTAAAACTGCCGGAAGTGCCCGGTCATATCGTAACACTGATCAACGCGATCAAACCAGCCGTTGAAAAAGCCCGGGAGCAACACCCTGCCGATCTGCTCGATGCCGCCATTCGCGAAAACATCCGGCAGCAGGTAGAGCAATTAAAATCGCTTGAACCCACCTTAGCCAAACGTGTGCGGGAGGGTTCGGTAAAAATCATGGGTGCGCTTTATCACCTTGATACCGGTACCGTGGAGTTCTTAAACCAATAACCGGCCATGCTCACAAGTATTCTTTCACCCATGGTGCTGGCGTTCCTGCTCGGCATCGTTGCATCGCGCCTGAAAAGCGATCTCAAGTATCCGGATTCGTTGTATCAATCCTTAACACTCTATCTGCTGATTGCGATTGGCCTGAAAGGTGGTTACAAGTTATCGCTCGCAGCATTCGATGAAGTGATCTGGCCCGCCATCGCAGCGATTCTGTTATGTTGCCTCATCCCATTGTGGACCTATGGGGTCATGCGAAAGGCTGGAAGGTTCAGCATCCCGAACGCTGCCGCACTGGCCGCACATTATGGGTCGGTTTCAGCTGTAACGTTCAGTGCAGCGCTGGCCTTTCACGAGAGTCTCGGAATTTCTTTCGAAGGGTTTATGCCCAGCATGCTGGCGATGATGGAGATTCCTGCCATCCTGATCGCCATTTCACTGGCGCGCATGAATGACACATCATCCTCCACGGGGCAAGCATCCGTAAAGGAAATCGCCCGTGAACTGTTGGCCGGCAAAAGCAGCCTGCTTCTGATAGGCTTTGTACTGATTGGATTGGTGGTTGGCAAAACAGGTTGGGAACAGGTATCTCCGTTGTTCGACATGCCGTTCAAAGGTGTGCTCACATTGTTTCTGCTCGAAGCAGGATTAGTAGCCGGCCGGAAATTATCCGATCTCAGAAAGGGCGGCCTGCTCTTGATAGGATTTGGAATCATGTTCCCGATATTGCATGCCGCGTTAGGCATTTGGTTTGGTAAGATGGCTGGTTTGAGTTTAGGGGGTGCAACAATTCTAGGGGTGCTTGCGGGAAGCGCATCGTACATCGCGGCGCCTGCAGCATGCCGCGTGGCATTGCCGGAAGCCAATCCATCTTATTACCTGACAGCCGCGCTGGCGATCACATTCCCGTTTAACATTCTGATCGGAATTCCGCTTTACCACGAATTCGCGGTCTATCTGTTTAATTAAAAGTTTACACCATGACTACGTTAATGCTCCTGACCATCATTGCTGAAGAGAACCTGGCCGGCCCGATCGAAGAAGAGATTGTTCGGCTTGGCGCGAAAGGATACACATCATCATCCGTTTCCGGAAAAGGCGTATCGGGTATACGCGATAACCAGTGGGATGGCGAAAACATCAAAATTGAAACCATCGTTTCTGAATCGATCTGTAAGGAAATACTAAGTCACTTGCAGAAAAAATATTTTGAGCGCTATCCGATGATCGCGTTTTATCACCCCGTGACAGTGATCCGGACAACGCAGTTTACCTGAGTTATCCCTCCGAAAAAGCCGAATCCGGCAATCGGGTGGGATTGAATAGCAATATTTCTGGATTGAATGGGAAGATTAGCGGAGCGAAGTGTATTTTCGGAACCCGAAGTTTGTTTAGATTAGGCGGGTCTGTTCAAAGCAGAAAGTGAATATTTTTACGGGAAAGTTAAACAATAACGATATTTCAACAGCACAACGTTTTCTATTTATGCGGATTCTCTCTTTAACTCTACTGCTACTTTTTCTCGCTCCGGCGATCTATGGACAAAATTCAAACGCCACCGACAGCCTCCGCACCGTTGAACAATTTAAGCAAGAACTACTCAACCTGCGTGCGGATGTTGACAATGTTCAATTGAATCTTGGAAAATCGGAAAGGCGTTTTAAAACGGGCATTGCCGTAGCCACGTTAGGATATTCAATAACCATCACGGGCGGGCTGATGCTCGGGCGCAAACGTGATGAACTTGGAAAAGCACTTTTGATTGCCGGAGGGGCTACCGGTGTAACCGGCACAATTCTCATGGTCGATGCCTTTAAATTCCTGGGACGCGCCTCGCGAAAACAAAAGGCATCGCGTTAGCGGTCCAGCCAGGCTTTAAAATCGTGCATTCGCTCCCGGCTCACGGTTAGTTCGTGGTCACACGGTTGACTCAGCTTCACTTCAAGTTTTGAGCTGATCAAACCTTTTACTTCCATCACCGATTCGAAGTTCACGATGTACTTGCGGCTGATGCGGAAGAACTGGGCTGGATTAAGGATTTCTTCCAATTCCTCGAGCGTGTGATCAATGATCGCTTGTTTATTGTCCCCCTTGCCTACCAGGTACACGATCTTTCCATCGGCAAAAAAATAGGCTACCGAGTTGGCTGGCTTGTATTGCAGTTTGTTGCCTGATTTGATCAGCAGCCGCTGCTTGAACCGGGTATTGTTTTGCTGAACAAGTTCCTTCAGCGCGCGGATGTCTGCTTCCGTTAAGCGTAACCCCGGCCCGTATACTTTTTTTAGCTTATCAATGGCATTTCGCAGGTCCTCCGACTGAATCGGCTTCAGCAGGTAATCGATACTGTGTTGCTTGAATGCCTGAAGCGCATATTGATCAAAGGCGGTTGTAAAGATGATCGGTGAATCAATGCTCACTTTGTCGAATATCTCAAAACTCTTTCCATCCGCCAGTTGAATGTCCATAAACACAAGATCAGCCTGCTTTCCGGACGAAAAGTAGTTGATCACATCGTGTACCGAATCCATGCGTTGCACGATATTGATCGTAGGATCACATTCCTGCAACAGGTGAGTAAGGCGCTCAGCTGCTTCGACTTCGTCTTCGATAATCACTGCATTCATACTAACTTGGGTCAATCCGCACCAGCGGAACCTTTACAATAAATTCACTTTCTGTTTTTTTAATCTCAACAGGTCTGCTGCTGAGAAACTCGTACCGCTTCTTGATATTCTTCAACCCTACGTATGCCGAAGGCTCCTTTATTTTCTTTTCCTGAAGATTATTCACCACCGTAATGGATCCGTTAAGCGATGTTATTTCAATCTTTAAAGGAGATTTTCCGGAAACTACATTATGCTTAATGGCATTCTCAATCAACATCTGCAACGTAGCGGGTGCAATATGAAAGTTATCCACATCCGTTTGGATGTTCTTGTGAATGAAAATATTCTCACCGAAACGAATTTTCAGCAGGTACAGGTATGCATCCATAAATTCGAGCTCCTCCTGCAATGACACAATTTTTCGTTCCTGGCTGTACAACAGGTATCGGTAAACATACGAAAGCTGTGCAATAAACTTGGCCGATGTGTCTGCATCTTTATAGACCAGGTTCGAAAGCGCATTCAAACAGTTAAAAAGAAAGTGTGGGTTAATCTGGTTTCGTAACGCCTCGAACTGCGCTTCAATACTGTCCTTTTTAAACTGTTCGGCTTTGATCTCCGCATTTTTGAACTTCTCCATGAAATAATAGATCGCGTTCACACAGTTCAGGAACAGGTTCACGCGAAATGCAAAGGCAGACACGAGTTTAACGTGGTCGGGGTTCCAAACCAACGGTAAACCCATCGCCACGTACAATACCAGCAGGCCGAGACAGGCAGCAATCACCGCATTTACCTGACTTGCCAGAAATAAAATGATCAGCGGGTGAATTTTGCGTTTCGGATTGTACCATTTCTCAATCAACAGCTCAACCAGCCGGTTCAACTCCCATATCCCCAGCACAACCACCAGCAAAAGCGCGAACAAAAAGGTTTTGGGAATCGGAAACTCAAAGAGCTTGTCCCCTACCACCAGCAGGATATTGAATAGCGAGTAAATCGCCAGAAGCAGTACAAAAAGGTAACGGTATTTTACGCGGAACATGACACTTCAGTGATCAGGAATTTTCCATGATTCTATAAAAAAAGCCCATACTCTGTAAAACAAAGTATGGACAAAATTGTTTACTACTACTTTTCCGGCTGCATGGCATTGACCTGATTATTCGCTGGTCGCTCACGTGGTGGCTGCCTAAAGAAAATTTGCTCTGGCGGCCATCTACCATCGCTCCGGAGGTGATATCATGCTGTAATAACTACTTTCAGCCATGATTGGACAACCGATTGGGAGCGCATTACCGGAATAGTGGAGTGACTGGTATCCTTTTCGGAGTGAACGCCCGGATTTGAGGCTATCTCACGGCTTGTTTCGGCAAAAAACCGGCTCCGCATGATCCGCCAAAACTAAACAGTTTGCGGCTCCGGCTGTTAAAGAGGAGAAACAATCGCTCTTATGTCCAAGAACTTCCTTTTTGCCGGCGCTTCCAGTGCAATTGCCCAACAAACGGGCCCCCTGCTTCAACAGGAGGGTCACCGGGTGCTGGCGATTTCAACAAAACCACTTACAGACGGCTATGATCAGTCTTTTCTGATCGAACGATACAGTCAGGGATCGTTCCCGGTTATTGAGGAGCCGCTTGACGGACTGGTTTACTTTCCCGGAACGATAAATTTGAAACCGTTTAATCGTCTCACACCGGCCGATTTCACACGCGACTATGAAATCAACGCGCTGGGAGCTGCCCTGTTCATCCAACAGTATTTACCCAACCTCAAGAAAACCGAAAGCGCCTCCATTGTATTGATCAGTTCTGTGGCGGCATCGCTTGGGCTGCCGTTTCACGGTTCAATCTCCATGGCTAAGGCAGCGTTGGAAGGACTTACCAAGGCGCTTGCCGCGGAGTTTGCACCCTCCATCCGGGTAAACTGTATTGCTCCGTCTATGGTCGACACGCCCCTTGCGTCAAAATTTGTTGACACACCTGAAAAACGTGATCAACTCGCCAAAAGAAATCCATTGCGAAAAATTGGAACACCGGCAGACGTGGCGAATATGATCTCCTTCCTCCTGCGCGATCAATCACAATGGATGACGGGGCAAGTGTTGGGTGTGGATGGAGGGATGGCTGCACTCAAAAATTAACCGATCGGGGACGGTAGTAAGGCCAATTATAGCGGGCTCAAGGCGGGTTACCCGAGGGTCGGCCCCAACAAAAAATTACATCAACTCCTTTTTCGGGGCATCTGGAATTACCTTGCTTACGTCTCATACCAGATGATTGATAACCAACTGTTGGAGACGTTAGACAACGGAGGAACAGGATTTACCAGACGGGAAAATCCTGTTTTTCTTTATTTTTTTTAAGCATTGCGATGACCCTCTGACGCGCTAACGCTCTCAACAAATCGTAAAAAATCCTTTGCTCAAAAACGCTTCAAAATCTCCAGAAACGGAACTATCTGCAAAAAGCTGCAAAAATCAGTAAAACATTACATGGCGTGCGACTTCATGGGAACCCGTACTCCTACGCACTCGATGCGATTAAGCTATAAAACGCTGTTGGGAAGTTCTATGCGGACCGTAGTGCCGATGTTGGGGCGCGAACTGAGATCAATGGTACCACCCAATTGTGTAACAACTTCCTTCGCCAAAAACAACCCGAGTCCCGGGCCGGAATAAGATGTATCAACTTTGAAGAACATTTCAAAAACCCTCGACAAGTACTCAGCCTGAATGCCGGGGCCATTATCCTTGACTACAATCACCGCAGCTTCCCGTGATGTAAAAACCTCGATGCTGGTTATGCTTTGGTGGTGCTTTACTCTATTGCGATGGGCAAGTGTATTGGCAATCACATGTGAAAGTACCGAGGCAACGCGCTCCCTATCAGAAAAAAATTCAACGGCAGTTTCCAGATGCATCACCTTACTCACGCTGTCCTCCGGATCGAGATACGCAAGGTTGCGCAATACTTCATCGATCAAAGCAACCCACTCAATCTTATTAGGCTGCGGATCTGTATGCGCGTATCGGGCCTGGTCCAGCATCTTAACCACAACGCTGTCAACCTTGGCAACACTATCTTTCATCATCGTGTGCAACGACCGCAACGAAGCGAGATCGTGCGTCTGCTCTGCCAGATTAAGCAGGCCTCTTACCGTAGTAAGTGGACCGAGCAAGGTGTGTGACAGTGTGTAGGCATAATTATCAAGCTGTTTGTTTATTAACTCCAGCTTTCGCAACTCGTTTCGCAAGTCCTTAATTGCGTTACGTCTCAACTTCTCCAGCTTGCGCTTCTTTAATGCGGTTCGTATGGAAGCCGGAAGGCTGGTCATGTCCGATTTGGAGATGTAGTCATCCGCACCCTCCCGAATACAGGACGCAGCAAATTCATCCGATGCTGTGCCCGAAACCAGAATAAAGGGCGTATCTCCAAGCTCAGTACGGCAAATCTGTAATGCTTCGCGCGAATTAAAGCCCGGCAGGGCATGGTCAGAAAGCACAACATCAGGCTTGAAGTTTAGAATAGCGTCACGGTATTCTTCACGTTTCTCTACCTGTAACGTTACAAACGACAACTTCCCCTTTTTGAGAGCCCGCTCAATGATGGTTACATCATCCGTGTTATCCTCAAGCATCAGGATTTTGATGGATTTATGACTGGCTGAATCGTTCATCGGTTAGTTAATGAAGTTAACACGGCTGGTGACGTTGGCAAGGTGAAGCGAAATGTTGCGCCTTCGTTGACTTTGGCAGTTGCTTCAATTTTACCGGAGTGTCGATTAATAATTTGCTTGGTTAACGACAATCCGATACCGATGCCATCAAATTCTTTGTCAGAGTGAAGCCGGTGAAATGTTTCAAATAGTTTATCCGCATATGCCTGGTTAAAGCCGGCTCCGTTATCGCTAATCGAATATTGATTGAAATCATCCCGGACCTCACACCCGATCTCGATATGAGCTGGATCCTTTTTTCCAGTGTATTTTATCGCATTTCCAATGAGATTCTGCAACGCCTGCCGGATCAACAAAGCATCGCCCCACGCATCGGGCACATCTTTCCCCACCGAAAAATGGATCGTGCGTTCGGGATGATGATCGATCAGTTCACGCCCCACTTCTTCCGCGAGTTGCCGCATAGGAACATGGGTACAGGAAAGTTTATACTTGCGCAACCGTGCAAAATTCAGCAAACCCGCAACCAACGCGTCCATATGTTCTGCCCGGTTAAGCATCCGGCTCATGATATTGGAAACCTCAACGTCCCGGAAGTTCAGTTCCAACATCCGCTCCGCGAGCAGGTCCGTCAGCAACCGAATAGAACGCACGGGCGCTTTCAAGTCATGCGAGATCGAATGGGTATAGGCTTCAAGAGACTTGCGAGCCTCTTCCAGTTCTGCGGTGCGCTGATTCACACGGTTCTCGAGTTCCAGGTATAGGTTTACATTCTCAATGGCAACCGTTGTCATATCCGCAAGCGACTGGAGCAAGGTTAGTTCATTGGCAGACGGCAAACGCTTCGTGGCCCAATACGTACCAATCGCCCCGATCGGATCGGATTTCCGGATCGGTGTCATGGCAAGGCTTTTAACAAACGTGGGTTCGTACAAGTCGTGCGGGATGCGGTTATCCGCGTAGATATCTTCGATCACTACCTGTTGCTTGTTTAGCATGGACCAGCCACTGATACAACTTTCAATCGGAAAACGGCCGCCTTTCCACAGCGGACCTATTGCATCTTCATCTGCATAGTAGCATTTGTTGTTATCGAGCAGAACGAATGTGGCGCCATCGGCATGGGTGAGTTTCCGGGCAGCCGTTCGAACAATGGCCGTGATGGAATCCAGGCTGCGCGCAAGGGAAAGTTCTTGCACCACTTGAACGAGGTATTCAAAATTATCGGGGGTATTCATAATTTTGAAATTAAAGCTGTTCCAAAAATAATAAAAGATTCCAGGTAAGTGCTGAATAAAAGCAACGTTACCAAGAATCTTAAAATTTGAATTGCGCCTTGAAATGGCCGATTTTTAAACCCAATCCCGGGTGTAGCCCTTCTTCGATGGGCAAGGCCTTTATCTCCTTACCTGCGAAAAAGCGTACAAAATTTCCGTTCCAATCTCCTCAACCCGTTCCTTATATTTCTCCGCTTCCACGGATGTGCCATCAAACTCTTTAGGATCATCATAGGTAAGGGCTATCCGGGCCGTTGCGCCCAATACTACCGGGCAATTCTCATCGGCATGCGAACAAGTCATCACTGCTGCAAAATCCTTGTTGTGGTTGAAGGGATCGTCATACTTTTTGGAAAATGCCGTCACGGGATTGATCTCATCCGCGAACGTTACTTCATACACGGGATTGTCGGCATCGTTAACTTTTACAATCTGGAAACCTGCCTCCATCATCGCCTTCACCGCACGTGGATTAAATGCTGTGGCTTCCGTGCCACCGGAATACGCCTGCACGTTCGGAACTTTATAATGATACGCAGCAGCCTGAGCCCAAAGTTGCGATAGATGACTTCTTCTGGAGTTATGGGTGCAGATAAAATTAAGATGCACGACCTGCCCGGCCTGGACACGTTGCTCAACAAAAGCAGTTAACTGCTGAAGTAATTCTCTGCGTGCTGGAGAAATTGCGGTGAAGTGTTTCGCCAGGTTGTTGGCAGTGCTTTGCAGGGCGGGCAGTAGTGGGTTCGTTTTTATCATGTCGCGATAATTAGTCACAGCAACCGGGAGCACAGCAGTTTACAGGCTTCTCGGCATAGACTGTAATACTGAATATACCAGTTTTGCCCGACTTAAATTCCGTGATTTGGTCAACGGTAAGATATTCTTTCAAAATTTCGTCTGGCAAGTTGATGCGCTTCTCTTTTTGAATCGTAATATCAGAAAATCCAGCTTCTTTGATAATATTCAGATAGTCATCTTTCTGGATCGCTCCGGCTACACAGCCGGCATACATTTCGGCCGATTTTTGTAAACCTTCCGGCAAATCACCCACCAGCACAATATCCGAAACACTGAAGTGGCCACCCTTTTTCAGAATTCGGAATGTTTCCGCGAATGCCTGTTTTTTGTTGGGTACGAGATTGAGAACACAATTACTTACCACAACATCCGCAATGCCTCCAGCCAATGGCATGTTCTCAATATCTCCTTGTCTGAACTCCACGTTTGTATAGCCCAGTTTCTGAGCGTTGAGTTTCGCCTTGGCAATCATATTCTCAGTAAAATCGATCCCGATAACCTGGCCTTTTTCTCCGGTAACAGAACGTGCTACAAATGCATCGTTGCCTGCACCAGATCCCAGATCGACAACCGTATCACCTTCTTTGATTCTTGCAAATTCGGTAGGAAGTCCACAGCCCAGGCCGAGGTCAGCATCAGCAACATAGCCGTCAAGTTGTGTATAGTCATCGGCCATGATCGTATAGTCGATCGTGCTGCAGCAACTAGTTGCTCCACAGCAACTAGAATCGTTAACGTCTTTGCTTTGAAGGGCAATCTGGCCATATTTTTCCTTAACCAGTTCTTTCAGTTGTTCGGATGTCTCGGTTTTCATGGTATGTATGTTTATCGTAATATTGCGATTGATTTGAGTAAAAAATTTTTCTAACAGCAGTCGGTTACAGCGTACGACTCGAACAGATCACCAATAGCTTTTTTTGCTTTCAGCCAGGCTTTCTCATCGATACAATAGCACACGCTCGGTCCATCAATATTCCCTTTAATGAGGCCTGCATTCTTGAGTTCTTTCAGATGTTGTGAAACCGTTGATTGCGACAGGGGCAGTTCATCAACGATATCGCCACAAACACACGCCTTCGTTCGGATGAGGAACTGAAGAATAGCAATACGGGCCGGATGCCCCAATGCTTTGGTCAGCACAGCCAGCTCATTTTGCGTTTTTGTAAACTCTTCGGTTTTGGTAAGCCCCATAGTGATTATATCGTAAAATTACGATAAAGGTTTCAGCGTTTACAAAAATTTCAGATTTTTTTTCACGGAAGTCGCGACATGTCCCTTTTCATTGTTGGTTGGCCCTGACTCACTCCTTACGTCCCAGAGCCTTTTTTAAACATTACTCCCAGCCGCTGCATAAGCGACCGCAACGTGTTAGGGTGGATATCCAATATTTCAGACGCACTGTCCTTGCCGGATATCTTCCAGTTTACCTCATTCAGGATCGATATAATATAACGCTTCGTCATTTCATCCAGCGTCAATTTCAAAACCTCCTGATTCGGTATATGACCTACCTCAATCAATTCAAACAATTTCAACTCGGTGCCATCACTTCCAATAATCGAACGTTCAATTACCGCTTCCAATTCACGGACATTGCCCGGCCACGAATGGCTCTGAAGCAGTCGGAACACCGATTCATTTACAGTTTCGACACTACTACCCAGTCGCTTGCACAACTTGTTTATAAAGAACTCAACCAACAGAGGGATGTCATTCAGACGATCGCGCAAGGGCGGCACCATGATTGGGAATATGTTCAACCGATAAAACAAATCTCTGCGAAACTTCCCTCGCTCAACTTCTGCCTCCAGATTTCGGTTGGTCGCGGCTATTACCCGAACATCGACTTTAATAGGGGTTACC
>JAEUUJ010000042.1 GCA_016786495.1 Cyclobacteriaceae bacterium
GCCCGATGTCTGAATATGGTACTTCAGCATTTGACTGCGGCTGTTCGCATTGTATTTGTTTTTCAATGCTTTAGCCCAAATCCTTCTGGCAACACGACCAATGACCGCGTATTCGGGATCGATGCCGTTGGAAAAGAAGAATGAAAGGTTCGGAGCGAATTCATTAATGTCCATTCCCCGGCTCAGGTAGTATTCCACGTAGGTGAAACCATTCGCCAGCGTAAACGCAAGCTGGGTAATCGGATTGGCACCGGCTTCTGCAATGTGATAGCCGGAGATCGATACCGAGTAAAAATTGCGAACCTTCTGATCGATAAAATACTGTTGTACATCGCCCATCAGGCGAAGTGCAAACTCGGTGGAGAAAATACAGGTGTTTTGTGCCTGATCTTCTTTCAGGATGTCGGCCTGAACTGTGCCGCGAACCTGCGACAAAGTTTCGGCTTTAATTTTTTCGTAAACTTCTTTCGGAAGTACCTGATCGCCTGTGACACCTAACAGCATCAACCCCAGTCCGTCATTGCCTTTCGGGAGAGGTCCCTGGTATGCAGGGCGTTCTTTTCCTTTATACAGCTCCGCAATTTTCTTTTCTACTTCTTTTTCGAGGCCGTTCGTTTTAATGTATAGCTCGCATTGCTGATCGATGGCCGCGTTCATGAAGTATCCGAGCAACATCGGTGCGGGTCCATTGATGGTCATCGAAACCGATGTCTTGGGATCCGCCAGGTTAAAACCGCTGTACAGTTTTTTGGCGTCATCCAGACAACAAATGCTAACGCCCGAATTTCCGATCTTGCCATAAATATCCGGACGATAATCAGGGTCGTTGCCGTATAAGGTAACCGAATCAAACGCAGTTGATAGTCGTTTGGCAGGCATGGCCATGCTCACGTAGTGGAATCTTCGGTTGGTGCGTTCGGGGCCGCCTTCTCCGGCAAACATTCGGGTAGGATCTTCACCTTCGCGTTTAAAAGGATAAATCCCCGCGGTGTACGGAAATTCGCCGGGAACGTTTTCCTGCAGGTTCCACTTTAGCAAGTCGCCCCACGCTTCGTAACGCGGTAAGGAAATTTTCGGAATCTGTAAGTGTGATAACGACTCGGAGTGTGTTTGAATGCCAATCTCTTTGTCCCGAACCTTGAACTTAAAGACGGGGTCTTTGTATTGTTTTACTTTTTCCGGCCAGCTTTCGATCAGTTTTAAATTCTTTGGATCGAGGTTCAATTTAATTTTATCGAATTCTGCCTGAAGTGCCTTTTTAAGACCGGCATCACCGATGGCATCGATGGTCGTTTGAACAGCATAGAGTTTTTGCGCGGTCGCACTTTGCTCGTTCGTCCACTGATCGTAGGCCCGGTTGTTTTCGGAAATCTCGCTGAGGTAGCGTGTACGATGCGGGGGAATGACAAACACTTTCTCCGACATTTCGTGTGTAATCTCAAAAGTCGATTTGAGATTCGCGCTTGTTTTGTCTACAATCTTGTCGATTAAATGTTTGTATAGCCGGTTCGTTCCGGGATCGTTGAATTGCGATGCAATCGTGCCGAACACCGGCATATCTTCCGGTTTCCTATCCCACAGCTGGTGGTTGCGCTGGTATTGTTTTTTCACATCGCGCAAAGCATCCAGTCCACCGCGTTTATCGAACTTGTTAAGGGCAATTACATCCGCAAAATCCAGCATGTCGATTTTTTCGAGCTGGGTGGCAGCACCGTATTCAGGCGTCATCACGTACAATGACACATCGCTGTGATCGAGAATTTCCGTATCACTTTGTCCGATGCCCGATGTTTCCAGTACAATCAAATCAAAGCCGGCTGCCTTTAAAATCTGGATTGCATCTTTTACATAAGCCGAAAGTGCCAGATTGCTTTGGCGCGTTGCCAGCGAGCGCATAAACACCCGCGGGTTATTGATCGCGTTCATGCGAATGCGGTCGCCTAACAAGGCTCCGCCTGTTTTACGTTTGGATGGGTCAACCGAGATGATTCCGAGCTTCTTATCTTTAAAGTCGATCAGGAATCTTCTTACGAATTCATCCACCATGGAAGATTTTCCTGCACCGCCGGTTCCGGTAATTCCGAGTACGGGTACTTTTGATGCGGTTGCTTTTTTGCTGATGTCTGCGAGTACGTCTTTGTGTTCATCCGAGAAGTTCTCAGCAGCGGAAATGAGTTGTGCAATCTTCAGATAGTTTTCGGTAGTCAGTTCACGTTTATCGATGGTCTTGCCGGTCGGGTAGTCGCTTTTTTCAACCAGGTCATTAATCATTCCCTGTAAGCCCATCGCGCGGCCGTCATCGGGTGAATAAATTTTTGTGATGCCGTATGCCATCAAGTCCTTGATCTCTTCGGGAAGAATCACGCCACCGCCACCGCCAAAGATATTGATGTGGCCAGCGCCTTTCTCCTGAAGCAGGTCGTACATGTATTTGAAGTACTCATTATGCCCGCCCTGGTAGCTGGTCATGGCGATTGCCTGGGCATCTTCCTGTATAGCCGTGTTCACAACCTCTTCTACACTGCGGTCGTGACCAAGATGGATTACCTCAACACCGGTCGCCTGAATAATTCTGCGCATGATGTTGATCGCAGCATCGTGGCCATCGAATAAGCTTGCAGCAGTTACAATCCGGACTTTGTTTTTTGGTTTGTAGGGAGGGGGAGTCTGGTATCCCGCGGTATTCTGAGGTTTTTCTTTTTTCTCAACGCTTGCCGTTTCGGTGCTCATACAGTCAGATTAGACCGTAAAAGTAAGGAGAAGGCATCCAAGAAGCTAACAAGAGTTAGGGCGGATAGCTCCGATAAAATACCGGCTATACGGTATAGGGTTCGGGTCGCGATGCGCCTACTTTTCGCACAATAACGATCGCTATGAAAAAACTGCTTTTTTCCACGCTACTGGTTTTCCTGTCCATTGCAGGCTTTGCCCAAAATATTCAATGGGCCAAACGGCTCATTGGTTTTTCGAGCGAATACAAGGATTCAAATCTCCCCCTGCAGTATAACGCTATTCAGATCTTGGGCAAACCTTCGCGGTACCCGGTTTTCGGAAACACGGCCTGTGCGTGGAGTCCTGCCTCCAGTGAGAATGCCAATGCACCTGACTGGATTCATGTGGGGTATGAAACACCTGCACAGGTGCAGCAAGTAGTAATTGCGGAAAACGTTAATGCAGGAAGCGTTGTGCGCGTGGAGCTGATTGACGATGCGGGTCAGCAACATGTTGTTTTTGATGAGCCGGCACCTGCACCCCTGCCCGTAAACGGCCGGTGGAATTACATTTTCATGGATCGTACACCGTATAAAGTGGCGTCAATCAAAGTAACGTTAAACACAATGCTCCTGAAAGGCTACGAACAACTTGATGCAATCGGTATGGCCGATACGAGAGATTCAATCAAACTGCCCATCAACGTAGTGAAAGGTTCTGCCATTAAAAGTGAACGGGAAGATTTGGGCGATGCGGTCAACTCGCCAACCGATGAACTTGCGGCATTTGTGTCGTACGACAATAAAACGCTGTACTTCACCCGCCAGGGACATCCGCAAAATATCGCTCCGATTGATAACCAGGATGCCTGGACAAGCGTGCTGGATGCAAACGGAAAATTTTCTGCCGCGCAGCCTGTTCCGGCACCAATCAACAACGACCAGAATAATTCTGTCGCGGGGATAACGCCCGATGGTCAGACGCTGCTGGTCTTGAACGTTTACAATCCCGATGGCTCGATGACGACCGGAGTTTCGCTTTCGCGGAAGGAGGGAGATAAATGGGGGTTCCCGCAAAAGGTTGAAATCAAAAATTTTTACAACAAGAACCGGTATGGTGAATACAATCTCTCGGCTTCCGGAAAAATCATGATGATGACTATTCAGCGTGATAATGGTTTTGGATCAAAAGATGTTCATGTGAGCTTCCTGCAGGATGACGGCACGTGGAGTGAACCAAAAAATCTGGGTGCAACGGTAAATACGGCCGACAGTGAAACGTCATCTTTTCTGGCGGCTGATGAACGAACGCTCTATTACTCAACAAATGGTCTTCCGGGTTATGGACGCAACGATGTATTTGTAACACAACGGTTGGACGATACCTGGGAAAACTGGAGTGAACCTCAAAACCTGGGTCCCGATCTCAACTCACCCGGATGGGATGCCTATTACACCTTCACGGCCGATGGCTCGTATGTGTATTTCGTTTCGGGGGGAAGGAACGAATCGTCCGATATCTTCCGGAAGAAACTACCGGCTGGTGCCCGCCCCAATCCCGTAGTGATTGTGAAAGGAAAGGTACTTGACGCGAAAACCAAGCAGCCGCTTGCCGCGCGCATTGCCTATCAGAATCTGGCGACCGGCAAAAACATGGGCCACGCTAATTCAAACAGTCTCGATGGTCAATACAGCATCGTGCTACAGTCGGGAAGTAATTACGAGTTTCTGGCGAACGCGGCCAATTATTATTCCATCAGTGATAACATCGATCTTGGTAAACTGCATGAGTTTAAAGAGATCACGCGCGACTTGTACCTGGCCCCGATCGAGAAAGGTGTTGCGATCCGCCTGAACAACCTGTTCTTCGATTTTAACAAAGCAGAGTTGAAGAAAGAATCCATGGGTGAGCTAACACGGTTGGTAACGCTTCTTCAAAACAATCCCGCCATGAAAATTGAAATTGCCGGCCATACGGATAACGTAGGCACCGATACCTACAACATTCCGCTGAGCATGAAGCGCGCGCAGGCCGTACTGGCATTTTTAACAGGCAAAGGTATTGATGCAGCCCGCCTGACCGCAAAAGGCTACGGTAAGGCAAAGCCCATTAAACCGGGCGACACCGAAGAGATCCGTAAACTCAACAGGCGCGTTGAATTCACAATCCTGGAGATGTAGCGCTACAACACAATCTCCTTGATCAGCACCTTCGAGATTGCCTTGGTAAGTTCCGCCTGCGTAGTAGGTTTGGTAATGTACCGGGCGATCTCGAGTTTTTGAAGTTCAAGCCTGTCGCGTAACCACTCGGCTGTCGACAGAATAATCACCGGAACGTGTTTTAGCCGTTCGCGTTTTTTGATTTCACGGAGGCATTCCCAGCCATCCATTTTCGGCATGTTGAGATCCAGGAAAATATATGTTGGCACGATCTCGCTTTGATCAAGCAACCGCAAACCCTCTTCCCCGGAGGGAACTGTCAGGTATTCGATTTTCGGGTTAATCTCGTTCAGCGCAAGTTCAAAAGCTTCGCGGTCATCGGCATCATCATCAATCAGGAAACACATTATCCCCTCCATATATCCGTTCGTTTGTGTTCTATGATCGGTAAAGATAGCGATCGGCTGGCGCTATAAAGTCGCCAAATAGTCAGGGTAAACTGAATCTTCTTTCAACTGCGTTGTACCCGGACAAACGAAAAATGCCCTCGTTAAAGGGCATTTCACATCATCATGTAAGTTTTTTGGAGAAGGAGATACTATTTCGGCATGTACGAGTCGCGTATCGCTTTAAATTCCGAAGCTTGCTTCCAGTGTGGCCATGTGCTTTCCATCGAAATTTTCTTACCCACGTTAAAAAGCAACTTCAAGTCTTCGATTGAACCATCAAGTTTCCAACGGGAGGTGTCGTATTGATCCGAAGGCTTGTGATAGTACTTGGAAACAAACTCGTTCTGCACCTGCTTTCCATAGTCGGCACCTTTTTCGATGTTGTCAATACCATCGTTTGTATACAGTGCCGGTATGCCCACTTTTGCAAAGCTGAAATGATCCGACCGAAAGTAATATCCGGCAACCGGGTTGGGTTCGGGTGCCACATACCGGCCGACACGTCTCGCTTCTTCGTTGAGATAATCTTCCAGATCGGATTGCCCCATGCCTACCAGCACGATGTCTTTGTTTTTGCCGTAGGGATTAACCCCGTCAATGTTAATGTTCGCTACTGTTTTTTCTTTTGGATAGATCGGGTTTTGGGCATAATACGCTGAGCCAAGCAAGCCTTGCTCTTCAGCCGTTACCCAGAGAAACACAACGGTGCGCGCGGGCTTATGCGTCAACGACTGGAATGCTTTCGCGATTTCCAGTTGGCCGGCTGCTCCGCTTGCGTTGTCGAGTGTGCCATTATAAATCGAGTCACCTTTTTCATCCGGCTTACCAACACCGAGATGGTCCCAGTGTGTCGAGTAAATCAAATATTCATCCGGCTGTACCGAACCTGTTATCTTGGCCACGATGTTGTACGATTTGTCGTACTTAACCTTTGTCGTCATGGAAAATGAAAGTTTCAGGTTCATCGGTTCGGCATGAAAGCCGCGCTTATGGGCACGCGAAAGGGCATCGGCATAATCGATGTTTGCAGCTTCGAACAATTTTTTAGCGGCCGGTTGCGATACCCAGCCAACCGCAGGACAGACATACTGATCTTTTCCGCGGGTGTCGAGGTACAGTTTGGAGGTGTTCCAGCTGTTTTGAACCACCCAGAATCCGTACCCTGCAGGAACATCATCGTGAATAATGATGCATCCCTTCGCACCCTGGCGCGCAGCTTCTTCAAATTTATACGTCCAGCGGCCATAGTATGTCATGGTGTTGCCTTTGAAAAACGTTGAATCGCCCAGACCAAATCCCGGATCGTTGACCAACACCAACACAACTTTATTTTTTACATCCACGCCTGCATAGTCGTTCCAGTTATACTCAGGCGCCACCACTCCGTAACCGGCAAAAACGATCTCTTCATTCTTGAGATCAACCTTTTCCTGATTTGCCTGCGGTGTCCAGATCACATAGTCTTTTAATCCGGATAACGTAAATATTGTTTTGCCTCCGCTGATGGTCATCAACGAATCGGTTTGTGTTGTAATGCTGGCCATCGGTACTTCCTGGCGATAACGGGTACCGTTACCGGGTTCCAGTCCGAGTTTCTCTATTTCCTCTTCCAGATATGCGAGCGTTTTTGTCTCACCTTCCGTAAACGGCATGCGGCCGAGGAATTCATCCGAGGAGATTTTTTTAAGGTGCGCTTCAAAGCCGGCCTCGGTAAAGCTCTCGAGCCCGGTCTGCGGGTCGTATTGGGGTTTGGTGTTACACGCCAACAGCAATGCGGCGAGGAGTAGTGAAAACAGATACTTCATAGGGATAGGTTAGGTCTTTGCAATATCAGCATAAAAAGTAAACGACAAATACCGTTCGGCAAGAACCATTCTTGCGACTTCTTAATTCTAACCGTGTAAATTGTACCTTTATCGTATGGATACCTCCGGAATTTTCGCCCAGTTTGAACGACACATTGCGTTGGATGAAAAAGAGAAGCTTTCGATCCGCTCGGTGTTAATTTCTGCGCGCCTCCGCCAGGGCGAGTTTGTTGAAACGGTTGGGAAGGTGACTGCGAATTTCATTTATGTTAACTCGGGATGCCTGATGACTTATTACACGGATGCTGACGGCAGCGATCATGTTATCCAGTTTGCCATGGCCGGATGGTGGACGGGCGACCTGCACAGCTTTACCAAAGAGGAGCCTTCCATTTATTCAACCCGGGCGCTGGCCGACAGCGAAGTGTTCTACCTGCCCAAGGCCGACATGGAAATGCTGCTGCAAAAATTCCCGAAGCTTGAACGGTACTTTCGCATTCTTTTCCAGAATTCAATTGTTTCACATCAATACAGGCTCATTCAGAATCTGTCGGCAACAGCCGACCAGCGCTACGAGAATTTCAGCAAGCGGTACCCTTCGCTGGAACAATACGTGCCGTTGAAATACATCGCCTCCTACCTCGGAATAACCCCGGAATTCCTCAGCAAAATCAGGCGCAAACGTTCCGGTCATTAAATCTTAATCTGGTTCAAGGTCCACCGGTCATTTCCTTAACCTGGTTCAAGCCGTTGCGGCCCGGGCAGCACTACTTTTGTTCTATCATTACTCAACTAAAAAAAACTAAAAAATCGTATGGCAACTACAGCTGTTCAAACAAAATGGGCGATTGACCCTACACATACAGAAGTGCAGTTTAAAGTAAAGCACCTCGTGATTTCAACCGTAACCGGATTCTTCAAGAAATTCAGCGGAGGCGTTGAATCAAACGGAGATGATTTTGATGGTGCATCGGTGAACTTCAGTCTCGATGTTAACAGCATCGACACCAACCAGGCTGACCGTGATGGTCACCTGAAGTCGCCTGACTTCTTTGCGGCAGAGCAATATCCAACTATCGATTTCAGCGGTACGCTGGTTAAGAAATCGGGCGCTGCGTATAAACTCACTGGTAACCTGACTGTCCGCGGCACAACCAAACCGATTGAGTTTGATGTTGAGTTCGGTGGAACAATGGTTGATCCATGGGGCAACACAAAAGCAGGGTTTGAAATCAACGGAAAAATCAACCGTAAAGAATTTGGCTTAACCTGGAATGCCTTAACCGAATCCGGTGGCATGGTGGTGAGCGAAGATGTGAAAATTCACATCAACACAGAATTGGCAAAAGGCTAAGTTGGGTTGAATAAAAAGAAAACCATCCTGAGCAATCGGGATGGCTTTTTCTTTTTTGAAGAATAGACTTATTCTGATTTCAATTCCTTTTTAACCCGTTCCCAGTCGATCGTGAACGGCTCAGCGATAAAGTTGTTCCGGGTTTTGTATTTGCGCGCCCGTTCAATGCGTTTGTTATTGTGCGGATGCGTCATCATAAACTCCAGGTCCTCGTTGTAGTCGAGGTTTTCATCACTCATTTTTTGAAAGAACTTCGCCATGTTTTTGGGCGAAATGTTTGCGTTCTCCAAAAGTTGTAACGCGAACTTGTCGGCTTCGTCTTCATGTTCCCGGCTGAACCGGTTGCTGATCACGCTTTGCAGCATTTGCGTGATCACACTGGGGTCGCCACCGGAAAGAACGGCAACCACAGCCGACATCGACATCTCGTTGATAAGTTTGGTAACCACGTGACGTTTTTCGGCATGGCCGATTTCATGCGCCAGCACGGCCGCAACTTCTTCCGGGCTATCGGCTAATTCGATCAGTCCCGAAAACACATAGATGTTCCCGCCCGGAATGGTGAATGCGTTAACTTCCTTGCTTTTGATAATCGTAAACTGGTAGCGATATTCTGTCGTATCGAGCGCGCTCACCAGTCGCTTTGCGATCTGCTGGAGGGCGGAGTCGGCATAATTATCTTTTACCGTCGGGTATTTATCCCAGATTAAATCTTTGAAGAGATTTCCGAGTTCCTCTTCCTGTTCCAAAGAAACCTGATAGCTGAGATCGTAGTCGCTCTTGCTGATTTCGCGAACGAGAAAATATCCGCCCGCAAACAATGCAGCACCAATCGTCAGCAATACAAGAATATCCCGTAAGGTTTTACTCTGCATAGGTTAGAACGGAGGTTTGTTCAGCGGCTCGTTGGATTGCATCGTATCGGTTGGTCTTACACGATATGCAATCTGATACGCCCAGGGTCCGAATACCAGGAAGTAGTACATCTTACCCTGTCGCGCTTTGTAGGCCGCAACAATGCTGACAATAAAATACAGGAATGTGCATACCGCGGCAAATACCACGTAGGCCCAGAAGATCTCGGTAGCTTCGTATTGGTCTGACACCAAAATCGTTACGCCCCAGATCACGGCAACCCAGTTGATAACCGTGGTAGGAATTTGTGTAAGCAATGCCTGCAAACAATGAAAATGTATGAACCTGCTTTTTTTACGATTGATAAAATAGTAGATGATTGAGGCGATCAGGTTGATAATGGGCAGCGGAAGCCCAATGGCCACCGCTGCAAACATCATCAAATAAGCTCCCATCGCATCTTCTTTCTCGCGCTCAGCAATTTCATCGGGTTGCTGAAGGGGGTAAAATTCCATACTCAGTAAAAAGATAGTTTGATTAACTCAATGAAAACGGAGGATATTCGTCTGTCATGTTAGCCATATACAGGTTAACACGCTGGCCCCAACGCAAAATGCCCACCAGGTAATTGTGGAAACCCTGTGGCAGCTTGCCCGTGAACAGGATGATCCACCAGCCAAGGAACAATACCACATATGCGCCAATCACCAGGAAGAACAGTGCAAAGCCGTGTGGAATGGCTACGTAAAGCCAGCCGAAGAAAGTTTTCAGCAGCAATGTGCCGCGGCTGAGTTTTTCCGGATACGGAATGTCGACAATAACTTTTTCGTCAACAGTATCCAGGCCAAATGCCGGATATCCGTCAATGAGGTTGAGCTGACGGGCACTCAGTCTGGCCTGCCAGCGGATCAGTTTCACCTGGTACTCAAAGAAGCTCTGAGGATAGCGGCCGGTGAACAAAATGATCCAGAAAGAAATGAATCCGAGAATGGCACCCCACAAGCCCAGGAAGAACAGGATGAAGGCATGTGGAAGATACATGTAAATGAGTCCGAAGAACGTGCGCAACAGCAGCTCGCCCCGTGATTGTGACTCCGCGTACTTGATGTCGTAGGTCATACGTGTTAAAGGTTTAGTTGGTTTGGTGGTTCAAGATAAACAGTTCGGCTCTATATATAAAGCACCACCGGGGGGTCGGGCTGAACGTTTCTGCGTTATTTGATGTATCTTTGCTGCGCACGCCTCGAAATTCCCGCTGAAACGGGCTTCTGTTCCCAACGCCACAGCAGACTGTCCAGGAGAAAAGGAGAATCAATCCCGGGCAACAGGCGGACGAATTTTTTAGATCAACCTATTTTTTATCATGTCATTTGAAAAACTGAATCTTATTGAACCCATCAGCCGCGCCCTCAAAGCGGAAGGATATACAAAACCAACGCCCATCCAGGAACAAGCCATTCCTTTTTTACTGGAGCGCCACGACCTGCTGGGAACCGCGCAAACCGGTACCGGCAAAACAGCAGCCTTTGCCATCCCCATTTTACAACTTCTTCACCAGGATGAACTGTATGTAAAAGGGGCGCAGGGTATTAAGGCATTGATCCTAACCCCTACACGCGAACTGGCTATCCAGATCGGTGATAGTTTTAAGGCTTACGGAAAATTCCTGAAGCTGTCTCATACCGTAATTTTTGGCGGAGTAGCGCAGCACAGTCAAACCCAGGCGCTTCGTGCAGGGGTTGATATTTTGATTGCCACTCCGGGCCGCTTGCTCGACCTGATGAACCAGCGCTATGTAAAACTGGATCAGCTGAAAATGCTGGTGCTGGATGAAGCCGATCGCATGCTCGACATGGGCTTTATTCACGATGTGAAAAAGATCATCGCGAAGGTGCCCGTGAAACGGCAAACCATTTTCTTTTCGGCCACCATGCCGAATGAAATTACAAGTTTGGCGAACAGCATTCTTACCCATCCAAAAAGGGTGGAGGTTGCGCCTGTTTCTTCAACTGCAGCAACCATTCAACAGTTTGTTTATTTTGTTTCGAAGAACGACAAACGCAAACTGCTCCGGCATCTGCTGGATGATAAAGCTATTCGCAGCGTACTGGTGTTTACACGAACCAAACATGGCGCTGACCGTGTGGTGAAAGATCTGGCTAAAACCGGTGTAAAGGCTGAGGCGATTCATGGAAACAAGTCACAGAACCAACGCCAACGTGCGCTTGGCAATTTTAAATCGGGTCATACCCGGGTAATGGTAGCCACGGATATTGCCGCGCGCGGGATTGACATCGATGACTTGTCGCACGTAATCAACTTTGAACTGCCCAATGTTCCGGAAACATATGTTCACCGGATCGGCCGGACGGGTCGTGCAGGGGCGAGCGGAGTGTCTATTTCGTTCTGCGATGGCGAAGAAGAGAAGGAGTACCTGCAGGATATTCAACAACTGATCGGAAAAAATATTCCGGCGGTTACCGATCATCCGTTTGCGTTAACGGTTAGCAACAACCGCCCGGAAATGAAAAATCCGCGTGTTCCTTCCGAGCAGCGGAAGCCAAAGCAAAACCGGTTTAAAACAAAGAAACCTCAGGCAGCCGCACAGCAGCCAAAGCAACATCAGGCTAACCAGAACACGGCTAAAAAACCGGTTCAGCATAACCCGAAATCGCATACGCCAAAAAAATCACCTGCTCCCAAAGGAAATGAGGGCATGAGTTGGGGTAGCGAGCGCTGGGAAAACAATTACTGATCGATTGTACCGGAACGAGCGAATAAATATTTCGCCTGAGTGCGCGTAACCTTTTTGGACTGGGGGAGTATTCCCCCATAACCAACTCCATTTGTTATGCGCCTGAAAAACTACCTCACCCGTATTGTTGTACTGATCTGCCTTCCCCTGGCCGGTTTCTCCCAAAATCAGGACTCGAAAACCGAAGAGTCTAAGTCCGGACTGAAAAAAATCGGTGGCGGACGTTCTCCCCGGATTGATATTCACATTGACCAGGCAAAGATTGAAGCCGATATTGAAGCAGCTGTTGAAACGGCACTCAAATCTGTTGAACATTCGCTGGAAGGCCTGCATATCAATATTGAGCCGATTGAGATTGATCTGGGTAATCTGGACATGAATCTTGAGCCCCTCGTGATCAACATTCCGAATTTCGATATTGACATTGAACCGATTGAAGTTGAGCTTGACGACATTGACATAGACATGGATATGGACGATGACGACTGGAACGATGATGGCGAGGAAAATGATGAAGACAATGATGAAGATCGGGATAACGCCCGCATCCATGCAAAAGACAAATACAAAGAGGAGCTTAAAGAGATCAAAGCCAACAAAGACAAAGCAGTAAAGGAAAAGACAGACAAGTCAAAAGATAAGTCTGATAAAGAGAGAGCAAAGGGTCTGAAGAAGGTGGAGTAACGTGTTTGTAGCTGCTCTGTACTCATGAAGAATACCCTCGCAATAATTGTACTGTCGCTACACTTCAGCCCCGCGTGGGCCTGTCAGTGTAGTCCTGTCAAATTTACAGATGAGGTTCGCGTTTCTGAAAAAATTTTTCACGGGAGGGTAATTTCGGTTACCGATAATCATTACGAGCTGGAAGTTCTTCGGGGTTGGAAAGGTGTTACACCTGGTGAGCATGTGTCGATTGTTCAGGGCCGGACATCCTGTGAGCGAAGAATCTTTGAACTAAATCAGGAGTATATTTTTTACATGAATGGGACTAGCGTTTGGAATTGCAGTCGCACAGCCCTGTACAACCCGATATCATTAGATCCTGAACTTCTTGATCTGGAATTCTACCGTATTGGTGATCGGGATTCTGTCTATTCAGCCACGCTGACCGCCCGTGAGGTTAGTATGCTCAAGTCATTTCTGGTAATCAGGAACATCTCCACCACTGAAATTGATGCTAAACTCGAATTTGCAATTGATAAGCATTGGGTCAATAAATGGTCTTTTTTCAACGCCTTGCAGCCGGGGATGTACAAGATTGAGATATTTCAACTGACCATGGAAAATGGACCTGGCGCTACCGTGCTTTGGATGGGAGAAAACTGGAGAAAATCGTCACGGAAACTGAGAAGGACGCGTCATCATATACCTCAGCAAGCGCTCTATTTAAATCCCTGATTTTTTCGTAAGTTCAGGTATCCAAAACCTCCAAAATCATGACAACCGCAACCAACAAACCGTCAGCCGCCTTTTGGATCATAAGTGTCCTCGCGCTGATTTGGAACCTGATGGGCGTAATGGCCTATATCACTACCGTTACCATGACACCGGAAGCATTGCAGGCACTGCCTGCGGAACAACAGCAGTTGTACACGGATGTTCCCAAATGGGCAACAGCGGCCTTCGCGATTGCTGTTTGGGGAAGTACACTCGGTTCTATTCTGTTATTACTTCGTAAGAAGTTTGCGAAACCGGTGTTTGCTGTTGCTCTTGCCGGAATTCTCGTGCAGATGACGCACTCCCTTGTCATCAGTAAGTCATATGAAGCAACCGGACCGGGAGGTGTGGCAATGTCGGTGATGATTATTGTTGTCGGCGGTTTCCTGGTGTGGTATTCCCGTTACGCAACCGAGAAAGGCTGGCTTACTTAAATTCATTCATCATCCGCCGGAAGGCCGGATGCATTTGTGAATTCTGAAATTCCGTAACCGTAATTTCCGCAAGACCGTTTTTGCAGAATGGATCTTCTGCCATGATTTCCTCAAGCGCTTCTTTCGATTCCGCCTGCGCGATGATAATCCCGCCTGTACGCGGAACCTTTCTTCCGGATGTCAGGAATATGTTCTCTTTGTAACAGATATCCAGAAATTTCATGTGCTCCGGCATGTGGGCATCCAGTTGCTCAAGCGGAGCGATGTAGCGAAGGTCTATGATAAACATGATGAAAGATACAAAATCGTTCCGGAGTTGACGGGCTACCGAACCGTAACAATATACGTAAACGCATAACTGCTGTTCAGCATCACATGAACGATGTGCCTGCCTTTTTGGGTAAATGCATGGCTTAGCGAGTACATACCCGCTTCGTTTCGTAAAAATTCGGGTTTAATGATTTTCGGATTGTCAGGTCCGTTCACCGAAAGTTCAATTCGGTCCATCACACGGTCGCTTGTAAAACGGAAATGAACAGGCTCATTCCGGGTTGCTTCGATGTCAAGTGTTTCCGGAAAAAGGTTTGTAATGTGATTCCGGTAAGCACTCGCATAAATCAGCGGGCCATTTAAAAATTGCTGAAAGGTTGGCAGCGCAGGGTCGGATGCAGTTACTTCGGGTATTGAATGTTGATCCTGCAACAGTGTCCATTGCGCATCCAGCGGATAGTGATTCCGGATAAAAACTTTCGGGTCGGCCAGAAAGTATGAGTCATCATACTGTTTTACGAATACATCCCGGTCGGGATCGTACGATCCGCTGGCCCAGGTTGGGTCACATAAATACCATTTTCCGTTAAGCATCACCGCATTCCACGAGTGGTTAGCTTTTCCGGACTTGCGCACATTAACGGTTGCATTGCGGCCATACCCGTCAACAATGAAACAGGTAATGCCGGCATGTTGCGCAAGTTGTTGCACGAGCCAGGCATACCCCGTGCAAACCGTTTTCCTTTCCTGAATCAGGTGTTGATAAACAACCGGAGTCAGTTTTTTATTCCAGGCATGCAACGCCTCCGGCGAATCAAACTTGTCGCGCTTTTCGCGGTTGATCCGGAATAATTCATAATCAAATTCGATGTTATTGCATACCCACTTGTAAAGCGCTCTGAATTTTTCGTCGTCACCCGAAAGGGTAGCGGTAAGCTTACGCGAAAGTTCGGGCAGGTCTGTCACCGGCTCTCCAAAGTAAACATCGGCAACGCTGTCAGCCCGGTGAAAGTTGCTGTTTCGGAAATCCGCCAGCTGAGCATGCAGACTGGCGGACACCAAAACAAGCAGGTAAACTAACAAAGGGGTTTTCATGCCGGGGTGTTACAACAGACCTTTCCGTTTTTTGAACAGACCCTTGCGGCTTTTCTTTTCGGAATAGAGTTGGTCAGAGCTTCCTTCACCGGTAACAACAAGCTCGGTGATGAACGTAGGATCGTTATAGAGTGTAACGCTGAGCTCTGATTTTTCTGCAACCGACACCTCGGTATTTTTCATACCCATAAAGCTGAACACGAGCGTTTCGTGCTTGCTTGCATCCAGGGTAATACTGAAGCGGCCCTGGTCATCGGTCAACACGCCCAGGTTAGTTCCTTTTATTGAAACGCTGGCTGCCACGAGTGCCTGGTTTTGATCGTCACGAACCAAGCCTGTGATGGTTTTTGTCTGGGCAGATGCGGCAGCACTAATCAGTAGAAATAATAAACTGAGGAAGCTCAGGGTGACAAAGAACTTCTCTTGTGTGATTCGTGCGGCAGTGTTATACACTTTCAGCACATACAGGTTTAGGTTCGTCTTCATAGGATTTTTATTTTCTTGTGAGATGCATGCCGTTTGCAAAATCCATAATGAAATTTTAGAACCAGCTCGTTACCTTCTTCCAAAATCTTTTGATAGGGGATTTTCTTTCCGTGTACAGCACGTCTGTTTGAGCGCTTCCGGCAATGACCAGTTCACCAAGATAACCGGTAACATCTGCGGACATTTTAACATTGATCGTATATGGAACAGACTGCCCCAGCCTTACTTCTTCGGTAACAAAGCCAATGAAGGAAAATGTCAGGATATTCGGATCACGCGGTTCGAGCGTAAATTCAAACATACCGTTCTCATCCGTTTGTGTTCCGTTCGCTGTTCCCTTCTGAACAACACTTACTGCGGGTAGCGCGCTATTGTCTTCCGCGCTGACAACCCTTCCTCTGACAACAATTTTGGATGAGTGGGTTTGTTCCTTAGACACGTCGGCTGTTTGATGCGTTTCAACCAACGGTTTCGTCATCTGCACTTGTGCGCTGGCGGGTTTGCTGATCAGCAGTAAAAGCAACCCGGCCACTCCGGCTTTCAGAAGCATAAAACCGGGAGTTACTTTTTCAGCCGGAAAAATGGTGTAGGTTTTTAACTGACTGCTCTTGAACCGTCCGCATGCATGTTTCGGTTTTTTGCTGATGAAGGCTATGATCTCATCATCCGTGGCATTCGTGAAGTCGATCACGTTTTTCTGACACCTTCCGCAGAAACCACCCGTTTCAGTTGGGGTAAAAGAATTCCAGTCTTCCGAACATGGACTCGGAACCGACAGCGTAAAGCCTGATTTCATAAAGCGGTTGTTTTCTGATAGATGCGATCGGCTTAAAATTTCCATACGTAACCGGCATAAAAACTTATCGCACCGATACCTATCTTGCAACCATGTTGGTTGAAGTCCATACACCACAAACGATCACCGGCCAGGACCTGGACGTTTATTTACAACGCGGCTGGTTCCGGATGGGACACACAATCTTTACAACTAACTTTGCGCATGTAAAAGATAAGATTCTCAGCACCATCTGGCTGCGCATTAAACTGAGCGCATATTCAACCGACCGGGCATATCGGGAGTTGTGCAAACGGTATACACGTTTTACCGTCTCCATACAACCGGCAGAGATCACCCCTGAAAAGGAAACTTTATTCACACGCTACCGCGAATCACTCACCTTCCCCGTGAGCGAATCGCTGCAGCATCTTTTGTTTGGTAAAGAAACTGAAACAGTATATCAAACGTATGAAGTTACCGTTCGCGATAATGAACAACTTTTTGCGTGTGGTTTTTTTGACCTTGGTGGAAACAGCGCGGAAGGAATCGTGTCGTTTTACGATCCGGCGTATAAGAAATACAGCCCCGGCAAGTTTGTGATCTATTCGAAAGTGCAGTACTGCAAGGATCTTGGGCTGGAGTATTTCTACCCGGGTTACTTTGTTCCGGGTAATCCCTATTTTGATTACAAGCTGAGCATCGGCCGGAATGCGTTGCAATTCCTGCAGCTTGCTTCCGGTGAATGGCGCGGGATGGAGTTGTTCGCTCCAGCGGATATTCCGGTTGAAGCCATGCGCATAAAGCTTGAGCAGATGCAGACCGCACTTCAGCAAACCGGGGTGGAGAGCCATGTACTAAAATATGAGTTCTTTGATGCGGGCCTGATTCCTGACATGCGAAACTCCGGCCTGCTGGATTTTCCGTTGTTTCTGTTGATCGGACCGCTTTCGGATGAGCCTGCCGGAATAATCATTGTGTATGATGTTCGGGATGACGCGTTCCACCTGCTGGTATGCATGCCGGTGTGGAAACCCGATCGAACCAATCCGGATGCTTCGTTCTATTCATCCTACTTTATAAAACCGGTGCAGGAGATTTATGCAACGGCCGATGTGCTCATTTTATCCGCGCTGCTTACCCAGTTGACTCAAAAAGATATTACAACAGAAAAATAACCCTCACGCCATGTTTATCCGCCTGTTTGTATTTGCGATTTTATTCGGCATCGTCTGGTTCATCGTCAAACTTGTTATGAATGCCGCTGACGGAACGGTAAAGTGTTCACGCTGCGATGGTAAGGGTTACTGGTACGGTGCACGTGAACGCGAACGCTGCGATTGGTGTAAAGGCAGCGGACGGTTGCCAAAGCGATAGATACCCTTCGGCAACAATCAAATTCTTACCTTTGCCGCTCATTGATTCATGAAAGCGGCCAAACTGAAAATAGAAGATCTGATTTTGTGGGAAGACGAAGATTACTTCGCGCTCAACAAGCCTCCTTTTATTGCCACGCTTCAAGACCGTGCTGACGAAACCAACCTGCTCGACCTGGCGAAACGTTACCACGCGGATTCACAGGCATGCCACCGCCTCGACAAAGACACTTCCGGGGTAATCGTTTTTGCCAAAAATCCGGAAGCGTACCGCCGACTGGCCATGCAGTTCGAGGCCCGAAAGGTTCAAAAGGTATATCATGCCGTGGTCGATGGCATTCATAATTTTAAGGAGGAACTGGTGGATGCACCGATCCTCAAGCAGGATGATGGGATATCCAAAATCAGCAAGGCCGGCAAGCCGGCTCAAACCTGGTTTACATCCCTGCAGTCGTACCGGAATCACACCCTGGTTGAATGCCGGCCTATCACGGGCAGAATGCACCAGATCAGGATCCATCTTTCTTTGTTGAATGCCAGCATCACCGGTGACGAACTCTATGGCGGTAAGCCATTTTACCTTTCGAGCGTAAAACGGGGATTTAACCTGAAAAAGCATACGGAGGAGGAGCCTTTCATGAAACGGATGGCACTTCACGCTAAGTCGCTGGAATTCAGCAATCTCAAGCACGAAACCGTCACGATCGAGGCCCCGTACCCAAAAGATTTTCAGGCACTGGTCAGGCAGTTGGAACTCAATTCTGGTATCAGGTCTTAGTCAACATTGGTCATCCCGAATTAGCCAGAGGCTGTGGGTTTCGAATATTTAGTCCCCGTCCCCCTAATTCCAAATACCTGACTCCCGGTCTGAAAACCCTGATTCCCTCTTGGATTTCAATTCCGATAAGTTTACCTTTGTGTCCCTTTTCAAAAGAAGGGGTGAAAATCATCGATTTTAACAGTAAAAATGGATCATTTAAGCTATAAAACCGCACACGCCAACAAGGCTACGGTTGAGAAAAATTGGGTTCTGGTTGACGCGAAAGACCAGGTTTTAGGCCGCGTGGCGAGCCAGATTGCCAAAATTATTCGCGGTAAACACAAGACCAGCTACACGCCAAATGTTGACTGTGGCGATCACGTGATCGTTATCAACGCTGAGAAGGTAAAACTGACCGGCAAAAAGTGGACTGACCGCGTGTTGTTTACCCACTCAGGTTATCCGGGCGGTCAGCGTGAGCACACGCCTAAGTTGATCCGTGAAAAGCACCCTGTGCGTCTCGTGGAGTGGGCTGTACGCGGCATGCTTCCCAAGAACAAACTGGGTAATGAGTTGTACAGAAGCCTGCACGTTTATGTAGGTTCTGAGCACCCTCACACAGCACAACAACCTAAAGAACTTAAGTTTAAACTATAATTAATGGATAATTTCAACGCAACGGGTAGAAGGAAAACTTCAGTAGCCAGAGTTTACGTAACTCCGGGGAAAGGTGACATCACTGTGAACGCCCGTGATCTCAAGGAATATTTCATTTCTGAGATTCACCAAACCATGGTTAAGCAGCCCCTCGTGGCGCTTAAAGCCGAGAATCAGTTCGATGTGAGCATTAACGTAGAAGGAGGCGGTATCAAAGGCCAGGCTGAAGCAATTCGCTTAGGCATTGCCCGCGCACTTGTGCAATCTAATGCCGAGAACAAACCAACGCTGAGAAAAGAAGGTTTTGTAACCCGCGACTCACGCATGGTGGAACGTAAGAAGCCAGGCAGAAGAAAGGCGAGAAGAAGATTCCAGTTCAGCAAACGTTAATCTAAAACATCGAAAAACATGTCTAAAAAACTTACATACCAGGATTTGCTGGACGCAGGTGTACACTTTGGTCACCTTACCCGCAAATGGAACCCGAAGATGGCTGAGTACATCTTCATGGAAAATAACGGCATTCACCTGATCGACCTCAACAAAACGCTTACCTGCGTGGAAGAGGCTGGCTTCGCACTGAAAAACATCGTGCGCTCAGGCCGCAAGATCATGTTCGTAGCAACCAAAAAGCAGGCTAAAGATATCGTATCAGAAGAAGCAAAGCGTCTCAACATGCCATACGTAACAGAACGTTGGTTGGGTGGAATGCTTACCAACTTCGCTACGATCCGCAAATCGTTGAAGAAGCTTTCTCAGATTGATAAGCTGATGAAAGACGAAGCGTATAACAACCTGGCAAAGAAAGAAAGATTGATGCTCGGTCGCGAGAAGGCAAAGCTTGAAAAACAGCTTGGCGGTATCGTTGACCTGAATCGCCTTCCGGCAGCGTTGTTTGTGATTGACGTGAAGCGCGAGCACATCGCGGTAGCAGAAGCACAAAAGCTGAACATCCCGGTGTTTGCAATGGTTGATACAAACTCAGATCCTTCTGTGGTTGATTTCCCAATCCCGGCTAACGATGATGCGTTCAAGTCAATTTCGTTGATCACCAAGCACATCGGTGAAGTGATCGAAGAAGCATTGAACGAGCGTAAGAAGGACAAGGAAGAGGCTTCCCAGAAGCGTGACGAAGAAGAGAAAAGAAAAGTAGACGAGCCGGTAGCGTAGTCGGCTTGCCAATACATAGGGCATTAGGAATCGGGCAAAAGGCAACCACCTAATGCCCACTCCTAATGCCTTTTTTCATTTTAAAAAATAAGAATCATGTCAACTATTTCAGCAGCAGACGTAAACAAATTAAGGCAGATGACCGGTGCCGGTATGATGGATTGTAAGAAAGCCCTCACCGAAGCAGAAGGTGATTTCGAAAAGGCCATTGAGATATTAAGAAAGAAAGGCCAGAAAGTTTCTGCGTCCCGCTCAGACCGTGATGCAAAAGAAGGTTCTGTGTTTGTGAAGACGTCAGCCGACAACAAAGAAGCGGTGCTCATCGCCCTGAACTGTGAAACAGACTTCGTAGGTAAGAACGAAGAATTCCAGACCCTCGGCAAGCAGATCGTGGAAACAGCCTTCAACAAGAAGCCTGCAACGAAAGAAGCATTGCTCAACGAGAAAATCGGTGACCTTTCCATCAACGATAAGATTGTTGAACTGGTGGGTAAAATCGGTGAGAAGATTGAAGTGAGCGAATACATCCACATGAAAGGGGAGGCAATCGTTCCGTACATCCACGCGGGTTCAAAACTCGGTGTGCTCGTTTCCTTGAAAGGTGTTAACGGTAAAGATGTGACCGATGCCGGTAAGGACGTAGGTATGCAAATCGCTGCCATGAATCCGGTTGCGGTTGATGAAAGTCAGGTTGATAAGAGTGTGATTGAAAAAGAAATGGAGATCGCGAAAGCTCAGATCCTGGCAGAAGGCAAGCCTGAAAATATGGTTGAAAAAATCGCTCAGGGTAAGCTGAACAAGTTCTTCAAGGAAAGCACCCTGTTACCACAGGCTTTCGTGAAGGATAACTCGAAGTCAGTAGCGCAATACCTCGACAGCGTATCGAAAGGGTTAACCGTGGCTGAGTTCAAGCGTGTATCGATTGGATAATTGAAGTAACAAGTTGAATAGAAAGAAGGAGCTGAAAGGCTCCTTTTTTTATTTGTGAAACTGCGTTAACTTGTCGTTACCCTATTTATGAAAAATTTTTTTACGGTTTTGCTTTTGGGCGCCTCATCATGTTTGATGGCACAACATACTTTTGGAATTACAGGCGGTGCACAATTAACGAGCTTGCATAGTCGTGATGACTTGAATAATTTTCCCGACCCTCAGATTGGTTTTCGTTTGGGGGCTCTTTATGAGTATGAATTCGCAGAGAAATTCGGACTTCGAACAGAACTTGGTTATTCTTTGACGGGGGGAAAGACCTACCGATCAGAACATCTTTATCTCAGCTACATTTCCCTTCCAATACTTGGAGTTTACAGTCCCGTTAAAAAGCTCAACGTTTACCTGGGACCGGAGTTGAATGTTTTTCTTGATGATCACGCTACAGGGCCAGCGTACAATTCGAATGAATTTAAACGGTTTGATTTTGGAGTTAGTCTAGGAAGCGAGTTTCGCATCACTGAATCTTTTGGAGTATCGCTTCGGAATTATTTTGGCTTGATTCATTCAAGTGAGCTCGATTCAAAAGATCTTGCTCCCATACAGGATGGTGACCCCATAATGGGTTATGAAGGACGTATTATAAAGTTCAATCGACATAATATCCTGCAACTGTCTGTGATTTATTTTTTTAAGAAATAGGAAGCTAGTTGTTATTCTTTTTCTATTTATTCTATCGTTCTCAAGTCAAGTTAGGTTCATTGGTAATTGATTAAGAAGTTCAATAAAAAGTAGCTGAAAGGCTCCTTTTTTGTTAGTTACCTTTTTCCGCCCAGGCGTATTAGTGCGTTAACCGGCTCCCCCCGGGTTTTCTATGAAAACTGTTCTATTGATCGAAGACGAAAGCACCTTTCAGATGATTGGCAAGATTATGCTGCGTACCGTGGGCTTGCCGCCTGGAAATTTCTACAGCGCCCAAACAGGAAAAGAGGCGATTGAGTTACTTGATAAACTCCATTCAGAAGGTAAATCCTTACCGGATTTGATCCTGCTGGATGTATTCATGCCCATCATGGACGGTTTTGGATTCCTGGAAGCGTATTCGAAAAAAGACTACCCGAAAGGTCATGTTAAAATTATTGCACTGACCTCTTCTCACGATCCGCGCGACATGGAACGGATGAAGCAGTACGGTGTGATGGAATACATGACCAAACCGCTGGAGGAAGGTAAGATCAGGGCTGAGCTCGGATTGTAACGCCTCTTTCCGGGTTAAATAAAATCCAGTGTTTTAAATTGCCCGTTCAGAACTGAGTTGCTGCTCGTATCGAGCCACTTATTCAGCACGGTCGCATACACACTCCTGAAATCAACCTCATGAATCAGGTCGCCCTGGTCGAGCCGCGACAAATCAGGCGTTCCGCTGATGAAGCCTTTTTGCTTCAGGTTTTTTCCGATAACAAACAGATTGTTCGCTGTGCCATGATCCGTGCCACCGCTGGCATTTTGCGAAACTCTTCTGCCGAACTCCGAGAAAGTCATCACCAGAACATCCTGGAATCGATTATTCTTTTCAAGGTCGGACACGAAGGCGGAAACCGACTCTGCATAAATTTTTAACAGTCGTTCGTGTTCCGGTTGTTGGCGAACGTGTGTATCGAATCCGGAAAGCGATACATAATAAACTTTTGTTGATAAGCCTGAATTAATCAACTCAGCAACAGTTTTCAACTGTCCGGCAAATGCGTAGTCGGGGTACAGCGAGTTCGATTTGTATACGTTCGATTTATCGTAAATGTAATCAGCGGAGGAAGTTGCTTCAGCCAGCGTTTTATAGAGGTAATTTAGTGATGGCTCGGTAGCATCAACCGGGTTTTTGACAATCTTCTGAAAGTAGTTGTTGTGCAGAATCTGGTAAAGCTTTCGCGGATTTTTTATCGCCATGCCTTTAATGTTCTCACCTTTCAGCGCGAGGCTTAGCATGTCGTCAATTTCAACCGCCTGGTGGGCAATGTTGCAATTTGTGCAACTCGCATCAAGGTATCGGCCGATCCAGCCGGTGTTCAGATACTGATCCGAATCGCTGGCGGTATGCCAGATATCCATCGACCGGAAATGGGAACGGTCGGGGTTAGGGTAACCCACGTTGTTAATCACCGCCAGATAACCTTTATCGTACAACTCATTCAGCTTTGCGAGAGCAGGATGAAAACCAAGTTCATCGCTTGCGCGCAGCACACTGGCTTTTGAAAGTGCGAGTTGAGGCCGAAGCGTGTAATACAGGTCGTTGTTGTACGGCACAATGGTGTTCAAACCATCGTTTCCCCCGGAAAGCTGGATAACTACCAGAATCTTTTGCCCTTCCGGCAGCATCATCGGGTTTGCTTCCAGCGATTTCAGAAAACCGGGCAACAGCATTGTTCCGGCCGTGGCCAGTGCTGATTTCTTTAGAAACTCGCGTCTTGTGCTCATAGGTTAACTGAGTTGATATTCGGGTAATGACATCAGTCCGATAAATATTCTTTTGATCTGCTCCGGCTCGTCTTTCGCGTTGTCGGCCAGTCTGGCAACCAATGCTTTGTTTTCCGCGGAAGCGGAGCACACGAGCAGATGTTCCTCAACTGCATCGAGCGTTTGTGGTGTCGTTGATTTAATGAACTTATTAGTCAGCAGGATTACGTTCGTCACGTAGGAGATTTTGCTTGCCTTATTGGCTTTGTTAGAGTCGTTGTTTACGTCACCGTCATCTTTGGCATCGAATTCAGAAGCAATATTATTGAATAACAGTGCTGGTAGCGACATCCGGAAGGTAAGGCTTGAGCTGTCGATCCACTCTTTCCCGTTAGGCCAGCCGCTCACGTTCGGTGGCTGCAGTAAAACCTGGCCGAGTGCTTTCTGTAAGTATGTAATGTTAAGCGGATTATTGAACGTTCCGCCTGTGTGAGTTTGTATGCCCGCCAGTAACTCTACGGGCGACTTGATGCGATTACCGACAAGTTTCTTGTCGTAAAACCAGTCGCTGGAGTACATTTCAAGCAACAATCTTTGAATGTCGTAACCGGATTTATAGAATGCATCACGTAATGACTGGATTGCCTGGGGGTCAGCCTCTCCCGCAAAGAACCGGACAATTTTTCCGGTAATGAAGGTAGCCGTTTGCTTGTCTTCGAGGATCATCGTAATGATATCCTCGCCCGTAAAATTGCCGCTTTTGCCGCGAAAGGTTTTTGACCCATTGTCGTGCTGACGTGCGCGAACCACGAACTGGCCGTTTAACGGATTAAATGCCCAGCCCGTGAATGCTCTCGCTGCATTTTTGATATCGTCTTCCGTGTAGTTTCCCCTGCCAAGCGTAAACAGCTCCATCACTTCACGTGCGAAGTTTTCATTCGGACTGTCTTTCTTATTTTGCTGGTTGTTGAGGAACTGCAGCATGGCGGGATCTTTCGAAACAGCCATCAACAGGTTGCTGAATTTTCCCAAGGCATGTGTTCGCAACGTATTGATTTGTTGTTGCGCCAGGAAAGCGTTTCGCGACCGGCAGGCAAAATGATCATGCCAGAAGAAGGTCATTTTCTCGCGGATCACTGACTCGGTATCCGTCAACTGGTTAAACCAGGTTGCATTAAGCGTGATCAGTTCACTGCGATTTTTTTTGATTTTTTGCCGGATCATCTCCGTTTCGGTGCCCGTCTGTGCATCGGGCTTGTCTGGCTGAACCACGTTAACAGGCTTGAGTTTAGCCTGATGCTTCAGGAGTTCGGAGGGTGATTGAGCGTTGGATTCCGGAGGCAATCCAAAGGCAACGCGACTATATAGGTGTTTTTGACGAACAGATACGGCCATAGTGCTTAGACCGCAAAAATCCTTCCCGGTTTAATCTGCCTAACGAAAAAGGAGCCCGAAGGCTCCTCCTCAAAACTAAACCATAAAACTACTTTACTTTTCGAGCTGAAACTTGATGGGCAGAACCATTTTTACGTTTACAGCCATTTTGTTTTGCAGGCCCGGTGTCCACTCGGTAAGCTTCTCAACGAGGCGAACTGCTTCTTTATCACAATCGAGATCAAATCCACGCAATATTTTAACATCTTTTACTTCCCCCTCATCACTTACCACGAATTCAACATATACGGTTCCTTCTTTACCCATCCTGCGGGCACTGGCCGGGTAGCGCATATTTTTCTTGAGCGTTTTGATCATTCCCTCCATGCCGCCTTTGTATGCGGGCATTACTTCAACATGAATAAAAGGCTTGCTGGGTGGCGCTACCGTAGTGTTACCTTCTGTGCCGGTGTCAATCCCGGTTGCTCCGGTATCAAGTCCGGCATTTGCATCCTCTGTTCCCTCAGTACCGGTAGACGAGGTTGCTGGCTGTGGATCAGGTTCCACCGGATCAGGCTCAGTTGTCGCGACAGGTGGGAGGTTGACGCTGGCAGTTCTTTTTACGGGCTGACTGGATTTGGGCTGGTCAATCGGAATAACGATCGGTTTGACACCGAAGTCGATTACGAGATCATCTGCTTCCAATGGAGATAAAATTGCGGACGTGCGGCCTGTTATTCCCGCAACGATGAGAATTGAAATCAAGATTCCAATCCCTGTAAGCGCTCCCTTTAATAATTCATTGGAGTAACCTTGCCGCATGGCGTATGCACCGTACGCTTTGTTCCGGTTCTCGAAGATGAGGTCATCCCAACTTCGGATTTTTTGTTCCTGATTTTCCATAGCCTGAAGATTTTTGGTTTGGTAATCTTTTCTTCAGAATACGGACCTCGCTAAAAAGTCACAGCCGCAGGGCAGGTATCAAAAATTTCTGATGCCAAAAGAGAAGCAAAGGCCTTTTTCAGGGTGTTTTAGCTGGCACAGAATTTTGTTCTGTTTTCGGCGACTGCTGTTTTTTCTTTTCCTGCTCCCGATCTAGCATAATTTTCCAGACGGAAATAAAAATCAGCGACAATACGAAAGCTGTGAGTGCCAGGGAGTATAAAAATATCCGAAGGGCTCGTTTGTAGCGCTTGTGACGGGCGTGTTGTTTGAGCAAAGCGGGATAGTTCCTGTATTGTTGCAGGTTGTCCGGAGTCAGGATTTTCTTCCGTATTTTAATTTCAACCTTTCCCATCGTATTTGATCTTCAATTTAAAATTTTTGCGGAGGCTGTCCAGCGCACGATACGTTCTCATCTTTGCTCCGCTTTCGGTGATGTCGAGGATAAAAGCAATCTCCTTGAAATCTTTGTCCTCAAAAAATCTCAGGTTCAATACTTCCAGCATTTCGGCCGGAAGTTCGGCCAGGTAGCCCAGCAAGCGTTCAATCATTTCTTCGTCCCAGCCATCGTTGGCTTGTTCGTAGAGCGTTCGCACAATACCTTCTTCCAGGCTGAACGTTTTCGCACGCTTGCGTTTGCGGTAGTAGCGGTTTACCTCGTTGGCGGCAATCTTATAGAACCACGCAGAAACCGGAACGCCCCGGAAGGTAAACTTTCCGGCATTGTTAAGTGCGCTGAGAAATGTTTGTGAACACAAATCTCCCGCTACGTCTTCATCATCAATTTGCCGGTAGATGAAACTGAAAATCCGGTCGAAGTATTTTTTATACAGCAAGCCGAACGCATCGGGATTGGTCCGCGATTTCTCGAGAATACTGTACTCTTCACGGATTTCTTGTTCCGACATACTCGGGTTGCGGGTTCGGGTTTAAGATACTTAAAATCAATAATACAGTAACCCGCGTTTCGTCACGGTATTTTTAATGTATTTTTTGGTACTTTAGGCTGTCTTACCCCGCTTTCAGCATGCGCAATTCTATACTGGACGATCTGGACGAGTTGCTTTCCCAGCAGGTGATTACCGAAGAGGATGCATCCCGGATTCGGAATTACTATGGCCGAAAACCGCAGCCACCCAATAACCGGCTGGTGATCATCTTTGGAGTTTTGGGTTCGTTGCTTGTGGGCATGGGTATTATTTTAATTCTGGCGCACAATTGGGATAACCTGCCAAAATTTATCAAGTTGGCGGTGGCACTGCTACCCTTATTGGCCGGACAGGCATTGTGCGGGTATCTGCTTGAGAAAAAATCGGCTAGTATCGCCTGGCGCGAAGGTGCGTCCGTGTTTGTGATGTTTGCAATTGCGACAGCCATTTCGATTGTTAGTCAGGTGTACCACATCGAAGGAAACTTCGGTAACTTTTTATTTGTGTGGATGCTGCTTACGTTGCCGGTCATCTATGTCATGCAATCATCGGCTGTGTCGTTGTTGTTCTGGATGGGGATTACCTGGTACGCGTGCGAAGATGGATACTTTCAATTCCATAGTGGTATCGTTTACAAATACTGGTTGCTCGCACTGGCCGCTGTGCCGTTTTATTGGCAACGATGCAAAACGGCCATCCACTCCAATAACACGAACCTGCACCATTGGATTGTGGCTATTTCGCTAACCATTGTACTGGGTACATTCACAGAAGATGCATGGGAACTTATCATGCCTGCGTATATTTTCTTGTTTGGTGTGTTTATCCTGTTTGCGCAAACTTCTGTGTTTCAGGAAACCCGTTTGTTCGCCAATGCGTACCTCATACTTGGGAGTTTCGGGAGTGTGGTGCTGTTGCTGTCGTTGAGTTTTGATTGGTATTGGGATTACATTGCTCACCAAACATTCGATGATTGGCCGGGCTCCTCCGAACTGTTGGTGTGTTTGCTTCTCCTGGGTGTTAGCGTATTGTTCTTTGTGGTGCTCAACAAGCGCACGGGCGCCAAAACACTTATTTCGAAAAGCTACGTTGTACCCGTATTCCTGATGTTGTTTTTGCTCGGGGTTAATAATCCCGCGTCCACACAGGTTCTGGTGAACATATTTATTCTGGTACTGGCGATCTACACCATCCGCGAAGGTTCGCAGGCTGATCATCTCGGAAGGATGAATTACGGGCTGGTGATTCTTACGCTGCTGATCATCTGCCGTTTTTTTGACACGGACCTCACGTTTGTAGTCAGGGGATTGCTGTTTGTAGCCGTAGGCCTTGGCTTTTTCGCGCTGAATTACAGGATGATTAAAAAAAGGAGGGATCAACAGCCATGAAAAAACTGATACTTCCGGCGTTTGCCCTGATGGTGCTCGCCCAATGGGCTGTGCCCATTAAGATGATTATTGAAAGTGAATCGGTGTTGACTTCCGGCACGGAATATAAGTTCAGGACGGCCCCGATTGATCCGTCTGATCCTTTCCGGGGTAAATACGTAACACTGCGCTTTGATGCTGAGCAGTTTGAGACCGATACCACCTACAAGTTTTCAGATGGCGAAGAAGTTTACGCGCTGCTATCGGTTGATTCTGCCGGTTTCGCCCGGATCAGCAAGCTTTATCCCGGTCACCCGACCGATGCGGCCGATAACATCCTGAAAACACGTGTGAATTATGCATCCATTTATAATGGAAGGCAATCGATCAGTCTGAACTTTTCGTTTGATCGATTTTATGTCGAGGAATCCAAAGCGTCTGAGACCGAACGTGTGTATTGGCAAACGCAACGTGATTCCGCGCAAGTCGCATATGCACTCATACGGTTGAAAAACGGCGAGGGAATTATCCGGGAACTGATGATCAATGATCGTCCGATTCTTGAAATCGTGCGTGAATCGAATGAAAAGTAACGCACAAAATAATTTTTTCGCGGCCGCTCATTATTCTGTAACCATTTTCAACATCTTTGCGTAAGCAAATTCATTAATCGACAACGAACCATGAAGTTGGTATTCTGAGTCCTGTCTACGGACTGGACGACTTGGCACTCCGCCAATTTTACTTTCCAACACCCGCGCTGTGCGGGGTATTTAATTCATTCATAACTTATTAACTGGGTTTGTATGTCATTTTCTACAAAACTGACTTCTTTTTTTCGTTTACTTAAACAGGCTATCCAGGGTAAAGAAGAAAATTTTACCGAGGGTAGCATTGACCGGGCAATTTTTTTGCTCAGCGTTCCAATGGTACTCGAGATGCTCATGGAATCGCTGTTTGCGGTTGTCGACATCTTCTTTGTGAGTCGCCTCGGTGACAATGATGCTATTGCAACCATTGGCTTAACGGAATCTGTTCTCACGATTATCTATTCTCTGGCCATGGGTATCAGCATGGGTGCAACGGCTATGGTGGCGCGAAGGGTGGGAGAGAAAGATATTCCGGCCGCACAGGTTGCGGCAGCGCAAGCTATCTATATCGGCATCGGACTTTCGTTACTGATCAGTGTAGTGGGGATTCTGTTTGCAACGGACATTCTTCATCTCATGGGTGCCAGCCAGTCGCTCATTCAAAATAATTCGGGCTATACCCGATTGATGCTGATTGGAAACATCACGATTGTGATGCTCTTCATCATCAACGGTATTTTCCGGGGAGCGGGTAACGCAGCTATTGCAATGCGGTCGCTTATCATTTCCAACAGTCTGAACATTGCTTTGGCGCCAATATTCATCCTCGTTTTAAAAATGGGTGTTCAGGGTGCAGCGGTGGCTACCATGATTGGCAGGGGAACGGGCGTTTTATATCAGGTTTATCACCTTACCAGGGGAAAAGGTTTGATCCGGTTAAACGTTAATAACCTGGCGGTGCGGTGGGATATTATTTGGCGGCTGATCAAAGTTTCGGCCGGAGGCACCGGTCAGTTTATCATCGCCTCTGCAAGTTGGATATTTCTGGTTCGCATTATTTCTACGTTTGGAAGTGCAGCGTTGGCTGGTTATACCATCGGTATTCGTGTAATCGTGTTTGCTATTATGCCTGCCTGGGGAATGGCTAATGCAGCAGCAACGCTTGTGGGGCAAAATCTGGGAGCGGGATTACCTGAGCGTGCCGAGAAGTCTGTTTATCGTTCGGCTTTCCTGAACATGATCTTTCTGGGGATTGTAACTGTTATTTTCTATACGCTTGCCGGACCGATTGTCGGAATTTATACGGACGATCCTACGGTTTTACAGAGCGGAATGCAATGCCTGAAAATCGTCAGTCTGGGATATGTGTTTTATGCGTATGGGATGGTCATTATTCAGTCGTTTAATGGTGCGGGCGATACGCTTACGCCCACCATACTGAACGTGTTTGGATTCTGGCTTTTCCAGATTCCATTTGCTTACCTGATGGCGATTGTACTGGATTTCAAAACAACAGGCGCATATATCGCAATCGTTTCGGCCGAATCAGCGATGGCCATTGCTGCGATTCTCATCTTCCGGAGAGGAAAGTGGAAGAATGTGAAAATATAGTCGCACCAGCAGTTTATGTCTTTGATCTTTAGTCTTTAGTGGTTGGGTTTTTCAACTTTAACTAAGGACTAAAGATCTGGATTAGCTGTTGCGATACTATTGACTTTCCTTCTTCTTGGTAAAGGCCGCCTTAAACGCGTTGTTGAGTTGTTCACCTGCCTTTTTCAGGTTGGCTTCAACTTCCTTCCAGCGTTCCTTATCTTTTGCCTGCTTTTTGAGTTCTTCGGCTGATTCTTTCAGTTCTTCGAAACGCGACTTGAGTTCTTTCTGAAGATGTTCGCTGGCTTCATTTACTTCGACCACGAAGTCATCCAGACGTTTGCCGAAGTTCTTAAAGGCTTTTTCGGCTTTACCTTGTTCTTCCTTGTTTTCCATAAAAAATCCCGTGATCGTACAAGTTAACGAATTCCGTACACAAGGGTTATCCCATGCCGCAAAACGGGCTTCGTAATCGTTTACAGCGTAGGCAAAGTCACCTGAAAAGTTATTATCGGGAAACAGTTTTCAATTCCCTGCTGACGTTATAACTTTCAGGTGAAAAATGCGCTAAACGTGAAAAAAACAATTGTTTTTGTTCTTGCCCTCGCGGTGATCGTAAGCTGCGGATCGCATAACAAGCATCACAAGAAGCTGAAACCGGGTAAACCGATTCCCTGTCCTACAAAAGATTGCTGATGAGTAAGTTCCGAAAAATGGTGATCGCGATTGATGGCTACTCGGCCTGCGGAAAAAGTACTACGGCTAAGGAAGTCGCGCGTATTTTAGGATACCGCTACATCGATTCGGGAGCCATGTACCGCGCGGTGACCTTATATTTTCTGGATAACCACGTTTCGCTCTCTAATCCGAAGGAAATTCTTAAAGCGCTTTCGCAGATTCACATTGCGTTTAAAGTGAATTCGAAAGGTATGTCGGAGACCTATCTTAACAACCTGAACGTTGAAAAGGAGATTCGCAAAATGCGCATTTCTGAAAAGGTAAGCCCGGTAAGCGCGATTAAGGACGTTCGGATAGCGATGGTAGAACAACAGCGCAGGATGGGAAAGGAGAAGGCGATCGTGATGGATGGCCGCGACATCGGAACGGTAGTTTTTCCGAATGCAGAATTGAAATTTTTCATGACAGCCGATATGGTTGTACGGGCGGTTCGCAGACAAAAAGAACTTCTTGAAAATGATCGCCTGGTTGACCTTGATGAAGTAATTGAAAATATCGCTCAACGCGACAAGATCGACACCACGCGCAAGGAGAGCCCGCTGCGCCAGGCACCTGATGCAATCGTGATCGACACTACGCACATTACAGTGGATGAACAAGTGGATGAAGTGGTGCGTCAGGCCGTGAGCAAAGCATTAAAAACTACCTGATGGCACGAATCGAAACTTCTTTCCGAAAGGTTGTCCGGTATTTTTTCAGCGGAACACTTTTTATCGTGCCGCTGGTGGCCACGGTGTATGTGATTTTCCTTTCGTTCTCGTGGCTCGATGGATTAATCCCGCTTCCGTATCCCGGACTGGGCTTCGCAATCATCATTGTGGCCATTACGCTGTTCGGATACTTTACCTCAAACTTCCTGTTTCAAACACTTGTTACCTGGTTTGAGGGAATGGTGAGTCACATTCCGTTTGTCAAACTGATCTATTCTTCGGTCAAGGATTTACTCGATGCCTTCGTGGGCGACAAAAAGAAATTCGATAAGCCTGTTTTGGTCCGCATCAACAAAGAAAATCAGCTTCATCGTATCGGCTTTATTACGCAAAATGATTTGTCGATGCTGGGCCTTAACGATATGGTGGTTGTTTATTTCCCACAGTCGTACGCGTTCGCGGGAGATCATTTCGTAGTGCCCAAAGAAAACATCAAGCCACTGAACGTATCCGGTCCGGTGGCCATGAAGTTTATTGTCTCGGGTGGGGTTTCCGGCTTTAAGGAGTCGTAGCCTTTTCCCGGTTCCGGATCAGGAACAGTAAGGCTGCACATACATTCAGTGAAAATGCCTCAACAATCAACCACGTAATAACAAAGTCGTTTGGTGTTCCGTCTGCTGTCCAGCTTACTAACCGACCTGCCACAAATCCGGTCGTGTAGAGAATGATCAAAACCAGCGCAGCCGACTGGTTCTTAAAAATTCCCCACGCACAGAACAAGCCAAACACAACGTGCATTCCGCCGTACACTGCGCGCATAGAACTTAATGCCGCGGTATTGTTCAGTTCAATTCCAACATTCGCCAATACCGCCTGGGGATCGATCAGCGCTTCGATGCCGGTTTTGCAAAAGGCCAGGGCCATTAGCCCAAGAAACACCTGCGAGATTCTTTTGATGATCATAAATGCTTTTTTGACCGGTTTAACGCATACATCCTCGCGGGCGTGGGTGCAGTTTGTGCCAAAAAAGAGATATTTTGCGCCATGTATGCACACATGCCCATCATCCGCGACATCTTGTACGGTGCTGCCTCGCGTGGCGCAAGGGTAAACGAACTGTGTGATGCGTTGCAGCTTTCGGTTTCGGATTTAAATGACTCCGGTCGCGCTGTGCCTTTTGAAACGGCTTACCGATCGTGGGAGCTTGCGCTTGCGCATACGGGTGATCCGTTACTCGGACTTCATCTCGGTGAAACCAGCACGCCTTCCATTCTGGGTTTGATCGGGCACCTGATGCAAAGCAGTCCCGATTTATTGACCGCCTATCAACAAGTTTGTCGTCACGCAGCGCTGGCAACGGACATGTTTCACTACGCGATTTCGATTGGTCGGGATGAAACGGTGTTAACGTACAAGCCTGCCAAACTGTGGATCACGGTATCGCAACACTCGGCCCGGCAGGCTGTTGAGCAGGCGATGGCCGGCACCCTAAACGTTTTTTATCTTTTGTCGGGCAAAAAAGTTACCCCGCTTCAAACAACCTTTGCGTTCTCAAGGCCTAAGTTGTTTACGGAGTATGAACGGGTTTTTGGAGCTGTGCGCTTTAACGAAAAGCAAAACGTTTTGCGGTTTAGAACGTCCGATCTTAATCTGCCGGTGGCGAGCTATGACCAATCGCTGTTTGCCCTTTTTGACAAGATCGTCCGTGAGAAGATCACCGCGCGTAAACGCAACAGTTCATTTTCTGATATCGTGCGAAACGTGCTTGCCGATGAGTTTCGGGGACAGATTGTGCCGGCAGCCATGGTGGCCGGGAAGCTCAACATGAGCCTGAGAACTTTTCAGCGCAAGCTGACGGAAGAGGGAACAAGTTTTCGTGAACTTTCATCCCGTCTCCGAAAAGAACTCGCTACGATGTTGTTGAAGCAAGATGATGTGCGTGTTCGCGAAGTTGCCAGGATGCTGGGGTACTCGGAGGCCAGTGCCTTGCGGAAAGCGTTGCGGAACTAACTGATTACACCCGATCCAATCAGTTCTTCACCTTCATACCATGCGGCAAATTGCCCGGGAGTAATTGCTTTCTGGGGTGTTTCGAAAATGATGTAAAGTCCGTTTTCTCGTTTGTGTAGTGTACAGGGCTCAAGCTTTTGCCGGTAGCGGATGCGCGCCATGTAATTTCTTTGTTCACCGTTCTTCAACGCAAGGTCCGGGCGTACCCAATGCTCATCCGCTGCCGGAATGAATAGTCCTTTACGATGCAGCCCCGGATGATCTTCCCCCATGCCCATGTAAATCACATTCTTGTCTGTGTCTGTTCCAATGATGAACATAGGTTTTGGCTTGCCGCCAATGTGGAGGCCTTTACGCTGACCGATTGTATAATAATGCGCACCGTTGTGTTCACCGATCACGTTGCCAAGTTCAGGAGTGAATGTGAACGGTTCGGTAAGGTGCTCAATATCAGAATTGCTTTTACCGTTTTTAAAAACGGAAGCATCTGCACCAATTTCAATCGCCTTGCCTTTTTTAGGCAGCAGTTTTTGCTGCAGGAAATCGGGGAGATGCACCTTTCCGATAAAGCATAAGCCCTGCGAGTCTTTTTTCTCAGCCGTAGCCAAACCGGCTTTTTTGGCGATGTCACGAACTTCGGATTTCAATAATTCACCAATCGGGAACAACGCGCGCGAAAGCTGTTCCTGCGTAAGCTGACACAGAAAATAACTTTGGTCTTTATTGGGATCTTTTCCAGCCAGGAGTTGATAAACCTTTTTACCGTTCACTTCGATTTCACCCCTGCGGGCATAATGACCGGTGGCAACATAGTCGGCACCCAGCTTTAAGGCTGCTTTCAGGAAAATGTCGAATTTGATTTCACGATTGCACAACACATCCGGGTTTGGAGTGCGGCCGCGTTGATACTCCGCAAACATGTAATCGACAATGCGTTGCTTGTATTCTACACTGAGGTCAATTGCCTGAAAAGGAATGCCGAGGTGTTGCGCCACAATCATGGCATCGTTGCTGTCGTCAAGCCACGGGCATTCGTTGCTAATGGTAACCGAATCGTCATGCCAGTTCTTCATGAACATGCCGATAACCTCATACCCCTGCTCCTTCAGCAGGTATGCTGTTACGCTGGAGTCCACTCCGCCTGATAATCCGACTACTACGCGTTTGCTCATCTTTGTTGTCCGATAAACCTGATGATAAATTACTATTTCTTAGCCGCCAGCTCCTCGCTCAACAGCTCGTTGATAATCTCATTGAAGCGTTGCTTCCAGCGTTCATGGTACACACCTGTGCCGGGCCCTTCGAATCCGGTATGGATGTGTTTTACTTTTCCGTCCTTTCCGATAAAAATGGTAGTCGGGAACGCGACAATCGTGTTCAATGCAGGTAGCGCCCCGGCTGCTTTTAGTTTGTCGTCAACCCCGACAATCACAAAATCATAATTCACACCCCACTTCGTTTTCATTTTAGTAACGCGTTCGGTGGCGTACGTGAAGTCGGGTTTCCGTTCGAAAGCGAGTCCGAGAATTTCAACTCCGCGGTCTTTGTTGTTATCGTACCACAGGGAAAGATATTTTGTTTCGTCCATGCAGTTCGGACACCAGGTTCCGAAAAGCTGCAGCACGACCACTTTATTTTTGAAACGATCATCTTTTAGCGTTACGGGCTTTCCGTTCAGGTCCGGGAATTTAAAATCAAGTGTCTCGTAACCGGGTTTCAGATATGTGAGCGATTCTGCGTCTGGCAGGGAAGCGTTTTCATTTTTTACACCCGTCCACGATTGGTGATACGATCTTCCTGACCAGAAATCGCCCGTGAGTGTCGAATCGTTCCTGACTGCCTTGAACAAGTAGGCATGGTTACCGTCAAACGTGCTTAGGAAAAGCGTATCGTTGAATACGCCACCTTCCAGGTACCGGTAGTCGCCCGTTGATGTGAGGAATGAACCGGTTGCGTAATTGCCTGTTTGATTGAACACACCGATGGCTTGTGTCGTATCCGTTTCATTCACGAATACAACCTGGTATTTACCCGAAAAATTCGTGGCGTTTGCTGTTGTGTCGGTTGGTTTGAACCGATATGCTTCACCGAGCGTAGCGGTGAATGGTACCTTATAGCCCGGATTGTAATTGAGCGTAAAGAAACCGTTGAGTGTGTTTCCTTCGACTGCGGCACGAAGTTGTGCATCGAACACGTGCAGCACCATGTTCACCGAGTCGCCCGTCATCGTCACTTCATCGAGTAACAACTCTTCCCCGGCATTTTTCAGGTACGCGTCATACCCCTTTGAAAAGTCGTTGACGATTCGAAAGTTGAAGGGGAGTTTCTGACCCTGGATTTCCAGCACACCGCGCCACGAACCGGTTTTTATCTCGGGCGTTGAGCAGGAGAAAAGTACGAAAGCAAGGGCAAAAAGGGCTAAAAAGCGCATGAAAGAGGTTTTTTGACTGAGAGAAAACACAAAAATGCGACAAATGATTCTTTTTAGTAACAGTTATTAGGTAATAGTTATTCGTGGCATTTTTGTCAACGATTATAAACGCGATTACGAATGTTTGGAGATCTCAGGGTATTGGAACTTGCCTCGGTGCTGGCCGGACCAAGCGTAGGTCAATTTTTCGCAGAGCTTGGCGCTGACGTAATCAAAGTTGAAAATCTGAAGACAGGAGGTGATGTTACCCGCACGTGGAAGGGTAGTGCCGAACTTACGGATGACCGGTCGGCTTATTTTTGTTCGGTTAACTGGGGAAAGAAATCTGTTGCGGTTGACCTTACCTCGCAGGAGGGAGTGGCGATCGTTCACAAACTCGCAGCCAAGTCAGACATTGTCATTGCCAGTTATAAGCCAGGCGATGCGCAGAAGTTAGGCGTGTCGTACGAGCAGCTTCGAGCAATCAATCCGGCTTTGATTTATGGACAGATTACCGGGTATGGATCAGACAATGATCGTGTCGGCTATGATGCGGTAATCCAGGCGGAGTCGGGCTTCATGGATTTGAATGGTGAGAAGAACGGACTGCCAACAAAAATGCC
>JAEUUJ010000074.1 GCA_016786495.1 Cyclobacteriaceae bacterium
TGCCCTGAATTGCGTAGAGTATTTTCACTTTTTTACGGTAAGGAACTCGTTCACCAGGTCGCGGAATATCTCATCGTTGTCGAGCTTGTGTTCGAGTCGCTTGGGCAATTTAACAGAATTTGCAATCGGATCATCCTTGTAGCGATAAATCCTCCATTCTCCGTTGGCATACTCCAGCGTGGTGAGGTTCTCAACCCAGTCGCCGGAGTTCAAATACATGACTGACCCTTTCTCGGTTAGAATTTGTCGCATTTCTGGCTGATGGATGTGCCCGCACACCACGTAATCATATTGGTTGGAGATGGCGATGTCGGCTGCGGTATCTTCGAACTTGTTGATAAACTTCACAGCCGATTTCACACTGTCTTTCACCTTCTTGGAAAGTGAAATCTTCTCGCGCCCGAGTTTCTCCAGACACCAGTTAACAAACGCGTTGATCAAAATGAGCGTGTCATAACCAACCGCTCCCAGCTTAGCCAGCCATTTCGAATACCGCATCGTCACGTCAAACACATCGCCATGAAAAACCCAGGCGCGCTTGCCGTTGAGATTCAATACAACTTTATTGGCAATCCGGAACGATCCTATCTTCAGTCCTTTGAATTTGCGCAGCATCTCATCGTGATTGCCGGGCAGATAAATGATCTTCACGCCTTTGGCCAGCCAGCCGGTGATGTGTTTCACAACCTGCATGTGCGATTTGGGCCAGTAGCGTTTGCTGAATTGCCACATGTCGATGATGTCGCCATTCAGGATAACTCTCTTCGGCTTGATGGTTTTGAGGTAGCGGAGCAGTTCTTCGGAATGACATCCGAATGTGCCGAGGTGGACATCGGAAATGACTACAATGTCGACCTGCCGTTTTTTACGTTTGCCCATGGTGTGTTAAAAGTAATCCCGAAGGCCCGTAATTCCTCCGGGATACCTAACCTAAAAGAAGTTTCTACTTGAAACCAAAGGTATAGTCCCGGGATTACCCGCCTGTCACTGCCCTGTTATGGAATTGTTACTTCAAAAAAGTGCTGAATTACATCATTTAAACTGAAAACGGAGGTATTTGATCCGCTCACCTTTTGCCGCAAACATTTGCTCGTACTTCGTTTTGATGTCGAAACATTCCGGCCTGAGTTCGGAATTGTAAACATCGTCTGTGAACGTGAGATCAACAATATCATCGCGCTGCGAAAGTTCCTCCAGCGTAAACTCGTAAAACCCGGTATTGTCAGTTTTGAGCCGCACATAACCACCGGGTTTCAGCAGTCGCTTGTAGATCGACAAAAACCGCGCGCTGGTAAGCCTGCGTTTGATGTCGCGAACGCGCGGCCGTGGATCCGGAAACGTGATCCAGATTTCACTGATCTCACCTTCCGCAAAAAAATTCTCCACCAGCAAGATCATCGTGCGCAGAAATGCAGCATTGGTTAGATTATTCTCCGTTGCCGTGGTGCTTCCCTTCCAGATGCGTTCACCTTTTATATCAACACCGATGTAATTTCTGTCGGGAAACAGTTTCGCCAACCCGATTGTGTATTCTCCGCGACCACAAGCCAGCTCCACGGTAATCGGATTATCGTTCTTAAAAAAGTCTTTATTCCAGTTTCCCTTGATGGAGTGATAAAATTCTTTGGTGGGCTCAACCACATTGGGCTGACTTTCGATCACCTTAAAACGTTCGAGTTTCCTTTTCACAAATTCTCAATTTCGGCAACCACAAAGGTGCTGCCGCCAATAAAAATAAAATCGCGTTCACCCGCGGCAGCCTTTGCCCGGGCAATGGCCTGATTCACATCCGGAACAACCTCGCCCGTAAGTCCAAACCGTTGGGCCGCGGCCTGTAACACACGTGCATCCATGGCTCGCGGAATGGAAGCCTGGCAAAAATAATAGGTTGCTTCACCCGGTAAAAGCTTTAGCACCTCATCCGGTTCTTTGTCTTTCACCATCCCCCAAACCATGAACAGGTTATCGAATTTCTGCTGGTTGATTTGAGAAACCAGTTCCTGGACACCGCCGGCATTATGACCGGTGTCGCAAATGACCAGCGGGCGTTCACCCAATTGCTGCCATCGGCCTTTCAACCCGGTTCGAGCAACGGTCTGTTCAAGGCCAGTTTTGAGTGCATCATCCGGGATGATAAAGCCAAGCGTGCGCAACAACTCAACCGATTTGATTACTCCAGGCACGTTCAGGGTTTGATAACTTCCTTTTAGGGAAAGGTCTATTTTATTGAGATACAATTCGTTGTTTCTTTTTATCTCAACCAGGTTATCGGCCGACACTACGCTGTATTCGTCACTGGCAAAATACAAAGGTACCTCATGTTGAAGCGCTTTGTTAACAAACACGTGTTGCACGTCGGCTTGCCGCTGGCTGATAATAACCGGCACACCCTTTTTAATGATGCCGGCCTTTTCACCTGCGATTTTCTCCAGCGTGTCGCCCAGGATATCTTTATGATCAAAGCTGATGTTGGTGATGATCGAAACCAGCGGCGTAATCACATTCGTGGAATCCAGGCGTCCGCCCAGGCCCACTTCAATCACCGCAATATCAACCTGTTGGGAAGCGAAGTAATCGAATGCCATCGACACCGTAATCTCAAAAAAAGAGGGTTTAATACGCTCAATTTCCGGTTTGATTCGATTCACAAAATCAACGACAAATTCAGGCGTTGCCTCTTTTCCGTTAACGCGAATTCGTTCGGTGAATTCTTTTAAATGAGGTGACGTGAATAAGCCCGTTTTATATCCGGCCGACTGAAGAACCGAAGCCAGCATGTGCGATGTGCTGCCCTTACCGTTGGTACCGGCTACGTGAATGGATTTGAATTTATTCTGAGGATTGCCCAATGCTTCACACAGGGCATAGGTATTTGTAAGATCGGCTTTGTAAGCGGTTGCTCCAACCCGCTGGAACATGGGCAGGTTTTCATACAAGTACGTGAGTGTTTGCGGGTAGTCGCTGAGCATGGAGTTAACAGGCTGCAAATCTCATTCGGCAGGTGTCAAATTCCAAATTTTGATAACAGCTTATTGAACCTTTAACGTAAAGGTTACGCGTCCGGAGGTCTTTGGAGGAGCTGCTCCTGGTGAAGTTTTGTAAAGCGAAGTCTTCTCAAGCGCAGCCTTGCATTTCTTCTCAAGTTCAAAACTCAGGTTGCCCGACTCTTTCCGGATGTTGACAATCTCACCGGTCTCATCTACGTCAAAAGCAAAAATCACTTGACCTGAAAATTGATCATTCTCTGTCGGTTTCGGAGCCTGCGGAATTTCCACCCATGCCCATCCTGCCATATCGAGACGTGTTCCACCACTCCCGCCATTTCCATCACCGCCTGTTCCCGGATTTCCTTTATAAACAGCACCGGTTGGTGTTCCGCGCGGATCGCCCTTATCTCCGGTCTTGCCTTCATCATCACCTTTGCTGCCAGGTGTACCGGTTTTGGTGTCGGTTGTTGATGTATTCTTATTCGGGTTGTATACAGTTTTCGGTTGCTGAGGCTCCTCTTTTTTAGGTGTCTCTTCCTTTTTTACAATCGGATCAGGCTTAACCTCTTTCTTTTCTTCCTTCTTTTTAGGCTCTTCTTTCTTTACAGTTACCGGGCTTTCTTCGGTAGACGTCACCACGTCTTTATCATCATCTTCCGGCTGAGGCTGAGGTTTAACTTCTTCTTTAGGGTCTTCCTGCGGAGTTTGCTCTTTTTGTTTCTCCGGCTCAGCAGTTCCTACCGGCTCATCTAACGGCACATCCCCGCTTCCAAAATCATCTGTACCCAAAATCAATGACAGCCCCTGACTTCCGGTTCCGGGAATGGGTGGATATGGCGTACGCCACGCCACGGTAAATAACATGATCAGAAACAATACCGCGTACATGCCTATGGTGGAGGCTGCGGCAATCACTTTGTTATTCTTCTCCTTCTGCGTCATCGTGAAAAAATTATATCCATACGATGCAAAAACTGCACCGTTATCATACCGGTGCAGTTAAAAAATCTCTCCCGGCAACCCGGTCGTCAGTATTTCAATACCCAGAGGGCATCGGTATACTCCGACTTCTTCGAGTCCGCAATCTGCTGCGCTCCGGCAAATGTGTCGGCATCGGCAATGGTCAGGCGATAGAACTTATACTTTCTGAACGGAGGGATAAGCTTTGTGCTAACGCCTTTCTCGCCCAGCTTTTTCGCATGATCAACCAACAGGTCGTCATCTACCGCACTGGCTACCACTACGTAATAACGTCCGGTACGCTCGGTTAGTGCTTCAAAAACTCCGGTTTTAGGAATCGCATTCAGTGAATCAGCCTTGCGTTTTTCTTCTGCAAGGCGTGCCTCCTTCAATTTTGCATTTGCGTCACTGATACTGTCTTGTTTGTGTTTTTCACGCTCGGCAGTAAGCGCGGCCAACGCATCTTTTTCAGCCTTCGGTTTGTAAATCGCAAAATACCAGGCCGCTCCGCCTGCCAGTAGAACAATAAGCAGAATTCCGACTACCCATGGCCAAACGGGAGCAGGCTCTTCTTCAAATGCAAATTCGGATGATGGCTGTTCTTCCGTTGCAACCGGTTGATTGTATTCTTCGGTAACAACGTTTTGCTTCTCAGGTTCTGGCTCGTTCGAAGAATACACAGTCGTTGTTTCCACAACGGTGGTGGTTTCTTCAACCCGGTCTAACGGCTTGTATTCAATATCCGGTAAACCAAAGGTATCATCGGATGAATCGTTCGACTTGTTGAGGTTCTCATTCGTTTCATCATCCGTAGGTTTCTTTCGTCTTGCCATGAAGGTTAAAAAGTTGGTAACATACAAAATTAAGCGATTTTTTGAGGCCTACAAACTTTGCCCCCAAGCCTTTCGTACCCCTCACTTAAACTTCCACGTTATGCCGGCCATCGCCTGAAAGCCCCTTACGGGGTAATTATAAAAAATCGGATACTTGTTCGATGCAATGTTATTCAGATTGACAAATGCCGAAAAGGTATCGGAAATCAGGTACTCAGTTTTGAAGCTCAGGTCAAAAGCCGGATCTAATTTGATGGTCTTGTTATCATCCCAGTCGTATGCCTTCATCCCGCCCTGTGCAATCATATCAAGATTGAAGATAAACTTCTTGTACAGATTATACGAAGCACCCGCAGTAACGCGGTAGGTTGGCTTGTGCCATGCCTCCGGCAACTTGTCGGTGCCATACGTGTAATAGTCGCCCTGCAACGAGAACTTGGCAACATCCGAATAGGTAAACAGCAACGAACCATAGAAGTTCGTCCGCTTGGTTGTACCCTCATCATAGGTTACCTGGAATTTTGACTGGTCTGCAGGATCGTTCAAAAAGAAGTACAGGTTCTCAAGCGTGGCGAACGATATACCGGCCCCGGCTAATACTTTTCCACCCAGCTTGGCGCGAATACCTGCGTTCAGATCAAACTTCTTGTTCGTATGAAAGGTAGCTATGGAAGGTGCCAGCCAAATGTTCTCGTTCGATAAGGTTTGCAACGAAACCTTCTCCATCCCGCCCGATAACGATCCCACAAAATCAACCACATCATTCAATGCATAGGTTAATTTAACATCCGGATAGAAATGAAAATCTTTTGAATCGATCGAATCGTTCTCAAGCGCAACCGTTGCACCTACCTGCAGATAGAAATCACTTTCTGTTTTGAATGAATAATAACCGTTTACCTGAAACAGGTTCCGGGCCTTTGCTTCAACATCCACATCTTTCCGGTTGATGATCGAGTAGTCGGCCTTCAGGTTGATCGCCTGTTCATCGTTAATCTTATACGCGCCCGTGAACAGCAGATCGACCGTACTCTCCTTTGCTTCAAACTTGTCGTTGATAAAGCTGAAGTTTCCGCCAAGCTGATACGAGAAGTCCGACTTGCGGGCATTCATCAGTTGCGCGCCCAGGTTAAACAAGGTATAAGCCTGTTTGATGTCCTTCCGATCAACCTCCGTTCCGTCAGGATAGCCATAAAAATGGGTGCCGCGCTGTTCAATACCGATGTTGGCGCCAAAGGCCAACTCCTTACCGAACGTTTGCGCAAAAGCCGACACGCCCGAGTGGGCGGAGCCTGAATTTACATCATCGACAGGGCCCTTACCCGACCGGTTAAGGAATACGTGCGCACCCAGCAGTTTCTTTTTATCAGCCTTGTTCGTGATAAATCCATCCAGATATTGTGAGGAATAATTACCGAGACCCGCGCTCAAATAACCCCGGTAGGCCTGTGAGGAAGTCTCCTGCTTCAACCGCAAAGGTCGTGCAACGGGATTCAATTCAGGAGTTTGAAAGTTAAATACTTTGTAATCATAGCTGATCGGAGGCGTTAACAACTCGACCGGCCGTGGCGGGATTTTTTCAAATAACCGGTTCGCCTTCGGAACCGTGTTCTCACGCGAGCGGATGATTTCAATCTCCACTTCCTTCATTTCCTTGCCTTCCTCCCACGTTGGGTTCTGGGCAAGCACGGTGCCGGCAGAAAGTAAAAGAACCGCGATAAAAGAATATGAAATAAACTTCGTCATGTTACTTTCCGGTTGTATCTGATTTTACTTTTTGCTGTTCTTTCAATTCATCAGCCGCAATCTTCTTCAATTTATCGGCTGCCGCATCGCGGATGTATTGCAGCGGGAAATTATTCGTAATCAGGGATTCCAACGTGGCCTTTGCGTTAAACGCATCACCCTGCGCGAGGTAGTTATCCGCCAGCAACAGGAACGACTTCCCGACCCACTCGTCATAAACCGAAAACTCCGGACTGCTGCTGATGCCAATCAGCGTTTCGTTGCTTTGTTTGTATTGCTTGCTGAGAGCGAAGATCTCGCCAATGCGATATTTGGCCTCAGCTCCGTATTCATCGCGGGCAGTGTTGAGTGTATTCAGGAATTCATCCTTTGCAGTTTCATAGTCTCCCTTGGCCATGGCAGCCTTGCCCAAATAGAGCGATGCTTTATTCTGCGCACCTGCGTTAACATTTCCTTTTTCAAGAATCAGGTTGGCGTAGGTCGTTACCGAATCGTATTGCGCAAGCAAATAGAACGACTCCATCAAGCCCGACCAGGCTGTATATAAATCCTTCTTGCTGGATGCAAACCGTTCAACCTTGTGATAACTCACAACCGCGTTCGTATATTTACCCTGCTTGAACTGAATCTCGGCAATGCGGCCGGCAATCTTGTTTGCATTGGGCGATGTAGGGTCGTTTTCGAGCTCCGCATAGATGACCATGGCCTTATCATACTCCAGTAACCGATAATGCGACTCGGCCACGTAGAACTTTGCTTCTGCCAGTTTCGCACTTGACGGATAAGTAGTCAGGAAGGTTGAAAAACTTGTAATCGCCTTCGCGTACTGTTGATTGTAGTATTGATTTTTCGCCGATTCGAAATTGATGACCTCCAGGTCCTTTCCACCCGGGTTAGCGTTGGTCACCATCGCCAGGTATTGATCGTACTCATCACTCCGCTTGGCAACGCTCAACGCCTCCTGCAACGGAAGCAACACTTGGCGGGCAACAGGATGTGAAGAATATTGCTTGATAACGGTCTCGTAATCGGCAATGGTTTTGTCGTACGCCTTCAGGTTGTAATTCGAAGCCGCTCTTCTTTCGTATGCATAGGGCAGAAACCGCGAACCGGATTGCGATCCTTCGTTGATCAACCGCGTCAGATCACTGATCGCTACGGCATAGTTGCTTTGCTCGATTTCAAACTGGGCCCGCTGGAACAGCGCTTCATCGCGATACTGTGATTTCGGATATCCGGAAATCAACGTGGAGAATTGTGTGCGGGCGTCTGCATATTTTCTTAAAATCCCGTTGATTACCCCCCGCTGAAACAAAACGTAGTCAACATCCGGTGTTTTCAACTGCTGCGCTTTCTCGTAGTTGGCCAGTGCCTCAGGATACGCTTTGGTCACGAAATAACAATCGGCAAGACGCAGCACACCATCCGCATAGTTAGCGCCCGCTTTATTGCTTTTGTTCACGAATTCTTTAAAGCTAAGAAGCGCCTGATCATATTGCTTCAGGTTAAAGAACGCATACCCGAGTCCGTATCGGGTTTTCGTGACTACTTCCGCTTCTGCAGAGGGAATCATGAGAACTTTCTGATAAAAAGGTATCGCCTCTTCAAAGCGACTGCCAATGGAGTAGGTTTCACCATTCCAGAAACTTGCCAGTGCTACATATTTCGGATCAACGGGGCTCGCCAGCGACTTCTCGAAAAAGCTAACGGCGTTCGCGTAGTCGTCTTTATTAAACAGTTCGGAGCCCTTCAGGTACGTGGCCTTTTGATATGCCTGATCCACACTTGGTGTTCTCCGGGGCAATGCTTCGATGTATTCGATAGCTTTGTTGTAGTTGTTTCCATTCACGTACGCCTGCGCGAGCAATTCCCGCACGGCAACACTGTGATCGCTGGCCGGGTATGCAACCAAAAACTTTTCGAACTCAGTAATCGCCACATCACTTTTACCCAAATCGTACGAAATCTTCGCATATTGAAAGGTGCTCTCTTCCGCCAGCTTTCGGTCAGCCGTATAACCCTTTGAATGGTTGAACGAGTTCAACGCAAATTGCTTATTGCCTTGCTTGAGATACAGGATCCCGAGATAATAGGATGCATAAAAACTCACCGAATCCTGACGGGAGGCAGAGGTTTTTAAGTAGGTAATTGCCTTCGCATCCTGACCTAATGAATAGTTTGCAAAACCCGCACGGAAGAGCATCGCATTTTCGGCTTTCGCCTGATTGTCTTCGAGATAAATCTCATACGCTGCTGCAGCCTTCGTGTAGTCACGCTTGTAGTAGTAGGCATCGGCAACAAGCATCGATATTTCACTGTAATTGGAAATTTGAGCCGACCTTGATTCCAGTGAGGCGGCATAGTTAATTAACTCATCATACTTGCGCTGCTTGTAGTAGACACTTGCGATCAGCGAAGGAACAATGTTAGAATATGAAGCATTTGCTTCCGCGCGCTTTAAATCCGCGAGCGCGTCAGCATAGTTTCCTTTTGAGTATTCGATGAATCCCGCATAATAGTTGGCCGCAGGCGCAAACTGACTCTCCTGTAACTTCACTGCGTTGAATTTTTCAAGCGCCTCGTCAAGCTTCTTCTGGTTAAAGTAGCTGTAGCCCCATTTAAAATATCCTTCCACCTGCTGATCCTGACTCAGGCCCGCAAAGTTTACCTTGCTGTAGTAGCCGATGGCTTTGGTATACTCTTTTTCAGCGTAAAAGAAGTTTGCCAAATCGAAATATGCGGTGGCACTTCTGGGGTTGGAGGGATTGTGAGAGATGAAATCTGCGATCAGCTTTTCACCATCCGAGTGGCCGAGCTTTAATGCACTTAACGCAATGAAATACGCTGCATCTGCCCTGCGGGCATCGGTAGGCGCTGCGTATTTGAGAAAGTCGGAAAAGACTACTCGGGCTGCGCTGAAGTTGGAATGACTTACGAGCTCGGTGCCTTTCTTGTAGAGATTTTCGGTTTTGGAGCGGGACAGTTGATCCTGCCCGATTGCGCTAAACGTTGTGACCAGGAGAATGCTGAGAATCGAACTTGCTAACCTCACATGAAAGGATTTAATGAATAACATCAAGGCTTAAAAAATATTGCAAGAATAAGACCAAAAAATAGGCAGCAAAAACTCCGTCTGAAAATCTGCTGTGCCTTTGCCGTGTGGCGATGAGTCAAAGTTACGTAAAAAAGTTGAAGCGTTAACGCGGTTTAATGAATCAGGCGGTAAATGAGTTCACGCAAAATCTGTCCCTCCGAAGTCGTGCCGGCATTAACACCCTTTAGCTTCAGGTCGGCTTCTTTCAGCAGGGAAATGTTGCGAAGGATCCTGTCGGGTGAAAACTGCTGTAAAGCAAGACTGTAATCACGGATCACATACGGGCTCACTTTCAGCGCACTAGCCAGCCCCTTTTCACTCTTGTCAGGAGCCTGTGACGCCAGCAAAACCTTGCTAAAAAATGAATAGAGATACGCAACCGTAGGAATGGCCGGATTCTTCTTCGTATTGCTCTCGAAGTAGTTGACAATCTTCGCCACGTTCAGCGAATTTTTCTGGAGAATTGCTTTTTGCAGCTCGAAGATATTGTACTCTTTGCTTACCCCCACCTGCTGCATCACGTGCGTTGCCGTTATCGGTTCGCCCGCCTTCAGCGAGATGGTTAACTTGTCGACCTCGTTAGTGAGGCGGCTCAGGTCATTCCCCACAAACTCACACAAGGCACGCACGGCCTGGTCATCGATCGCAATACCTCGCTCGCGGGCATACTCCGAAAGAAAGTCGGGCAGTTGATTATCGTATAGCTTTTTTGATGTCAGCGAAGTCGCCAGCTTTTCGATGTTCTTACCGAGCTCCCTTCGCTTGTCAAGGCTCTTGTGCTTGTGACAAAAAACGAGCACCGTACTCGGCACTGGTTGCTTCAGGTATTCCAGGAGTAACCTCGCCCCTGTTTCTTTGTTAAGATCCTGGATTTCCTGCGCCTCTTTGACAATCACCACCTGGAATTGCGCCATCATCGGAAATCTCCGAGCATGTGTCAGGATGGTAGCCATCGCGGCATCCTTTCCGTAAACCACCACCTGGTTAAATCCTTTTTCAGCATCCGACAAGGCGTTTTTTTCAATGTAGTCGGCAATAACATCAATGAAGTAAGGCTCCTCGCCTTGCAGGAAGTACACCGGGCTGAATTTTCCGGCCTTGGCATCGCTTAATATCTTTCTTACAGACGCGTCCATTAATCAACCTTTCTTTTTGCGCTGAATGTTACGGCAGAGGTTATTCCCACAAGTGCACCTCCGAAATGCGACTCCCATGAAATATTAGGGTCGCTGGGCAACACTCCGTAAAAGACTCCTCCATAGAGCATAATCGTAACAATTGAAATCATCAGCGACATAAAATCCCTTCGCAATAATCCAAAAAATATCAGGAAAAATGCAACTCCGTACACCAATCCGCTCGCACCAATATGATTGGCATTTCGCGCAAAGAGCCAAACCAGGATGTTTGTCCAGAAATACGCCCTGAAAAAAACAGTCACCGCAATGCGGGGATAAAAATAGAACAACACTCCGCCCAGGAACAGCAATGGAAACGTATTCGAGATCAGGTGGATAATGTTGGCGTGCAACATGGGTGCAATCAGGATTCCAATCAATCCGATCAACGACCGGGGATGAATTCCGAACGCACTTGACGGCAACTCAAAATTAAACTCCAGAAAAAAGAAAAGCCACATTAAAAAAACAAGCCTCAGCGGTATAACCACACTGCCGAGTACAGAACGGTTGATCATCCGGCTACAGGATTTTGAATCATGGTTAACTTGATGAGTCGCGCTTCTTCCGACCCGATTGAATTCATGCCGAGCAGTCCACCGGAAGATGATGCTACCTCTTTTGCGAGCATCAGCAACATATCATAATAGCCTTTTGCAAAACTTTGCGGCATCTTGGTCCACAACGCATTAAGCTGACCGAGTTCATCTGAAATAAGGGGTGTTCGTTGGGTTGCCTCGTACGGATACCCTTGCTCGATGATTTTGAGTTTATCTTCAAAATCCTGCGCCAGTTCTTTGAACAAAACAGATACCGAATCCGATCCTTTTTGTTTCTTCTGCGCGATGTTGATACCCTTTTTGATTTCCTTGCGGTCGATGGTTCCATCGGCACCCGCGATAAGAATGCAGACCAAAAGAGGTGCTTTGTATACCAGCTCCTGCTCGCCTGATGAAAGTTTCGACAATTCCGCTACCATATACTACATTTTGTTCCAAAAGATGCCAAATAAACGTTTTTCAAAGCCATTTAACTATTTGAAAAACTGCTGTATTTTTAACTCCCTCAATATACGCACATGTACGAGAAAGAACCGGTGAAAATCTTTGTAGTGGAGGACGATCAGGCCTACACTAAATTTATTCGATATGTGCTGGGGTTAAATCCCGATTTTGAGGTAGAGTTCTTTACCACAGGCAAGGACTGTATAAACAACCTTCAAAAGAACCCGTCCGTCATTACGCTCGATTATTCACTCCCGGACATGCCGGGGCAGCAGGTATTGGAGCAGATCAAAAATTACGACCCGAATATCAGTGTAATCATCGTTTCTGCCCAGGAGAAAATCGGTACGGCTGTTGAACTTCTAAAGAGCGGTGCGTTCGATTATATCACTAAGGATCAGGATACTAAAGACCGGTTATTAAATTCGATTAACAATGCCCGCAATAAACAATCCCTTATTAAGGAGATCGATCACCTGAAGCGTGAAATCTCCGAGAAATATGAATTTGAGAAGAGCATTGTCGGAACCAGTGCTGCGATCAAACGGGTATTCGGAATGCTGGAGAAGGCGGTAAAAAGCACCATCTCGGTTTCCATAACGGGTGAAACAGGGACCGGTAAAGAGCTGGTTTCCAAGGCGATACACTACAATTCCAAACGTAAAAACAAACCCTTTATTGCCGTGAACATCGCGGCCATCCCGTCAGAACTAATTGAAAGTGAACTGTTTGGGCACGAGAAAGGCGCCTTCACAGGAGCCATGACCAGGCGGATCGGCAAGTTCGAAGAGGCAGATGGCGGAACGATCTTTCTCGATGAAATTGGTGAAATGGACCCCAGCCTGCAGGCCAAGCTCCTACGGGTACTCCAGGAGCGTGAAGTTACCCGCATCGGGAGCAACCAAGTGATCAAGCTGGATGTGCGGGTTATAACGGCTACACACCGCGACCTGGCGGAGGAAGTAAAGGCAGGCAAATTCCGGGAAGATTTATATTATCGATTACTGGGACTACCGGTACACCTTCCGCCCCTTCGGGAACGTGGAAACGACATCCTCCTGATTGCAAAACACTTCCTCGATCATTTTTCGAAAGAAAACCAACTTCCCAAATTCAGGCTTGATGAAGCCGCGCAGAAGAAATTATTGGAGTACCCGTTCCCGGGAAACATCCGTGAGCTGAAATCAGTGATCGAGTTGGCCGCAGTGATGGCCGAAGGCAACGAAATCCGCGAACAGGATATCACGTTCACCAGTTCAGGCCGAACCGAATCCATTCTTTACCAGGAAATGACCATGCAGGCGTACATGTATCGCATCATCCGGCATTTTCTGAATCGATACGATAACAATGTATTGGAAGTAGCCAAACGACTGGACATTGGCAAATCTTCGCTGTATCGCTACCTTAAAGAAATGGAAGACGCTGGCATATGAAAAAACTGGAGACGTACGTCAGAAAAGGTAGTTTCTACAAAGCCGTGGTGGAAGACGGTTCTGACATTATCTTTATTGTCGATTTTGACGGCAAGATTCTCTATCACAACGCCTCCGTTCATGAAACGTTGGGCTACCGCGCCAAAAGCCTGATCGGCAAGAACTTTTTCGACTTCGTATTGCCAGCATCCCTGGAAGAATTCAAGACCAGTTTTAAGCAAACGCAAAAGCGCGCCTACACAGAAAAGGTAGAGTTTCAGTTTCTCTGCAAAGACAGAACCTACCGGTTTCTCGAATTCAATGCCATCAATTTAAAAAACAAAGAGGGATTACCCGGACTGATACTTGACTGTCGCGATATCACCCAACGTAAGGACGATGCAGTGGAGTTACTTCGTGCTCAAAAAGCGAAGGAACAGTTTCTTGCCAATATCAGTCACGAAATCAGGACTCCAATTAACGGGATTGCCGGGATTGCCGGCCTGCTCAGCAAGAATCAAAATCCGGAAGAGCGCGAAATGTACCTGAACGCGATCCGGCATTCATCGGAAAATCTGAAAGTGATCATCAACGATATTCTCGACCTCGCGGCCATTGATTCCGGTAAGTTGAAGTTTGAGAAAATCGCCTTTAACCTGAAAGACCTTCTCCCCTCGCTGATCTCTACCTTCACGTACCAGGCGCGGGAAAAGAACCTGGCACTGCATTACACCATTGATGAGTCGCTGAACAAGATTTTACTCGGTGACCCTGTCCGGTTAAACCAGGTGCTCATCAACCTCATCAGCAATGCTGTAAAATTTACGCACACCGGAGCCATTCACGTTAAGTGTGAAATGGAAAAACTCCAGAAGGGCATTTGCCATGTATGCATTTCCGTAAAAGATACCGGAGTAGGAATCCCCGCCGAGAAACTCAACACCATCTTCGAAAGTTTCAGCCAGGCAGATGAAAGTGTTACCAGACGGTATGGCGGATCAGGTCTCGGACTTACCATCGCACGTCAGTTAGTGGAGTTGCAGAACGGACGCATCGAGGTTCAAAGCCAGGAACACATCGGATCGACATTTACCGTACGTATCCCCTATGCCGTAGGCAGTACAAAGATCTCCAAGCAAACACCTCACATTGCCAGTCATGTCGACAATACCACCCGAAATGTTCGCGTATTACTGGTGGAAGACAATGACATTAACCGGTTGTACGCCAAGAGTATTCTGCAAACCTGGAAATGTAACACCGACATCGCTGAAAACGGACTGATCGCTATCGAGAAGCTCAAGAGCAATGCATATGACGTTATCCTGATGGATGTTCAAATGCCGGTGATGGACGGATACGAAGCTACAAAAGCTATTCGCATGATGCCGCAACCCATGGGCAACACACCCATTGTTGCCCTCACCGCCAATGCCACAAAGATTGACGTAGAGAAATGTCTGGTTGCGGGGATGAACGACTACCTGTCAAAACCATTTACCCCGGAGGACTTGTACGAAATGTTGTTTGAGAAACTCAAGATTGTTCCCGCATCAACTTCCGAAGTTGTTGCAACTACCAAAAAGTACGATCTGGCTTATCTGAAAAATATGTCGGGCAACAACCAAGAGTTCATCAAAGAAATGTTGCAGACGTTTATCCAGTCGATTCCATCTTCGCTAAACGACATGGAGGAAGCGTTAACGGTTTCAGACTTCAGCAAAGTCGCCCGGGTCGCACATCAGATCAAACCGTCCATGACCTTACTGGGCATTGATCACCTGAAAGATTCAGCTGTGAGGATTGAAGAACTGACCAAGGAAACAACCACTCCTTCGCTCGAACTGCAACTGGGCGTAATGGATTTTGTTCAAGCCTGCCGCGAGGTAACAAACGACCTCGCGGAAGAACTTAAAAAGTACTAATTATCGTTTCAACACGGCCAGTTTCCGCTGCGTCAGGCGTCTGCCATTCTGCGAAATCATCACCACATACACGCCATCCGCGATGTTGGAGATTTCCACCTGTTGCGGGATTGTTAAATCTCTGTTCAGGTTACCGGACAGCACCGTAATTCCGCGCTGATCAATAATGGAATACTGGTAATCCCGGGTCAGCGGAGCCTCTGTCGCAAAATTCACATACCGTGTTGCCGGGTTCGGGTAAACAGCCAGGTTTTTCACTTGTTCAAATACCAGATCATCCGTTCCGGTAATAACCGCCTGAGTCTTCCTGTTGAGTTTAATCTTGATCGCCTGGTGGATCACTTTTGAATCGAATCGCTTATCCTGAATGAATGCCACCAGATACAAATTGTTGTTGTTTGCACCGATAGGCGCATCGATCTCCACGTCACCGTCAACGGATTGCATTTGGTTCAGCGTCCATGGCGTATTGATCGTTACACCTTCGGTACCCAGGAGGAACTTCCGTAACACGTTTCGCTGAGCAGGCGACCCCACGTTATCTTCCACGAGCGCCACATGCACGGTTACCGGACTGCTGAACGCCAGTGTTGGATTCTTATAGGTAAATTCTGCGTGGAATTTTATCGTAGTCGCGGTAGCCGTCAGCGTATCCAGTTTTATATCAAACAACGGATCTTCCAGAGAACGTCTTTCAAGTTGTTCTTCCGTAATCAGCAGGTAATTTCCGTTGAAGGTTGTTCCGTAGTAATTACCCAGAAGACCATCCATAATGGCTGATGGTGGCTGGGAGATTCCGTAGAACAGGCTTCGCGCGGCCGGATCAATCGGGTTATCCTGATTAATCGGATCAGCAGAAGGGTTCGCGATGTGATACTGAATCTTGAAGAAATCGGAACTATCCTTCGGCAGCGGTCCTGTGAACTGTGCCGCATACAGATTGTCAAAATATGTATTTGTGGTAGCGTTAATTCCGGCATTCGTAAAGTACTCTACCATCACATTACGCTTGCGCTCACCGATAAACACGTTATCGAACGCGAAGCCATCAAACGTCTTGCTTGGGTCGTTGGTGTTGTTGCTGGAGAACGCTACCCGCAAACGGACCTGATCACGTTCCGCCATGGGGATCATATCGAGGTTGAATCGGCCATTTTTCCATGCCGGCAGTTTACCTGTCCAGCCGTTACTTCCGAAAGGCTGACGGCCAGGGTTGGATTGAACGGTTTGACCCGCGTACCAATTGATCCCCTCGTTCGGACTGCTTGCCAGCGGACCAACGATGTTCCATGTTATTCCGCCATCAGTAGAGTATTGAAGTGCGGCACCATCAAGATTTGCCTCTGCATCCGACCAGTAGTCTAGAGCAATCATCGGCCGCGATAACATCTGCAAGTCAAAACAAGGTCCATTAACTACCGACTCTTCAGAAGGGAAATATGTATTACCGTTTCCACCTGTCCACCACGCTGAAGTTGTTGTATTATCAGGCAGTGTTTTGATAACACTGCCGGTTGGAATGCCAAATACCCAACTGCTTGTGCTAAATACGTCAGGGTTGCTGGATATCTTCAAACTATCTTGAACCCATTCACCATTGTCTATTTCAAAGTTGTTACTGTAACCAGTTAATGCATTCGGGGTCACCGTACTACCTGAAACAAGGATCAGAATTGTCCTCGGCTTAGAGTTATTACATCCATCATTTGTTTTAACACTTAAGACAACATTTTTTGAGCCGGGCGAAATATACTTATGTTCGGGATCATTAAAAGTTCCTGTTGTTCTGCCCCCATTCGTGCCACCGGGTATAGTCGCTCCCGGTAAGCCTGTTATCTCATCTCCGTCACCAAAAACCCATTTGTATTCTGTAATAACACTTATGCCCCCCGGATCAGTTGTCTGATCTTTAAACTTTGTATTATCGTTGGTACAAATTGCTGACCAATTAAAGTCGACAACTGGTACATCCCCTACGCGGATATTCAATGAGGTGGAATTTGAGCAACCCTGATTAGTTGTAACTGTTAGATTAACTGTATATAAGCCTGCCGCACTATAAACATGAGCGGGCAACGGATTTTGTTGGGTGCTGGTAGTTCCATCGCCAAAATTCCATGCCCAACCGGTTATACTTGCCGGAAAGGGTACCTGGGTAACTGAAGATGCATCCGCAAATGCAATACCTGAGTCGATACAATTATTAAGCAAGTTATTAATTGCAGCTACAGGGCTTGCGAATACCTTCAATGGTCTAATCAGGGGAGCAGAAGTAACTCCAAGCGTATTCGTGTAGGTATATTGAAGCAAATAGTCGTTGGAAGCCAGTCCATCCGTATCAATAAAATAATCTGCACCTACTTGTGAAATTTTTGCATTCAAAGCAGCCGCATTAGCACCTACTGCAGTGAAATTTGTTGGTGTGATACCCGAGCTCGCCACAGGATCACCAACGATCCGGATTAATCCAACGTTAGCGCAAAAATTAAATCCTCCGGTTCCATTAGGAGGGACAAACGGGCCGCCCGTTCCATTCCAAAACTGTAACGTAAAGTCTATATCCGTTACCGGATTTACAATCACCTGCTGTGTTTCCGTGTTCGTACAGCTATTACCATCCGTATAGGTATAGGTAACAAAATTGGCACCCAACTCTACAGCGCTTGGGTCGAACAAAACTTTGTCTACGGGTATGTTGGTAGTACTTCCAATACTTGATGTTGCCGGTGAAATGGTAAACGTACCACCGCTTTGGTTACCAGTAAGTGTGATGGCTGATGCGTTCTCAGCAACCTGGGGAGGAGCCCCTGGAGGTAAGCCGGAGAATACCACCGTTGGTAATTGGTTTATTCGCAACACCATCTGGTCAGTCACAATTCCACAAGGGCCGGAAGGACCAACACCATCCGGGTCGTTAGCCGTCAGGGTTAACGTCACATTTGTGTTGATCTCAGACGGGTTATTAAAGTTGTACACTGAAGTTGGACTGGCGGCCGCACCAAACGTTCCTGTTCCGCCTGACCAGCTCACTCCTGCTGGTGCATAGGTAATCGCTCCCTGCAGCGCGATGGATGCCTGATCGCGACACTGCGCCAGATCAATACCCGCAGTTATTTTAGCAGCACGGTTTATTGTGATCGTGATATCATCAAAAACCGGTGCGCATGGACCAGGACCATCCGGGTCGTTGGTAGTCAACCGGAGTGTGACCGTGCCACCAATATCTGCAGGTGCAACCGAATAGTTTGCCGTCACCGTAGTGCCGGAAACATTCGTGGCAGAAAGTGTTCCGCTTCCGGAAATGATGCTCCATAATCCATTTACCGCACTGGCTCCGATGGTACCGGTCAATGGAATTGTTGCCGGTTCGCAAATGGTATAGTCGGCAGGTACGGAAACGGTTGGGCTGCGTGTAATCGTTACGGTGGTCTGCTGTTGAACCGGGTTGCTACAGCCCGTAGCACTTACACTAAAGGTGTAGGTTACCGTGATGGGCGAGTTGGTGGGGTTAACCAACACTTCTGTTATCTTCTGACCATCCGTGAATAACTGGCCGGCAGTAAGCGTTCCGGTCGCACCGTTATAGTTTACAGCATCCAGCCTTACCTGTCCACCAACCGTTAGCGTGTTCAGCGTAATATCAGTTTGCGTTCCTTCACAAACCTGAGGAGCTGCGTTCGTAATGGTGAACACCGGACTTGGTTTCACAATCACACTTGTGGTAAACGGACCTGCTGTTGAGCATCCGTTTGCTGAAACGTCAAAGTTATAGGTTACGGTCAGCGGCCCGTTAGTAGGGTTTATCAGGCTTTCTGTAATAATGGATCCCGGGGTATAATTCTGCGGTGCCAGTAACGTGCCCGTTACGCCATTGTAGTTAACACTCGTTAATCTCAGTATTGCACCGCTGGTTGGACTATTCAATGTAATGTTGACGGCAGTTCCCGAACAAATCGATGCTGTGATATTGTTGATCGACATGGTCGGTGAAGGATTAACGATAACCGTAGTCTGCTGCTGCACCGGATTATTACATCCATTCGCACTTACGCTAAAGGTATACGTAACCGTGGTTGGCGCGTTTGTGAGATTCGTCAACGTTTGGGTGATCATCTGGCCAGTCGTGTAGGTGCTGCCTACCACCAGCGTACTTCCCGTGGCCGCTCCATAGCTTACCGCATCAAGTCGAACCAGTGCGTTTAATGTTGGCGTAATCAGTGTGATATTCGTTGCCGTACCCGTGCAGATCGATGGTGTGATATTGGTAATGCTAAACACCGGAGGTGCCGGGTTGATTGTCATGGAAGTGGTCTGCTGAACAGGGTCGCTGCAGCCGTTTGCTGAAACAGCAAAACGATAGGTTACCGTAATCGGGCTTTCGGTCGGATTACCCAGCGTTTCGTTAATCTTTTGACCGGTAGTGAATGTCTCACCCCCGAGGTATGTTCCACCAGTTGTTCCATTGTACGTAGCGCTGATCAGCGTGATCACCGCGTTTGCGGTCGGGCTGGTAAGCGTGATGTTAGCCGCAGTGCCTTCACAAACAGTGGGCGTCAGATTGGTAATGGTAAAGGTTGGACTTGGATTGACCGTTACATTAAATATGGTCATCGGCCCTGTACAACTATTTTTAGTAGCCGAAACTTTGACCGGTACAGTCACGGGTGCGTTTCCGGTATTGATAGCCGTGAACGATGGAATATCAAATGGCGCACTATTATCTGACCCGTTCGATAACCCGACAGGGGCACCATCCATCCAGTTAAATGTTTCTCCGCCGCCCGTGCTGGCGCTTAATGTGATGGAAGCAATCGTAGCACCGTTGCATGCAACCTGATCAGGAATAGCGGTGACAACCGGATTTGGATTAATCGTGACTGCATATGCCGGAGTCGTTATCGAACAGCCGGTAGCCGTGATCGTTTCTGTTAACTGTACCGTACCGCTCGCTCCGCTGCCCCACGTGACCGTGATGCTGTTTGTACCTGCTCCGGCCGTAATCGTTCCGTCACTCACTGTCCAGTTGTAGCTGTTGCCAACTACGTTAGTCGTTGAGTATACATTCGCTGCCTGGGCAGCACATACCGTAGCCGGACCACTGATGACAGGAGTCGGGTTCGCATTCTTGGTGACATTGTAAACCGATGTCGTCACTGCACATGTGCTGGCTGTGATCGTCTCGGTCAACTGCAACGTGCCCGTGCCCGCTGCACCCCACGTTACCGTGATGCTGCTCGTGCCTGCTCCTGCCGTGATTGTTCCGCCAGTGATACTCCAGTTGTAGGTGTTGCCTACAACGTTTGGTGTGCTGTAAATTACTCCTGCCTGGTTCTCACATACCGCATTCAGACCCGTAATCGATGGAGTCGGAAGCGGGTTGATTGTTACGTTATAGTTTGCGGTCGTAGTTGCGCAGCCTGTAGCCGTGATCGTTTCCGTTAACTGTACCGTGCCGCTTGCTCCGCTGCCCCACGTGACCGTGATGCTGCTGGTACCCGCTCCGGCCGTGATCGTACCACCACTCACGGTCCAGCTGTAGCTGTTGCCAACTACGTTAGTCGTTGAATAAACATTCGCTGCCTGGGCAGCACATACCGTAGCCGGACCACTGATGACAGGAGTCGGGTTCGCATTCTTGGTGACATTGTAAACTGATGTCGTAACTGCACAGGTGCTGGCTGTGATCGTCTCCGTCAACTGCAACGTGCCCGTGCCTGCTGCGCCCCACGTTACCGTGATGCTGCTCGTTGTTGATCCCGCCGTGATTGTTCCACCGGTGATACTCCAGTTGTAGGTATTGCCTACAACGTTTGGTGTGCTGTAAACTACTCCTGTCTGGTTCTCACATACCGCATTCAGACCCGTAATCGAGGGAGTCGGAAGCGGGTTGATTGTTACGTTATAATTCGCGGTCGTGGTTGCGCAGCCGGTAGCCGTGATCGTTTCCGTTAACTGTACCGTGCCGCTCGCTCCGCTGCCCCACGTTACCGTGATGCTGCTCGTGCCTGCTCCGGCCGTAATCGTACCGCCACTCACGGTCCAGTTGTAGGTGTTGCCAACTACGTTAGTCGTTGAGTATACGTTCGCTGCCTGGGCAGCACATACCGTAGCCGGACCACTGATGACAGGAGTCGGGTTCGCATTCTTGGTGACATTGTAAAC
>JAEUUJ010000076.1 GCA_016786495.1 Cyclobacteriaceae bacterium
CTGTTATCGGTATGAAGAATGTACAAATCACCGGGCCGGTCAACATACGCACTGCCAACATCTTTAATGTCAATAGCCGTGATCCGTTTTTGTGCGGTTGTGAGCAGGGGGGAAGCAACAACGGCAAGAAGGGTAATAAACTTTGTCGGGGTCATGTGATGTTGTGAATCAGGATAATAGCATCTCGCGTTTTGGTCACCCAACGCGAAACCCGCTACCCGTTAAACGTTTTAAGCTGAACATTATTTCCATCGTATTCGGCATACGTGTTGAAGTTAACCCATTCACCCAAATTGATGTACCGGCTATTCTCCGCGACTTTTAAATCAAGCGGCAAATGCCGGTGTCCGAAAATATAGAAGTCATGGTGGGTTTTCGTTTCCAGTTCCTTGCAATACGTAAGCAGAAACTCGTTTTCCTCGCCTTTGAATTTCTCTTCTTTTCGGATGTTACTGATGCGGCTTTTGCGCGACCAGAAATGTGCAATGCCCATGCCAATGTTCGGATGAATCCAGCCGAATAGCCACTGGCAAAATTTACTGTTGAAGAACCATTTCAGGATTTTGTAAGTGGTGTCGCCAGGCCCTAAACCATCACCATGACCGATCAGAACTTTTTGATTGTTGACCTCCAGCAGCACTGGATTGCGGTGAATGGTGATGTTTAGTTCCTTTTTGAAGTAATCGAACATCCACATATCGTGATTGCCGGTGAAAAAAATCACCGGGATTCCTGCATCGGTTATTTCGGCCAGCTTGCCCTGAAGACGAATAAACCCTTTTGGGATGGTGTGTGCGTATTCAAACCAGAAATCAAAAATGTCGCCCATCAGGTAGATGCTGTGCGCTTCGGGCTTCACGGTATCAAGCCAACGGATAATTCTTCGCTCGCGCGCCAGACTTTCCTCTGCATTGGGAACGCCCAGATGGAAATCCGATGCAAAGAAGATTTTTTTGTGGGAGGGAAGCGTGATGGCCATTGGTTAAAAATAAAAAATCAGGTACTGTTTCCAATACCTGATTCGATGTTCTTTAGCGGATCATTATTTATTACCGGTCAGATCAGGAGTTTCACTTTCCGGAATAGCATCTTCGCTCGGGCGAGTCTCTTCCTTTTTCGTGGCTTCTTCCGACTTGTCTGTTCCGTTTGTAAACTGCTGATACGTAGTCAGCTTGTCGAACGGACGCTTGCCGATTAACCGCTCAAGATCCGACTGGAACAAGATCTCTTTTTGGAGCAGTTCGTTGGCGATTACCTCCAGGTGTCCGCGATGTTTTTCCAGCAGCGATTTCGTGCGGTTGTAGCACGTGTCGATAATGCTCTTTACTTCCTTGTCGATCTTTTCTGCCGTGGCGTCCGAATACGGTTTTTGGAATGAATAGTCATTCGCTTTTGAATCGTAGAACGACATGTTGCCAATCTCTTTATTCATACCGTAGATTGTAACAATGCTGTACGCCATTTTGGTAATGCGTTCCAGATCGCTCAACGCCCCGGTAGAAATTTTTCCGAACACGATCTCCTCTGCTGCACGGCCACCAAAAGCCATACACATTTCGTCATTCATTTGTTCGGTTTGGTAGAGGAACTGTTCCTTTGGAAGATACTGTGCGTATCCAAGTGCGGCAATACCGCGCGGAACGATACTCACTTTTACCAACGGATCGGCATGTTCGAGGAACCAGCCGGCTACTGCATGCCCGGCTTCGTGACAAGCCACGATGCGTTTCTCTTCCGGTGAAATGATTTTGGTTTTCTTTTCCAAACCTCCGATCACACGGTCAATCGCATCCTGGAAGTCGATCATCTCAACCGTCTTCTTATCCTTACGGGCCGCGATCAACGCAGCTTCGTTACATACGTTCGCAATTTCTGCTCCGGCAAAACCGGGAGTTTGTGCGGCTAGTTTCTTAATGTCAACCGACTGGTCAATCTTAATTGGCTTCAAGTGCACTTTAAAGATTGCCTCACGGCCAACGATATCCGGTTTGTCGATGCTGATCTGACGATCGAAACGACCCGGGCGCAACAACGCTGAGTCAAGAACGTCAGGGCGGTTGGTGGCCGCCAGGATAATGACGCCTGAATCGGTAGCAAAACCATCCATCTCAACGAGTAACGAGTTTAATGTATTCTCGCGTTCATCGTTTGCACCCGGCATTTGTCCGCGACCGCGTGAACGGCCAATGGCATCAATCTCATCGATGAATACGATACAAGGAGCTTTTTCTTTCGCCTGCTTGAATAAATCGCGAACCCGGGCTGCACCGACACCGACAAACATCTCCACGAAATCAGAACCTGAAAGGGAGAAGAACGGAACACCTGCTTCACCCGCTACCGCTTTCGCGAGCAAGGTTTTACCGGTTCCCGGAGGACCCACCAGCAATGCGCCTTTGGGGATTTTTCCACCGAGTTTGGTGAACTTTAATGGTGTTTTCAGGAACTCAACAATCTCCTGTACTTCTTCTTTTGCTTCATCTAATCCGGCAACGTCAGAGAAGGTGATCTTTACTTTGTTGTCGGCATCAAACAGGGCTGCCTTCGATTTTCCAATGTTGAAGATTTGTCCGCCCGGACCGCCACCGCCAGTCATTCTGCGCATGAGCATCCAGAAGCCAATCAACAACAGTAAAAGGAGTCCCCACGAGAGGAATTCTTTGAAAAAGTTAATGCGAACTTCCGAAGTAAGCTGCGGCTTGTTATCGGCTTTTATGTTCCGGTACCAGCTGTCGAAGTTATCAACCGAAATTACCTTCACTTTGTAGTGCGGACCGGTCGTGTTCGAACCCAGCGGGCTTTCTTTAATGTCCTCGGTGTATTTTGCATTTTTGAGTGCATCCGCGGTAAGCGTTACTTCAACCAGTTCCTGGTCTTTTATCAACGCAATTTTCTTAACATCGCCTGCGCGAATCATGCTTTCCAGGCGGCTCTGATCAATTTCTTTGAGGTTACTGGATGAAGTCGCCCAAACCACTCCCAAAATCACGGCTACCGCAATCAGAATTACCCACATCTGGTAATTTCCGCGCGGTCCCTTAGGCGGCTGCATTTTATTTCTTTCCTTGTCCATTTTATAAGCTAAATTCTAAATACGATTAATCAATAACGGGTTTGGGGTTAATTAGTTCTTGTCCGGGTCTATTTCGGTCATTTCTGCATCGCCCCAAAGTTTTTCAAGCGCAAAAAACTCTCTGCGGTCTTTTCGGAAAATGTGGGCTACTACATCGAAATAGTCGAGAAGCATCCACTCTTTATTGTTTTTTCCTTCTACGTGCCAGGGATTTTCTTTTACGGCCTTGAAAACTTCTTCGTCAACAGACTCCGCAATGGCATCCAATTGCTTGTCTGAACCACCCGAGCAAATCACAAAGAAATCGGCTACTGCATTTTTTACTTTCCGGAGGTCCATCACCAGGATGTCAGAAGCTTTTTTTTCGACCATTCCCTTTACTATCGCGTCACAAAGCTTTTTGGAACTGCCATCCTTTCTTTTTTTCGCCATTCAGCTAAATTCGGTTTAATTGCAAAATTAACGAATAATTCTTGTATAAAATCCCTGCCAATACGCTTTTCACAGGTCAGACGCTGGTTTATATGCCAGAATGTCATTCAACCAATGCGGAAGCGTTGAAAGCACTCCAACTCGACCCAAAAGTTTCCGAAGGCACGGTGATCATTACCAGCAATCAAACGGCCGGGCGTGGTCAGCGTGGAAACACCTGGGAAAGCGAACCGGGAAAGAACCTTACATTTTCAATCATTCTCAAACCATCGTTTCTTCATCCGAAAGACCAGTTTCGACTGAATATGGCGGTGTCGCTGGGGTTGTATGATTATTTGAACGATCAGGTAAGCGATGTGAAAATCAAATGGCCGAATGATATCATGCTGGGGAATCAAAAAACGTGTGGCATGTTGATTGAAAATCAGATCAGCGGTCAGCAGCTATTATCGAGCGTGGTGGGAATCGGTTTGAATGTGAACCAGCAAACCTTCACACTGTCGTCTGCAACCTCTGTGGCGAAACAGAAAGGACACCCGTTTGACTTGAATGAAGTGTTGGGTGAACTGCTCCAATGGATTGAGGCGCGGTATCTTCAATTACGTGCGCAGGTTGATATGAAGGCTGATTACCTGGATGCGTTGTATGCAAAAGGGGAGAAAAGAAATTTCAGATCGGGTGACGAAGTTTTTGAAGGTGTGATCACCGGAATCGATTCGGTAGGCTTGCTGGAGGTGGAACTGAAAAATGGCAAACGATATTTTGATTTAAAGCAGATACAGATGATTTAGGCAGTGTGCCATTCATCACTTATTCTTCCGATAAACTGTTTCAAGTATTACTTTTGAACGCTCATGATCGCGATTTCCAAACTTTCATTTTCCTACACTCCGGATCGATCGATCACCTTTCCTGATTTCGCATTGGACAGGGGTGAACATTGTTTACTGCTGGGGGAATCAGGGAGTGGTAAAACCACGTTGCTGCATTTGCTCGGAGGACTGCTGCGGGGTTACACCGGATCGTTGCAGGTTGCCGGAACGGAGCTGAACTCTTTGTCGGAAGGTGCGCTGGATAAATTCCGTGGCCAGAACATCGGGTTCGTTTTCCAGAAGAATCATCTCATCAGTGCCCTGAGCGTGGAGAAAAATGTAATAATGTCGCCCTACCTGGCCGGTATAAACATCGACTCACATCACGCGCACGAAGTGCTGAAGAGCCTCGGCCTGGGAGATAAAATGAAGAGCTCAGTAAAGGAGATCAGCCAGGGTCAGGCACAACGGGTGGCGATCGCACGGGCTGTTATGAATCACCCGGTTGTTATCCTGGCGGATGAACCGACTTCCGCGCTGGATGACAAAAACTGTGCGCTTGTGATAAAGCTCTTGCTGGATGTGGCTACCCGAAATAATGCTACGCTTGTTGTGGCTACACACGATCAGCGCCTGAAAGACAAAATCAAAAACCAGATTATACTATAGTCATGAATGTATTGCTACTGGTTTGGAGTTATCTGAAAGCGAAACCGCTGAACACGGTTTTAAACATCGTATTGTTTGCGCTGGGCATTGCTGTAATTACCGTATTGCTGCTGTTCAATAATCAACTCGAAGAAAAGATTTCCTCGAACGCAAAAGGTATCGATCTGGTGGTGGGAGCGAAGGGCAGTCCGTTGCAGTTGATCCTTTGCAACATCTTTCATGTCGATTTCCCAACCGGGAACATTAACCTGAAAGAAGCGGAACAGATTTCAAGAAGCCGCCTGATTAAGAAAGCAGTTCCCCTCGCACTGGGCGACAGCTACCAATCCTACCGCATTGTAGGCACCACGGCCGACTATGTTGAGTTGTATCACCTTGAATTGGCGCAGGGCGCCTGGTGGAATAACGAACTTGAAACCACCATCGGGGCGACCGTTGCCCGTGAGTTAAGACTCGGCATCGGAAGTGCCTTCCAAAGTACCCATGGTTTAGTGGAAGGCGGTAGCGGCCACGAGGAACAGAAGTTTGTTGTCAGAGGTATTCTTAAACAAACCAACTCAGTTGTCGATAATCTGATTCTCACGAGTGTGGAAACGGTGTGGCATGTACATGAACACGCTGCCGCGGATTCGAGTGAACGGAATCATGAAGCGCATGTGCTACACGATTCATCATTCGTAGCATCGCGACTTGTCCCAACCCATCCCGCAGGCGACTCCACGAAAGAAGTTACGTCCTTGCTGATTCAGTATCGTTCGCCCATGGCAGCAATCCAGCTTCCGCGGATGATCAATGCAGAGAGCAAGCTGCAGGCGGCATCACCCGCATTTGAGACCGCACGACTGTTTTCCATTTTAGGCGTGGGCGTGGAAATCCTGACAGGGTTTGCGTATGTACTCATCTTTATTTCTGCGTTAAGCGTATTCATTGCGCTGTACAATTCCTTAAAGGAGAGACGCTACGATCTGGCCATCATGCGGTCGATGGGTGCATCGAAAATCAGGTTGTTTGTAAACATCGTGCTGGAAGGTGTTGTTTTAACGGCACTGGGAAGCATCGCGGGGCTTCTGCTGGGCCATGGCATTCTGATTGTTTTGGGAACTGCGGTGGAGGAAATGCGCAAGGCAGGCCTTACCGGAATTGTTTTCTATTCAACCGAATGGATTATTTTGGCGGGAAGTTTGTTGTTGGGGATGATCTGTGCACTGATCCCTGCCCTGCAGGCGTACCGCACCGATATTTCAAGAGTTCTGGCAAGTAATTGATTATGAAAAACGTATTGTTTGCTTTTCTGATGTTGGCAGCGGGTTCCGTGTTCGCGCAAGCGAAAGTTGACGCCTGGAATGAGTTCGCTAAAACCAAGTACGAACCCAGGTACCTCGAAAAGATAGGCGAGTATCAGTTCTATCCCACGTTCACCCCTGAGGTAAAAGCACTCGCGGGCAAAGAAATAACGATCGAAGGATTCTATGTGCCGTTTGCCCCGGAAGAAGGCAACTACGTGATTCTTTCTAAACTACCCATGAGCCAGTGTTTCTTTTGTGGTGTGGGCGGTCCGGAAACAATTGTGGAGGTGAGCTTCAAGGGAGCCCTGCCGAAGTTTAACAACGATGATCTCGTAACGGTGAAAGGAAAGCTCAAGCTTAATGCCGATGACATTGAGCACATGAATTTCATCATTACAGACGCCTCGGTTATCAAAAAGTAGTCCGCTCCCGGATCATAAAATCCGACAACGGGTATCACTTTTTCCGATATATTCGTGTGTTGAAATAACACTCCGCCCGTTTTGAAAAAGTTTCTCCTTTACCTGACTTTGTCGGCAGCCGTTTGCCCCGCTGCTGAAGCACAGTTAAAAAACAGTTTACTGGATCCTGCCGGATTCGAACCTTCTGTTGCGATCAGTAAAGACAATCCGGAAATCATTGTTGCTTCTTCAGCTCCCGACAATATTTATCACTCGGCTAATGGCGGCATGTCGTGGGAAAAAGTTAAGCTGACTTCCGTTTATGGTGTATCTGGCAATCTGGTTTTGTTCAGCGACTTCAAAGGAAATTTTTATTGCCTGCATCATGCGTTCGTGAACAATAAAAGTCAGATCGTTCTTCAACAGTCTTCGAACGGCGGGAAAACGTGGACCGAAGGTACACTCGTCAGTAGCGATACTTCACGCTACGCCATCAATCCGCGTGCAGCGATCGACCGGAAAGGAAATTTATTTGTTACCTGGACGGAATTCGATAGTTATCAGAGCGCTAATGAGAACTGTATGTCGCGGGTATTACTGAGCCGGTCATCGAATGGAAAGAAATGGTCGAAGCCGGTAGAGCTTTCACAGACTCCGGGCAATTGCCGAAATGAAGATGATACTCCTTCGGGCGCTACGCCGGCCGTGATGGGCGGAGGTCAGCGTGCTTTTGCAGCGTGGTCGAACGGGCATAAAATCTTTTTTGATCGCGCGTTCGATGGAGGTGATACGTGGTTGTTGAACGATCTTGCGATTGCTGAACAGGGAGGAGGATGGCACATGCAGATTCCCGGTGTGCAAAAGGCTAACGGGATGCCTGTACTCCTATGTAACAACACAAAACAAACCGACTTAACGGGAGCGTTGTTGATGGTGTGGGCTGATCAGCTCCGCGGCGAAAACGATACCGACATCTGGTTTACACGCTCGCTGAATTTTGGCGACAACTGGGTTCAGCCGCTGCGTGTCAATAACGATGGGCCGGGCAAACACCAGTATCTTCCCAATATGACATTCGATGCGTCTACCGGTAATACCTATATCATCTATTACGACAGACGAAACTACATCAATGAAACAACGGATGTTTATATCGCTTTTTCAAAGGATGGTGGTGCAAGCTTCAAGAATGTCAAGATCAGTGAAGCGCCTTTCGTAGCGGATGCGTCTGTTAACACGGGCAACTTTATCGGTATCTCATCGCATGGCGGGACCGTGGCCGCAACCTGGACGCGTACGGAAAACGGTACAGCCAGCGTGTGGATAAGCGTGATGAAACAGGAAGAACTCGAGAAGCTGGTTAAACCTTAGCAGTCGCGGGTTTCTGTATCGCAAGTCTCACCGGTAGCGGAAATCTCCTTACTGATATCTTCAAAAGCCTGCATGAATGTTTCGCTGGGCTGTGCGCCCGAAACTCCGTATTTGTTGTTGATGATATAAAACGGCACGCCTGAAATGCCGATTTTCTGCAGCTCACGCTCCGCGTGAATCACTTCCGCAAGCCCCTGATCAGAAGCCAGCAATTGTTCTACAGCATCCTGGGAAAGACCCGCGCTCACGGCCACCGACACCAGGTTTTCAGATTTTGAAAGATCAACGCCCTGTTCAAAATAGGCCCTCATGAAAGCCTCCTTCACGGCGGGTTGTATTCCTTGCTGTTTGGCGTACTGTATAATCCGGTGCGCGTTTCGCGTGTTCGGGGATACCTGTTGAATGCTGAAGTCGAAGGCCAGACCTTCACGGGCCGCAGTGGCGGTTGTCTGAGCCGTGATCTGGTTATACCGGTCTTCCCCACCAAACTTGGCCGACAGATACGCTTTTTGATTCATCCCTTCAGCGGGCATCTGGGGGTTTAGTTCAAAGGGATGGTACTCCACCTCAAAATCATATTTGGAATTCAGGGCATTCATGGCCCGTTCAATTCTGCGTTTACCGATATAACACCACGGACACACTACATCGGAAACAATATCAACCTTAATCTTTGGTTTGCTCATACGATTGCAATTGCGGGGATAACAAGCGCCTTCAAGTAATGGTTCAAGCTGTAAGTTCAATAATCGGCAAGGTTATTTGTGTAATTGATAAACCTTTCTAATATCTTTGTGTTTTGATAAAAACCAATCAATGAAAACCACTGCAGAAACCCTGAAGTACAAAGTTAAAGACATCTCTCTGGCTTCCTGGGGCCGGAAAGAAATAACATTAGCAGAAGCCGAAATGCCTGGTCTGATGGCCATTCGCGAAGAATTCGGTGCTAAAAAACCATTAAAAGGAGCCCGCATCGCAGGTTGCCTTCACATGACCATTCAGACAGCCGTTCTGATCGAAACCTTGATCGAACTGGGCGCTGAAGTAAGCTGGTCGTCTTGTAACATCTTCTCTACGCAAGACCATGCTGCTGCTGCTATCGCGGCTGCCGGCATTCCGGTGTATGCATGGAAAGGCATGAATGAAAAAGAATTTGACTGGTGCATTGAGCAAACGTTGTTTGCATTCAAAGATGGCCAGCCTTTGAACATGATCCTGGATGATGGTGGCGACCTCACCAACATGGTGCTGGATCGTTATCCTGAACTGGTTCAGGGAATCCGGGGTATTTCTGAAGAAACAACTACGGGTGTACACCGCCTGATCGAACGTCAGCACAACGGTAAATTACCGTTGCCTGCCATCAACATTAACGATTCCGTAACCAAGTCGAAGTTCGACAACAAGTATGGTTGCAAGGAATCATTGGTGGATGCTATCCGCAGAGCAACCGATGTGATGATGGCCGGTAAAGTTGCTGTTGTTGCCGGTTACGGTGATGTGGGTAAAGGATCTGCCGCTTCGTTGCGCGGAGCCGGTGCACGTGTAATCGTAACGGAAATCGATCCGATCTGCGCACTGCAGGCTGCGATGGACGGTTACGCTGTCAAGCGCATGGATGATGCGGTTAAGGAAGCTGATATCGTGGTTACTGCAACCGGTAATCATGGAATCGTGGTAGGTCGCCATTTCGAATCGATGAAAGACAAGGCTATTGTTTGTAACATCGGTCACTTCGATAACGAGATTGACGTTGCCTGGTTGAACAAGAATGCTTCAAAAGATGAAGTGAAACCACAGGTTGACTTGTACACGCTGAAGAATGGCCGGCAGGTTATTTTGCTTGCGGAAGGTCGTCTGGTGAACCTGGGTTGCGCAACTGGTCACCCTTCCTTCGTAATGTCGAACTCATTCACCAACCAGGTTCTGGCACAGCTGGAACTTTGGAATCACACCGATAAATACGAAAACAAAGTATACATGCTGCCGAAGCACCTGGATGAAAAAGTAGCAAGCCTGCACCTGAAGAAAATCGGTGTGGAACTTGAAACCCTTTCACCGGAACAGGCGAAGTATATTGGCGTGGAGGTTAAAGGACCTTTCAAGCCTGATTATTACAGATATTAATTTGTAAGAATACGTTGCCTGCCTGGCTTCGACTACGCTCAGCCTGACAGGAAAAAATAAAAAATCCCGCGAAAGCGGGATTTTTGTTTATAGCACAATGTGTAAATCTATGCGTGTCGTCTGCGTTCGAACCAGGGCTTCAGTACTGCCCGATCGAGAATCATAAACGCCAGTGCAAGGTTCATCAGAATAACAATGTTGATCACCAGTTTTCCGTTAAACGGAATGGTGGGGATGTATTCCCGGATTTGATTATTCGGAAGAATTTCCTGATCCACGGTGATCGTTGTAACACTTTCGAACGCGCCACCTGCCAGCAACAGAATGGCAATTCCGATGGTTACCAGAATTCCCGCCAGCATCAGCATTTTGTTGCGTGAAGGTAAACCCAATGCTGCAGCTGACGCACGGTGAAGGTTGCTCATCACATGCTGCGTGAAGTTAGCGGAGGGCTGTTCAATCCGTACCGATTTGAGGTACCGGTCGATCGCGCCCAACTCATCGTTTTCGCCTCCGGGCTTATCTGTAAATTTTCTTAACTCCTCGTTTTCCTCGTTCATACCTATAAAGTTAATGCTTCTTTTTGAAGTATGCTTTTCAATTCTTCGGCCAATCGCTGCCGCGCGCGATGAACGCGCACTTTCACCGTATTGGCCTGCATTCCGGTGATGTCGGCAATCTCCTCGAGGGAGAATTCCTGCAGATAAAAAAGGTTTACCGCCAGCCGGTCGGCATCGCTCAGGCGGCTTAGTGCCTGTTCGATAAAGCGCTTTTTATCGTCATGCTCTACTTTGCCTTCTCCCTCCTGATGTTGCCCCGCGTGCACATCTTCAATGCTTTGAAAGATGTTTTTCGACTTGCGCTTGTAACTGATGGCCGTATTAAAGGCAATCCGGTACAGCCAGGTAGAAAACTTAGCCTCCCGGTTAAATTTTGCCAGGCTTTGAAACGCCTTTATAAACGCATCCTGTGCAGCTTCCTCCGCTTCGGGCCGATTCTGCAGAATTTTCAATGCGATCGTAAAGGCATAGCCTTTATACCGGTTAATCAGTTCTGCATACAATTGCTGCTCGCCTGCAATAATCCGGTCGATCAGCGAATTTTCATCTGTCATGACGGTGCTTGGACGCAAATCCTGACAGTCAAGTTACGGGTTTGTGATGTTAATTCTACCGCATAAAAAGAAAGGGGGCCTGTAACCTGAATTAAAAACCCTGCGTCAAAGCACCAGAATCACTTAAAAACAACAATATGCAAGAAGTAGTAGTAGCCCTCGCAGTAACCGTTCCGATCCTCGGTTTATTTGTTATGCTGGTTTATTTGCGCAGGATGGAAAACTCTGAGCGCCTGGCAATGATTGATAAAGGTGTCGACCCGACATTGTTTGCCAAACGGCAGCGCAATACCTCGTTTCCCCTGCGGGTATCCTTGCTGTGCATTGGGGTAGGCCTCGGGTTTTTGTTCGGTTACTTCCTCGATCGCCATTACAACATGCAGGAGACCGGTTATTTCTCGATGCTGTTCATCTTCGGTGGACTGGGCTTGGGCGGTGCCTACCTGGTGGAGGAAAAGAAAAATAAGGAAATCCGTTAATCGTTTAGTTTTACTTTGGTAAAGAAGCCCTGCACGTTGCGGGGCTTTTTTGTTTCAGAAGCGCCCAGGATTATTCACCCGCTACACCGGTTTTTACTTTTCCGGCCCGTGTGTACGTAGCCATGATCACGCCTGTCGAGGTTGTTTGGCTTGCTGTTAACGCATAGGTTCCGGGAACCGAACCGGTATCGAACAGCTTTTTGCCTTTCCCTAAAATCACCGGATGAAACTTCAGCCGCAGTTCATCCACCAGATCATTCTTCAGTAAAAGATGCACGAGTTCACTGCTGCCCCAAACCTGGAGGTCGCGGCCGCTGGATGCCTTAAGTTTTTTGATATCGGATACCGTTTTAATCACAGCCGAGTTCTTCCAGCCTGTAATCAGCTTGTCGGACTTCTTCAGCTTTTTGGATAAAACATATTTCATTCCTTCGTTGATGCCCGGCCAGAAGTCGGCATGCGCGGGCCAGTAGCCTGCCCAGATTTTATAGGTTTTCCTGCCGAGGATGTAATCAGCCGGTTTCAATTCTTCCCGAACAACGGCATCGTAGGTTTCATCGCTGAATGGTGCTACCCAGCCGCCAAACTTGAAACCTCCCGAGGTGTCTTCGGTTGGTCCACCCGGTGCCTGCATGACTCCGTCAAGCGAGATCATGGAAAAGACGATTATTTTTCTCATGGTACTTTATGTTTTGATGCTACAATCCTGCACGGACGATACTTACTTTTTCACGGGCTGATACCAGTGTACCATCACACCGGTTGTGAACGTTTTTGTTTTTACCCGGTTGAGCACGATCGTGTCGGAAATGTTTTTGAATAGCGGCAGGCCGTGACCGGCAATTACGGGATGAACAGCAAGCTGGTACTCATCGATGAGGTGTAGTTCGGTGAGTTGTGCGATCAACCCCGGGCTTCCCACGAAGATGTCGTTACCCGGCTGTTCCCGGAGCGCCAGAACTTCTTCCTTCAATCCGCGGGTGGCGAGTGTTGTGTTTCTCCACGCCACGTGTTTCAGCGTGCGGGAGAACACGACTTTCTGAACGTTATCGATGGCGATGGCAAAGTCATCGGATGACTGATCTCCGCTCGGGTTTTTAACGAGTTCGGGCCAGTAGATTTCCATCAGCTGGTACGTGGTTCGGCCGTACAGCAAGGTGCCTGCGTGCTGAATCATTTCTGTGTAGTGGTTGTGGAGCTCATCGTTCACAATCCCCATGGTGTGGTCACAAAACCCGTCAAGCGAGATGTTCATGGCTGCAATTACTTTCCTCATGCGTGTAAAAATTTTGTTCCCCAAGCTCGGCAGGAAAATCGGGTTGGAGGGGGTGTGCCTGCGACAAAAGATGTGCTAAACACGACATCCGGAGGGTCGGTTGTTGATCTATCAAGGTTTCGTGATGTGGATAATGTCTCCGCTTCGGAGGGAGTAGTGTATGGTAATTTGATCCCCGGTAGCGAGACGGTCGAAGTATACTTTCTCTACGCCTATTTCCTGGTCATTGACGACAAGAAAATAGCTTACCTGCCTGGGTTTAGTAAACATTGCGAGTGCGCCTGAGCCTGGCAGATAGGTTTCCCGTTGCCGCTTATCGGCAATCGTTCCGGTAACCGTACCTTTCATTCCCTGGCGGATCTCCAGGATTCTTGGCCTGACAACCACTATCAAAACGACAACGTAGGTGGTTAGAAACAACGCGATAACGGTCAATCGTGCATGGGGGATAATATTATCTTCGAGGTACGCGATCAGTGCGAAAGCCACCCCGCTGAACACGATGAGGTTTACCAGGAAGACCAGCAGAAGCTTCACAAGTTCTGTTCTGAGGAATCTTAGATCTTGCTGTTCGAGTTGTTTAGGGTTCATCTTCCTCGTGTTCTATTGTTTTGAAAACAGCCCGGCTAAATATTGTTCGAGGGTTTCGGGTTTGATATTCCTTTTTACAATAACTCCGTCAGGATTAATTAACAGGTTATCGGGGATGCTGTTAATTCCGTAGCGTTGGCTGACTTCACTCGAGCGCCCTCCCGGACTAAGCAGGTTGATCCACGTGAGTTCGTCTTTTTCTACGGCTTTTATCCATGCATCGCGGTTGCTGTCGATGGAGACACCGATAACTTCAACGTTGTTTGATCTGAACTTCTCATGTAAGCTTTTGAGGCGCGGGCTTTGTGCGCGGCACGCTGTGCACCACGATGCCCAAAAATCAACAAAAATGTATTTGCCTTTGAAATCCGACAACTTCACTGTTGTTCCCTTTGTGTCGGGTAATGCGAAGTCGGAGTAGGGTTCTCCAACCTCCGGAACATCGGGCAGGGTGATGTATCTTTTTACTGCCTGTCCGTACGGAGAGTTTTTGATTTTATCCGTTAAGGCTGAATAGACATCGCGGATTTCATTTTTCGACAGCTCCAGCTTTTTATGTGCCTTGGCTCCGCGGATTGTTTCTATCATCAGGGCGTGACCCGTAAAATAGGAGTCAGGGTTATTTTTATAAAAACCCGTGGTTGTTGCCTTATAGGTTTCAATGTATTTTTCAAGCTGCAGCGAATCTTCGTGGCGGTATTCGTTCAGATTCAAAACGGCATCAAACTCTTTCCAAACAACCCGTAGTTTCGCGATGAGCGCGTTTTTGTCGTCCTGGGAGGCAGATCCTTTGACGTTAGCTGTTCCATCTTTTTCTTCTATCAGGATGTTTGCGTTCTCAACGAAAGCCTGAACGTAGAAAAAGTACCGCTGTTGCTCGTAGTCTAACCCTCGAAACGAGAACAGGGCAGGGTATTCGAGATGGCCCTGGAAATGAAACGCTCCGTTCATGGCGTAGGTAGAATCTTGCTCGCGTGTGTCTACGTTTTCCATTACCACCACGGTGCTATCGGGCACGGTGAATTTACCGGTGATGCTGAATGCGGATTGTGTGGTTTGAGCACCGGCAAGTATCGGGATGCATCCGATCAATACGGTGCAAATTCTGCGCTGAAGGGCTGTGTTTATTTTCATGCTTCTTACAGATTTTTAACCCTTTAGGCGGCTGACAGATTTTAGGTTTATCACGATGCCGGACGTTGGTTGCGTTGCTTTGTGTGAGGTGGCATTACAAGATATTCAATTTCGGCTACTCTTTTCGGGGTGATCTCCGACCGCGGCCATGGCCGGTGCTGCAGGGCCGCATGTGCCGATTTTGAAGGGAATGCCGGCCGGGCTGGTCATTGTCAGGGGATGGGTAACTATTAAACTGTTCCAATTTGGGAATTGAACGGCAAAATGGAGGTTGCAGTCGCGAGTTTTATGATTACAGTCACGAGTTTTATGATTACAGTCACGAGTTTTATAATCGCAGTCGGAAGTTTTACAGTTACAGTCACGAGTTTTATAATCGCAGTAGCGGGATTTACAGTTGCAGTCGCGAGTTTTACAGTTACAGTCGGGGGTTTCATACTTGCAGTCGCGGGTTTTCCCGCTCGCACTGCTCCAGCTCTTTTCCGGGGTGCTCTATTTAGAGGTAGTTTTCCGTTGGATCGCTGAGAGGGCGTGAAAATGGAGATTATGCCCAATAATTCTTCATCAGGTCGGCGACCCAATCCGGTTGGCGGATTTGTTGTTTTGGCTGGAACTCGCGGAATACGGGTTTGATGTCGAGCACGGGAGTGCCGTCAATGGCATCGAGGTATTTCACTTTGATGGTGCGGCCCTTGTGTTCCAGCAGTTCAACGGTGCACAGGCCGATGGTGTTGGGGCGGTCTTTCTTGCGCTGCGCGAAAATGCCCGTAACGGGATAGTTTGGGTTTCCTCTTGGTCTGCCTGAAAAAACGATGTCCTGACTTTTCACTTTGTTGAAGTAATAGATGATTTCCAGGTGTGAAAAATCCGAAATGTTTTCAAACGCTTCTGTGGGAATGTGGTCAGCAAGTTCGATCTCGGCAATGACAGACTCCCAGTGATCATCGATCGGTTCGGTGCGAGAGTTCTTAACTTTTGCGATGGGTTTTAATGAGATTTCCATTGTGGTTTGTTCGATTAATCGCGTGACAATAATCAGTAACTCAAAATTGATAACTTGTACTCTTCAAGTGCCTCCTGCCAAATATTATCAGAATTCATTTTAATCACTTCTAAAATAATTTTTGATATTCTTTCCTGATCTAAATTTTCCTTTGCGAATTCTTCTATGAAATCAGCGGATGATTGTTGGCTCAGGTGTTTGATATTCTCAATCGTGCAACAACCATAGCCATCGAAAGAAATTCTGATTAAATAAATGCGTTTTTCTGACGTTACGTTGAAATCAAGAAACACGGAACCTTCAAGACAACCCAGATGGAAATCAGCTTTTCTGCTGTCTGGCATAGTGGTCTTAAAGAAACCAAACCTGCGTTTCATTTTTTTGAAGGTAGTTAATGCAACAATAAATTTCATTTCAACCTGTCGTAAACATGAAGTTTACCAGAAGGGTAGTGCATCAAGCTCATCACGTTTGCAGTAATACCGTTAATCTCGTAGTACAAGGTGTCTTCAGGGCGCTGCAGAATCAGGAAGTCCGCTTTGACCTCTTTGTCCACGAAAAGAGTCAGCGTATCTGAAATTATCATCTGGTATTTGCTGGAATTCTCACTTTCCCCTTCATACAAAAATGTCCATTCTGTGCCGTCAACTGCTACTGTTGCCAAGCTATCCTGTGTGTGAGTCCAACTACCCTGAATGAGTTCGACGATTTCGTTTTGACGGTTTGGACGGGATTCAAGGCTTTTTGTAGTCTGTCCCTTACAGCTAAAAAACAGCGCTACACAGATAAGTGAAATATACTTCATTACTCAATTGTAACAATCATTTAACGCCAGTTAAGAACATAGTATGATTTCATGTCTATAGTAATTTTTCGATTGTTGATTCGAAATATTCTATGCGCTGTTTATCATCGGGAGAGACGACTCCTTCTATCGCTTTGATGTGGCCATTTTTATCGACAAAGATTGTTTCGGGATACGGCTGGGTTCCAATAGCTTTTATGTAATCTTCCGCCTCCGCAATCTGTTGATATGTGAACTCCTTCTTCGACAAGAACTTTTTCACATCGCCCTCACTGTCGAATGTTAAGGCCACAAAATTCACCTTATCGCCATATTTTTTATGCATGGCATTCAATACGGGCATTTCCTGGATGCAGCCTCCACAGCTAACAAACCAAAGGTTGATAACAGTAGGTTTCTCCTGTTTTCCGCCCAATTTAATTTTCTCTCCGGTGACGGTCGTGAACGACTTTACGGGTATCTGCGTCCCGATTTTCTCGTAGGAGTTCTCTCTTACCAGATATTCGCTGCCAACCCGGATGGTGTACTTGAAAGATAAAATCGTTGAGTCGTTTCGTTTGCCCAACCCTGAAAGGATGGTTTGGTACACCATTTCCCGTTTTAGTGAGTCGTGTTCTTTGAATGTTGCACTCAACATATCAAGACTGTCGTTGAATTTTTTGTATTCGTGTTTCGTCATTATCTGTCCGGTATACAGGTTTTCGTAATAGTCCACAACGTCTTTGCCTGCCAGGTAGTCCTCCCATAGCTTCTGTCCGGGTTCCTGACTTTTCAAGTACAGCAGGTGACTGATAAAGCCATATGCGAGGTATGCAACAATCGGAATAAGGATAATGCCAATGATTTTTACAGCTTTTTTCATGTAGAGGGAGTCATTTTGATAACCTTTACCAAAGTATCAAATTATTTGAAAAGTGCGCGTCCGTGACTTGCTTTAGTTGCACTGCACGTTATGTTTCGCTAAACCTTGCGGGAGGGTGGGGGTTCCTCGGGCTTCAATGTCAATCAAGCTACATGACTAAAGTCGTCAATTTGGTAAGTGTCTTTTACCAGATCAACTTTTGGAAGTAATAAATGAACATTAATCTCACTTGTCGAGCCGATATAACGTCCAACGTGTTTGTGTCTGACTATAATTTCGTCAAAGTCGTTATTATCATAGTTAATCGGTTCATCGAGTTTGATGAGAAAACTGTCGTTTGTTTTTCCGATTGTTATTTTTCTTTTAATCAGGCCAGTTCTCGGTAATTGATTTTCAATTTTGGTATTCTGGTCGGCATACTTGATAGCAACTCGTTGTCCAATGGCTCGTCCGTTTTGAATTTTGCTTTTAAGGTGCAGGTAAACTATCCATGAAGCCAAAAGGACCAATATGGTTACTACGAGTGTCATCTAGCTTGTTTAGCTGCCATTACCCACAACGTCTGTGTTTATTCAGTGATGGGAGTTTGCATGTCTCTGTCCTCTCGACACCTAACTAAATTAAGAAATTAATTCTAATACCTACCCCAAATCCCCGCATTACACGAATATTTTGTTGGCGGTAGTTTTTATTGATAATACTCAATTGTACGAGTGATAATTTCTGTCGATTTTAATCGATCATGAGAGTTACCTTCACTTATCTCCATGGTTGTCCAGTTACCCGAGTTGTCGTAAGAGTACTTTTTGCTTATAACTTTTATGGGCGAGCCATCTTGTCTCAAATATTCGATCCGTACAACATTTTGATATTTATCATATTTTGTCGTTTCAGTTTGATACTGATCAAATCCTAGACTCCTATTTCCTCCAACGACTTCTACATCCTTAATTTTATTCCCAAATTGATCATATTCGTATTTAAAATGATACCCTAAAATTGTTCCCTTGTCAGGGTAGATGTAAAACCCTTTTGATTCTACTTCATTCCCATTCTCGTCATACTGGTGGTAGGCATCTGTATTATGTGGAGAAAATTTGGCAAGTTGAAATTTCTTAACAAGTTGGTTTTTAGAATTGTATTCATAGCCAAATAATGGTGTGTAAATACAGTCTTTTTTGTTGAGGTCGGACATACAATAGCCTTCTTCAATTAAATTATTAGCGGTATCGTATTTGTATAGCCTTGTATCAGTGAACTTTTTCTTTAAGTACTTTTCTGTCTTTGAAATCAAGTTCCCGGCTTCATCGTATGCGTAGTGTTCAATTGTGTAAAGGTAATCTGACTTATTCTTTTCGGTATGTTCATTGTAATCACTAAATCCCCCATATAAATGCTTTGTCTTCTCTACAATTCTTTTTTGTTCGTCATACTTGAATGAAATTTCATCAATCAGTTTATTCATCATGTACATCTTCTCCAGGGTTAAATTCCAATCTTTATCATATTGATAAACGTATCCATCAAGTCCGTTAACTGCCTTATTCAGTTTTGAAATTGGTCTTCCTTGTTCAAACTTATAATGAATCTCTTCCAATCTAATTTTCCGTTCAATTACGTTAACCCCTTGTCCAATGGTTTTAATGTCTGTGATTGTTCCATTTTTGTCGAAAGCGTAGAACAGTGAATCAATGGTCTCGTTTTCCAAATCTTGCGACTTTATACTAATATTTTTGACACGTCCCCTGAGTTTTATATTCAATTGATTGTCCTCTTTTGAAGTAAAGGTTGTGTGCTGATTCAACTGTCCATGACAAAGACTGTTATAAAGTAAGAAAACGAATGTCAGTTTTGGGATTGATGTTTGAAGCATGTCCTTAGTTTAAACAATTACCGCCAACGCTTGTGCACGGACAGTGGTGGGTGTAAGATGTGCGTCACTGCCCTCGTTGCAAAAACGTATTTTGAAAGATAACACTTTTGCCTTAAGCCAAAACCCGCCCTTGCGCATGCATTTTTATGCCGCGATTAACTTACTCTTTTCTAGTATAAAGTCCTTCTCCGTTATCCTTGACACTGTCCCTTTTGATAATTGTTCTCTTTCCGTTATCATCAATACTATAGTATTCTCTATAAGTCCACGTGCTGTCAACTGAGACGTCTATTCCGGAAGTTTGAATCAGAGAATCCCTAACTAGTTTAAAGTCTACGAACGATACTCCTGCATAAAAATATGTCCCCATTACAACTTGTCTCAATGTGTCGAATTCCAAGTTCGGAATTTCTGTTGATCCTCTAACATAATATAGTTTTGATGTTGTGTCTTGCATCAGTAAGTGGTATAGAGTATTTGCTCCACGTGCACCCGAGCCAGATTTTAACTTTAGATCCTTTAGTCCATCTTGATTGAAGTCCTCAAAAATTAATTCAGTATCTCCCCATTGAGAGTCCAGTGGACCAATTGTCTGAATAATCTTTATTGCGTTGTCGGAATATTGAAGCACATCGATTGTGACCTCATGTTCACGATCAGAGTAAGTGCCAACTAAAATCTTGCTCTCTGGTCGGTATTTTGTTGAGTCAATGAAATCATACTTTTTTAGGTCGACTTTATCGAATTGTCCTCTTCCTTTGTCACAGGATTGTCCAAGGAGTACTAGTGTAATATAGATTAGGTACTTTTTCATTTGTTAAAATGTGTCGTAACGTTTGGCTATAAGCCATATGGCCAATAGCCTTTTATTCTATTACTTAATTTACGGATTTTTGCCTTACCCGCTCACCCAAACACCCACTGTACCAGCCTAATCGAAGTCAAACAAATTATGATATGGGTTCTACTATGCGGTAACTTTATTCCGCTTTTTTGCCTTCATAGAATTTACTTTTTCCTTTAAAGTAAAGTCCTGAATAGGTTGAAACGTAAATGCTGTCTTTAAATTCCGAAACCGATGTAATTTCATTCGTTTCGAGTCCGTCATTTAGTAGTGGCCTTATTTTATATTGATTGCCATTAAATTTAACACTAAAGATGTCTGAATTTCTTGTCGCGATTAGACTGTCACCAAGTACAAAGTAGTTTGCAAGAACAAGGTAATCTGGATAATTTTCGTAGAACTCCCATGTTTCTCCATCATTCTTAGAAATATATAATTGATTAAACTGTTTTAGAGCGTAGAGCGTATTACCGTGAAGAAACACGTTAAATATTGAGGTATCAATTATTTTTTTATGTTCACCATTGCTGTAAATCTTAAATGTTGAATTGTCTAACGAAATGATAAAGTAGTCTTTGATGGCCTTTGAACAATAAACATATTCACTTGGAATGGCGGATGAATTTGGTATCGAAACCTTGATTGTGTCCGATACTTCAATTTTCATATCATCTTTTATGGTTGTTTCGAATAGGTAAGCGGTAACATTATTGCCAGGGCTTACTGTATAAATCGGCACCATACATTGGCCTAACGTATTGATATCAATAGCACCAATTTGATACTTTGATCCAAAGTTTATTCCTTGAAAGGAAGGGTCCAGTGCTTGTAAATCAATCCACGCGGAATTTTCATCACGAACCGGGTATTTTGAACTGGCAAATCGAAGCCATTTCCCTTCAGCTTCTATAAAATAGTTTTTCGAAATGGGCAGTCGGAAAAAAGTCGGATAATTTAATCGGGTGAAGGCATGAGAAACCTGGTTTTCTTCGTCGATACTGGAGAAGAATTTGGGCCCATAAACAAACAAGTGTGCGTCAGTCGCAAGCGTATTTGTTTTAATCTTTGTTAAGTTATCAAACGCAATTTGAGTGCTCCATGATTTTGTGATTTCTATTTCTTTTACCACTTCAACTTCTTCTACGCAACCCGTCAGGGTAAGCATTAGTATTAGAATAGTAGCTTTAATTGGGTATCTCATTTGTTAAATTTATTGTGAACAACGGTTGTGCGTTCGTTTGTTAAAACTCATCGGGTTCTGGATTCAACGAGTCGTAATATGTCTTTGGGTAATTCTCAAATCTGATTCCGTCAACCAAATGAATGTAATATTTTATCATCGCTGCCGGCCTGTCCTCGTCATGGAAACTAACCTTAACATCAAAACGAAATTCATCGTTCTCAAGTCCTTTAAATTTGATGTCTCTGATGAAATAGTTGTTTGGTTTCGGTCTCAAGATTGAGTCAGGGAAGGCGTACTTGGTAATAACTCTTTTAATGTAAAGCCCCTCGTGGTCGGTAATTTCCACCTGGAGTTTGTAGTCCCTGTATTTTATTTTACTTCCTCTGATTTTTGGTGTCTCGTCAGCATAGGATTTGAAGGCTATCACATATTTGTTTCGTACCGGAAAGATTGTCGTTTTGATTTTATAGTCCGAATACTCAGTCACGGTTACAATGTCACTGCTGTCAGCGGGGAAAACATATGTGCTGTCAACTCTGGGATTGTATGTGCCTGTTGTAGTGTCAACCGTGTTATCTAAGTCAAATCGGTCGTGGTAGTCTACCGCGTCTTTATCGGCACGTTGTTGGCAGCCAAAAGGAAGTCCTAAAGCTAAGATTATTAAGTATCTGTCCACAGTGTCCATTAACAAATGACTTATAGCTTGTGTTGTAGCCAATTTTATTTTAGACTGACATGAACATCCCCCCTGTTCCCTTGCACTCCACGCCCCAGTCATTAGCATCATTGTTCAAGTCGAAATACCAATAATTGCGATCTTCATCAAATCCTTGTCCCAACATTATGTAACTACCCGCAACATTTAGAGTGGTAAACACGATCAGCACTCCGACTATCCCCCTATAAATGCTGTTAAAAGTTTTGCGGTTTCTTATCACCTGGTTCAGCTGTAGAATCGCTGCTCTAATGAGCAGTAAGACAACGGTCCAAATAAAAATATTTGCAATTAATCCCGAAATACTATAATAGTATGTCAGCGAGCTGCCCAATGATTTCTGTTGAAAAATAAATGGACTCCCGGTATATTCACCATACATCTCCGGTCCGTTACAAGAATACTTTATCCCGACAGCTGAAGACAACACGAGTCCCAAAGCGATATATAATATAATTATGTACTTCATTTATAAAATTGGCTACAACTTCCTGATATAGGACCCACTGCGTCCAATATTCCCTTATTCCATCAATAAATTTACATTTTTTTGGGGTCTGATAAATCATCCAAATACCAGCTGTATCAAAACTATTACCTGTCTGCCGGTAAGATTCATTCCCTCGCCCGGATTAGCCGAATGTCGACTTCTCTATCGACAAATTTCCACTCTTCCGTGGTGCGGAGCATCCGAACAAGTTCCTCAAAGGCATCAGCGTCTTTTGGGGCATATTCGAACCAGGTTAGAAAGTCAAATGGCTCATTCAGGTCTCTGCAATGATACAATCTCCGGGCGATGGCAGGCAGATATTTTAGTCCCGTTTCAATATGCTTTGATTGTGCTTCAAATATTTTTCGGCGATCGTCTTGGGCCAGTTTCCACCAATCTTCTGATTTACGAATCGGAATGAGTGCTGCATGGGTTGCTTCGGGTCGCGCAAGATTGGCCTGAATTGATTGTAGCTTTTCTTGTTCGTTTTTTTCGGTGTACCGAAGATTACTGCGAACACCTTTCAACGTCCAAAGCCCGTGATCTGATTTCGTGAGGGAAGCGGAAACAATGTTTAAACAGGGCACATGCACCAGGGGCTCGCCCCGCACGGGCGTAATGCGCGTCACGTTCCATTGGCCGCTGGCACCTCCAGTAAAATCAAAAATATTGCTCATTGCGATAGGGTATGGTACAATCGCAAATGTTGTGAATCTTAGCCGTGCCTATTGTCGTGCTACCGACGAAAGCTTTAATTACGTTAATGCGATTGTCGCTGCAATCTTGAGCCTGCGGAAAGGGTGAATGCTTCTGCGATTGGGCTTACAAAGCCGCGTTCAGTGCCAGGAAGCACGTTGTTGCCAATTCGGGCTTCCGGATAATTCATTCCAGGTTGTATTCCTTTTTTATCAATTCAATAAGCTGTTGCGCATCTTTTTTCTTATTTGCAGCAACATCGTTGCTCAGTGAGATAGCGCCATAAAAATAGCCAGCACTTGTCAGTAATTGATTAATGGCAATTTTATCTTCGCTAATCATGGCTTCATCAGGCAGGTTTATTTTCTTCTTTTTCTTAATGATTTCAAGTAAAGCAGCGCCATCAAAAAGCTTTGCCATAGCTTGTGCATAATTGTTTGACCAAATGACCCCGACATTATTGTACGTGTCAAGCACGGCCAAAGAGTTGTAATAGGACGAGACCTTTCCGGAAATTTCCTTATTCTGAATCAATCGTAAATGTCCTGAGCTTTTCATCTCTTCGTATGTCCGGGTCACCAGCGTAATTTGCCGCCATTTGGCGGTCAGTATTCTTGCAGAATAGACAAGTTTGCTTGTATTTCTTTCACGGGCGGGCTTTTTTATTAGAACTGCAATTGTATCGACCAAATCATAAATAACTGCAGTTCTTGAAAAGTAGTCCGAATAGATTGTGGTGTCAGCTTGCAAATCATAGAGCATATTTTGCATATATACTCTTTCCGTTTCTTTGTCAATGTTATTTTCTCTGATGTTTTCAGCTACAAAGCCAAGAAACACGGCAAGGAAAAGCATGATAAATTGCAAAAGATATTCTCCCCATTGTTTTTTAAAAACCCTCGGTTCAGTAGTTGTGGCACTTTCGCTTGAAAGATTTCCGGATGAGATGTTTGTCGTACCATCCGGATGTTGTTCGCCTATATTGTCAGTCATTTATTTAAGGTATCTAAGTAACTATCGAATTTAATTAGCCTGATGCGAAATGTTTGGCGATAAGCCGTGCCTGCAACCAAATTAACAACTGATCAACAAATTTGCCGCCTATGACTTATAGCTTTTGTTGGCGATCATTTAGTCCACTATCATCTTAAATTTAACTGGAATTACATATTGAACAGCTACATTCTTTCCATCGCACTGTCCAGGAACCCATGTCGTCAAGTAGTCGACAACTTTTAAAGCCTCGTTGTCCGCATCGCATGGCTTTCCGATTTTCAGTCCTTTCAGAATTCTTTTGTTTGAGAGTTGTCCATTAGGCTCAATTATACAAGCAACGAAAACTGTCCCCTCTATGTCACACCGTCCACCCGGCCATTTTAAGTTTTTGTTGATTGTTTTTATTAACTGCTTTGGTCCGCCCTTAAAGGTTGGCATTTTGTCCGCGGTCGTGTAGTAAGATCTATTCAGTGCACTGTCGTATGTCACTTCACATGAGTCAGGAGTGTGACGGATTGATTGTCCCAAGACCTGAAGTGTGTGTCCTGAAGCTGATATTAGGATGATTGTAAATATGTGTCTCATTGTCCGACTAAATGACCGCCAACATTTCGCAATGATCCATATGGCCGATAGTCTATTATTCTATTATTCAATTTAGGGGATTTTTGCTTTACCTGCTCACCCGAACACCCACTGCATTGCCAGCAGCTGCGTTTTCTTTATTTAGTTTCACCATACCAATATTCTGCTGTCACGCCACCGTCCATAAGGAAGTCGCTACCGGTAATAAATGCTCCGTCTTGTCCCATCAATAAATTTGCAACATTACCAACTTCGTCTGGTGTCCCTGCACGACCAACTGCAGAAGTGTTAATCATTTTTCTATAGCCATCACCACGAGGTCCGGCCAATTCGTCTTTTGCAAGTGGTGTGATTATAATACCCGGGCTAATCGTGTTCAATCTTGCACCACGCTTTCCCCAACGCACTGCTTCTGCCATAACACGCAAAGAGTTTCCTCTTTTAGATAATTGATAAGCATGAAGTGTGTCGGTAACTTTGCTAGGCTGAAGGAAAGGCAAATCAAGAAGTTCGTCAGCAGGAGTTGTCGCCAATGCTTTGTTTTGTTCCACTGTCAATGCAGGTAAACGGTGTCCTGACTGTGAAGATATAACAACACCTGCTCCGTCTTGAGCAATTACATTTCCAAACTCTTCCAGTATAACAGCAGTGCCGTATAAATCTACTTTCAGAATAGTCGCGGGGGATGCTTGTGAAGGAGAAACGCCAGCAGCATGAATAAGTCCTGTAACACTCCCGAGTTTAGTCGCTGTGTCAACAAGTGTGTGAATAGATTGTCTAGAGGATATGTCAACGATTGTCGTGCTTACTTTAAACCCTGCTTCGCTTAAAGTTTTTGCAGCGGCTTCATTGTTTGCTTGGTTAAGGTCTGACAGCAAAATATGCTTGCCTGCGCCAACGCGTCTTGCAATTGCTTGTCCGATTGAACCTGCTCCAATAACAACTATGACCTTTTTATTTATCTGTCTGTCCATGTTTGCGCTGTCTGTTTAAAGTTGCCGCCAACGTTTGGCTATAAGCCATATGCCCGATAGCCTTTAATTGTATTACTCAATTTAGGGAATTTTGCCTTACCCGCTCACCCGAACACCCACTGTACCAGCGTAATCGAAGCCACCCAGATAATGACAATCGAAACGATGTTGAGGAGCAGTCCGGCACGGACCATGTCTTTCATGCGGATGTAGCCGCTGGAAAACACAATTGCATTCGGGGGCGTGGCAATCGGGAACATAAAGCCAATGCTCGCGGCGAGGGTTACGGGCAAGGCCAGCAATACCGGGTTCATGTGCAGCCCCTGTGCAATGCCGAATACTACCGGCACGAAGATATTCACCAGCGCCACGTTGCTCATCATCTCCGAAAGGATCACGCTCACGGCAATCAGCATGAGAATAAACCAAATGCTGAAGTCGGTTTGGGAAACAATCCAGGTGCCTACGGCTTCAATGATTTTTGCCTGCGCCAACCCTTCGGCCAGGCACAGTCCGCCTCCAAACAATATCAGAATGCCCCAGCCCATATTCTTCGTGTCGTCCCAATGCAAAATATACTTCGATTCTTTCAGCGATACGGGAACGATGAACATGAGCAGTCCGCCTGCCATGGCGATGTTGGTGTCGTTCAGCAGTTCGGCTTTAAAAACCAGCTCGTTGAAGAGTTGTTGAAAAATCCAGAAGAAGGAGGTGAGTGAGAAAATCAACAGCACGAGTTTTTCTTCTTTGCGAAGCGGTCCGAGTTCTTTCAGTCGCGTGTTGAGTAATTGCGCGGACCCCTGAACGCTGGAAAGATTGTTGGGAAATAAAATGCGTGTCACAATGAGGTAGTTGGCCACGATGAGCACGAGGGAAACGGGTACTCCGATGAGCATCCACTGGCCGAAGGAAATGTGCTGGCCGTTGAATTCATTCAGCAGCCCGATAAACACTACGTTGGGTGGCGTGCCGATGATGGTGGCGAGGCCGCCCAGTGTGGCTGCGTACCCGACGGCCAGCATGAGACCGAGGGCAAAGTTTTGTTCGCCCGAGAGCTTTTGTCCGGGCAGCATATTTTTTTCGGGGATGATGAGCTTCACCACCGAGATGGCAATCGGGAGCATCATCATCGCGGTAGCGGTGTTGCTGATCCACATGCTGATGAATGCGGTGGCGATCATGAACCCGAGAATGATTCCGTTACCGGATGTTCCCGTAAGGCGGATGAGATTTAATGCGATGCGTTCGTGCAGCCGGTGTTTCTCGAGTGCAAGGGCAATGAAGAATCCGCCCATGAACAGGAAGATGATCGGGTTGGCGTACGGTGCAGCAGCCTTGGTTGCCGGCATTACACCCAGCAACGGGAACAGTACAAGCGGCAGGAGGGCGGTTACCGGAAAAGGCACGGCATCGGTTACCCACCAGGCGATAACCCAGGCGGCTATGGCAAGCACTTTATAGGCCACCGGAGAAATGAATGTTTCGGGTACGAAAAGGTTGATCAGTAAAAACAGTGTTGGCCCCAGGATGAAGCCTGTGATTTTAGCTGACTGGAATATCTTTTCTCCAAACATGGCTGCATATTAGAAATAAATGTGGTGATTGGAAATTGCGCGGGATGGCGATACCCTGACGAAAGCATCTGCCGAATGATGGCAAACTAAACTTCGTCTGCATCATTTCTTCTATCGGGGATGCTTCTCCCGACAAGTCGGGATCAGCATGACGGCAAACTAAACCTTGCTTGGCCTCCCTGGCTTCGACTGCGCCTTCCTACCGGTAGGCAAGCTCAGCCTGACGGGAGGCTGGGATCGATCAAGCATGATGGCAAACTAAACTTCGTCTGCATCATTTTCCTCTATCGGGGGATGCTTCTCCCGACAAGTCGGGATCAGCATGACGGCAAACTAAACTTTGCGCGGGATGGTGATACCCTGACGAAAGCATCGGCCGAATGATGGCAAACTAAACTTCGTCTGCATCATTTTCCTCTATCGGGGATGCTTCTCCCGACAAGTCGGGATCAGCATGACAGCAAACTAAATTTTGCGCGGCCTGCCTGGCTTCGACTGCGCCTTCCTACCGGTAGGCAAGCTCAGCCTGACGGGAGGCTGGGATTGATCAAGCATGATGGCAAACTAAATTTTGCGCGGGATGGCGACACCCTGACGAAAGCATCTGCCGAATGATGGCAAACTAAACTTCGTCTGCATCATTTCCTCTATCGGGGATGCTTCTCCCGACAAGTCGGGATCATCATGACGGCAAACTAAATTTTGCGCGGGATAGTGACACCCTGACGAAAGCATCTGCCGAATGATGGCAAATTAAACTTCGTCTGCATCATTTCCTCTATCGGGGATGCTTCTCCCGACAAGTCGGGATCAGCATGACGGCAAACTAAATTTTGCGCGGGATGGCGATACCCTGACGAAAGCATCTGCCGATGCTTTGTCAGGATTAATCCCGCCATTGAAAATGAAACTATAGGTGTCTTGAACGCTAACCTGCATTTTCAATCGTCGGGATTAAAAAAGCCCTGACTTGGGGGCAGGGCTTCTGTGAAGATGTTCGGGTAACGCTTATTGCTTGGCGTTGCCGGGCTTTACCACAATCGTGCGGCCGTCGAGCTCGCTTTCGTTGAGTGCGGCAATTGCCTTGTTGGCTTCGTCATCGTTTGGCATTTCAACAAAACCGAAGCCTTTTGAGCGGCCGGTTTCGCGATCGGTGATTACTTTGGCAGAGGCAACCTGGCCGTATTGGCTGAAGGCTTTTTCGAGATCTTCTTTACGGGTTTTAAAGTTGAGCTTAGCGACAAAAATGTTCATGGCGACTGGGGGAATTAAGTATTTGGTTTAGGGCTTTCGGGAGCTTAAACAAATATAATCATTCACCTGCCTGAAATACAAGTACTTAGTTCGTGGTCTTTTTGTGTCTACGCTTGTCCCAGCGGAAGGCGAGCCAGATGACCAACGCCATCAGGATCAAAAACGGCCATACATTTACTAGCCCGATGAGGAAGGAAAGGAAGTATTGCCAGCCTGTGCCAAAAGCGCCTCCGATCTTGGAACCAAAGCCGAAGTCGGTGCCGATGGTTTCGTAAAATGATACCGTGAGCGTGCTGTACGCTACCTGGCTGCTGAGATACTTTAGCCGGCCCTCCATCGATTCGATGTCTGACCGAACCTCGGCAATCTGTCGTTCGATGGTGATAATTTCCTCTACGGTTTTTGCCTGTTTAAGAATTTCGCGATACCGGGTTTCGAGATCTTTTTTTGTTTTTAACCGGGCCTCTACGTCAATAAACTCTTCGGTTACGTCTTCTGTATTTACATTTTTACCCTCAACCCGGCTTGCTTCTGCTTCAACCTTTTGTATGAGCAAATCGAACTTATCGGCTGTTACGCGAATGGTTTGATTGTATTGCAGTCTGGAGGAGTAATTGTTCTGACTTTCGTTTGATATGTACGCGTTCAGTTCTTTACAGATCGCGTCAATGGTTGTTTTTGTTTTTTTAACGTCTGACGTTTCGAATGACAAGGCGCCATTCCGAATTAGTTTGCGTTCTGCCGCTACGGCATCTCCCGCTGCCGGTTGTTTGGGCCGCCTCAAAGAAACAGCGGGAGGTTCAGCGTTATCCTCCAACGTAGCACCGCCAACAAAATTAGCTGTCTCTCTTCGATCGCAGCTTAACAATGCGAGACAGAAGCTGAAAATCAAGAGCAGTTTTTTCATTTTCATACGCGCGTGTTTATTCTAACGCCTTAACGCCCGGCAGAACTTTGCCTTCGAAATATTCCAGCAGGGCACCACCACCGGTCGATACGTAGCTCACATCGTTATCAAAGCCGAACTTGGCCACGGCTGCCGCGGAGTCGCCGCCACCGATCAGTGAGAATGCGCCTTTTTTGGTAGCACGTACAACGGCTTCGGCAACAGTCTTCGTTCCTTTCTCGAACTTTTCCATTTCAAATACGCCCATCGGCCCGTTCCACAAAATAGTCTTTGAGCTTTCGATTACTTTTGAGAACACCTGACTTGCCTGCGGACCGATATCCAATCCCATCCAGCCGTCTTTAATGGCGTTGTTGTTCGAGATGTCTGTGTTTGCATTGGCATCGAACTTATCGGCAATGATGGAGTCGATCGGTAGATGCAGTTCAACGCCCTTCGACTTTGCTTTCTGGATTAATTCTTTTGCGAGGTCAAGCTTGTCGGCTTCCACCAATGAGTTACCGATGTTACCGCCCAACGCTTTGAAGAACGTGTAGGCCATACCACCACCGATGATCAGGTTGTCGACTACATCGAGCATTTTTTCAATGATCAGAATCTTATCGGAAATTTTTGCACCGCCCATGATTGCGGTGAACGGCTTCTCGGCATTCTCCAGGACTTTTTTCGCATTGTCGAGTTCAGCAGCCATCACCAGTCCTGCGCACTTGTCCTGAAAGAACTGCGCAACAATGGTTGTAGAGGCATGGGCGCGGTGCGCGGTGCCAAACGCATCGTTTACATAAACATGTCCGTGCCGCGCAAGTTTTTGGGCAAAGCCAACATCGCCTTTTTCTTCTTCTTTATAAAAGCGAAGGTTCTCGAGCAGTAGTACTTCACCGGGCTTGAGGTCGTTCGACATTTTAAATGCTTCCTCGCTGATGCAGTCGCTCGCGAACTTTACGGGTACACCCAACAGCTCTTCTGTTTTTTTGATGGTGTGTTTCAACGAATATTTTTCTTCGGGACCGTCTTTCGGTCGACCGAGGTGCGACATCAGCACGCAGCTTCCGCCATCTTTCAAGATCTTTTTCAGAGTTGGGATGGTAGCCTGGATGCGGTTGTCATCGGTGACGTTGAAGCTTTTATCGAGTGGTACGTTAAAATCTACGCGGATTAATGCACGTCTGGAATTGAAGTTGATATCGTTGATGGTTTTCATGAAGAGAGAGTAATTAAGAAGTCAATTTAGAAATTTTCGGTTGATGGTGTAATGAGGTGAGTCAGTTTAGTTTCTTTACTGGGGATGCTTCTCCCGAGATCATTTCCTCTACGGGGGATGCTTCGCTCCCCTCGACTTCGCTCGGGATTGCTCAGCATGACGGTTGAAAAAAGGGACTTAGTCGCCGAACGTGATGCCCAGACCTTTTGCCGCCTGCACGAGGTAGGAAGATTTTTTAACCACGTTTTGCTGGCGGGTGGCTTCCTCGAAGGAAACGTATGTAATGGAATTGTTTTTATACGCCACCATTTTGCCGAATTCGCCATTGATGGCAAGTTCCATAGCCTTCACGCCAAACAAAGAAGCCAGGATTCGGTCAAAAGCCACGGGTGTGCCGCCCCGTTGTACGTGACCCAACACCGTTTCGCGGATTTCCGCCTGGCAGCCCGCATCTTTCAGTTGTTTTGAAAGCTGGTAGGCCACGCCTCCGAGGCGCACATGTTCTGATCCTTTTTCTCCAGCTGAAGCTGTGACTGTTCCTTCTTTCGGTTTGGCGCCTTCTGCAATCACGATGTTCACGAAGCCGCGACCTTTTTTGTAACGCGACTCAATTTTCTTCACCAGCTTGTTGATGTCGTACGGGATCTCCGGGATGAGACAAATCTCGGCACCGCCTGCAATGGCGGTATGCAAGGCAATCCAGCCGGCATCGCGGCCCATCACTTCCATGATCATCACGCGATGATGGCTTTCTGCGGTGGTGACCAGTTTATCGAACGCATCGGATGCAATCTGCACAGCTGTTTGAAAGCCGAACGTCATATCGGTAGCCGATAAGTCGTTGTCGATTGTTTTCGGTACCCCGATAATCGGAATACCTTTATCGAATAACACTTTCGAAATTTTTTGAGAACCATCCCCACCGATGTTGATCACGGCGTCAAAGCCTTTCAGTCTTTTTACGAGCTCGTCTGAACGGTCTTCGAACTTAACGGTACCGTCTTTTTGTGTTACCGGAAATTTTATCGGGTTCGATTTGTTGGTGGTCTTTAAGATTGTTCCGCCTTTTACGTGAATGCCTTTGGTGCGGCTGCTGGTGAGGCGAACGATTTCCTGCGGTTCGTTCAACACACCGTTGAACGCTTCGATGCTGCCGTAGATTTCCCAGTTCTTTTCTTTACGGGCACGTTTGGCCACTGCGCGGATCACCGCATTTAACCCGGGGCAATCGCCACCACCGGTAAGCACAAGTACTTTTTTCATACTACTAGTTTTTTATTCATCAAGCCTGACTGGCATCATTTCCTCTATTGTGGATGCTTCTCCCGACAAGTCGGGATCAGCATGACGGCAAACTAAGCTGCGCTTCCCTCGTCTTTGCTCGGCATCATTTTCTCTACGGGGGATGCTTCGCTCCCTTCGTCTTCACTCAGGATCGCTCAGCACCTAAATATACTCAAACTGCGGCTGCTCTTCGCAGGCGGTCGTTGATGGCGCGGCCAAGACCCTGATCCGGAACCAGTTCGGTGAGGATTACAGAAACATTCATTTTGTCGAACGCCCGTAACGACTCAAACAGGTGTTGTGCAGCTTCTTCCGGTTTCCCGGAAGGGGAGAGAATGATTTGATTTTTCACACCATAGTCTTTGCTGAACGATAACACGCCTGCCTCGGGATGTTTGGAAAGCAATTCCTCAATGGAGCCGAGCAGTACTTTTTTGCCGGGCGCATAATGGCTTTTCAGTTGTCCGGGTGCTTTCGGGTTGGAGGTTGAATGCGTCATCAGCTTGACGGTACCGATGGTTTCTTCAATTGCTTCAAGACTTAATCCGCCCATGCGATACACAACAGGAACATTGTCTTCAAAACCCACGATGGTTGATTCGATGCCGATCGGGCAGGTGCCACCATCCAGGATATACTGGATTTTCGCACCGAGCTGTTCATTCACATGCTCAGGTTTTGTAGGACTCACATACCCGAATGGATTTGCACTGGGTGCTGCCAGCGGAAAGGGTAACGCTTGTAATAGCTGGCGCGTTAATGTATGATCGGGGCAACGAATGCCCACGGTATCGAGGCCGGCTGTTACCAGGTCGGGGATGATGCTTTTCTTTTTCAACAACAGCGTTAATGGCCCCGGCCAGAATTTGGCTGCAAGCTTCTTCGCCTGCTCCGGAATTTCGGTAACGTAGTCGTTGGCTTTTTCAAGATTCGGAACGTGAACGATCAGCGGGTCGAACTGTGGGCGGTTCTTGACTGAAAATATTTTCGTGACGGCCACCCGGCTCAATGCGTTACCTGCCAGGCCATAAACGGTTTCGGTGGGAATGGCAACCAGTTCATCGTGTGTGAGCAACTCAACTGCTTTTGCAATATCGGCACCGGTTTCGGCCATTGAATTGTTTTGTCTGCGGATTATATTTGAGTCGTAAATGTACTCACTATGAATAACAAAATGCGCTCAGCGCTCCGCATTATTGCCGTATTGCTTGTATTGCTGGCCGTGCTGATGCAGCTTGAAATCGTGATCATCCCGGCACTGATTGGTATTAAATTCTGGATGGTGGTGATTGCGTTTTGCCTGATGGTGGTGAGCTCTAAATAGCTTTTGTTTTGGCAATCATCCGCAGAATGGATGAATTGTTTCCGCAACGCTCCGGCACTTCCTCCAACGGAATCCATTGTACATCGTGCGACTCTTCGCTGACCTCCAGATTGGTTTCATCATCGCTAGCTACGAGTGCATACCGCACATCGTAATGTAAGTGCTCCGGAAAATCTGCACGGGCCGGAATGGTGTGAATATCAAGATCGAAAATTCCGGGTACGAGTTCTTTGAAGTGAACCAGTCCTGTTTCTTCATTCACTTCGCGCATAGCAACGCTCAATACATTTTCTTCGCCATCGGCATGGCCGCCGGGCTGCAGCCATTTGTTAAGCTTGGCATGATGGACGAGCAGTACGTGGGTTCGGTTTTTATTCAGAATCCAGGCTGATCCGGTGATGTGGCCGGGCAGGTGATCGCGGTGAAAGCAACGTTCGGAGCCCAGCAGTTCACCGAACCTGGCCAGGAAAGGTTGTTCGTCTTCGTAGACAGTTACGTAAACGCCCAACCCTTCAATTCTGTCACTCGCAGGCATGCGCTATTGAATGATCACGGTAACTTTGTTGATGCGGCCTTCTTCGAGTTTGCCGGTTTGTTCGCCACCGCCAAAATTATCTTTGTCGTCTTTGCGGGCAAGCAGGAAATAGGTGATGGCTTTTAAGTCTTTAAACCGGACCACACCTTTCTTATCGGTAACACCTTCGAACGCCACATTCTTCTCGGCTTTATAGTCCTCTTCGTTTTCGTAGAGCTGCACCTTAACGCCTTCTTCGGTGTTGCCGAGTTCGTTGCGTACCGTGATAACGATTTGAGTCTTGATCAGCAGTTGAGCGCTCATGAGCAGGAGCAGGCATATCGAAACAACTGAAATTCGGGTGATCGTTTTCATAGTGTGATTATTTTTTTGTCTGTGGATTTTTAAGGTATTCAATTTCTTTCACAAGATGTTGTGCGCAATTCACGTTCCACTTTTTCAGTCGCTGAAGATGCGGTTCCATTCGCTGAAGGAAATTGATGTAGTCTTTTCCTTCTTTCGGACTCCACACCACTTCTGCGAGTGCGCATGCCCTTGGATATGCCATGTATTCGGCATGTTCCGGGGTTCCGATGTATTCCGTCCACAGGTTGGCCTGTGCGCCCAGGATGTACTTGCTTTCGTCAGCAGTCAGTTGGGGTGGCAATGGCTCGTAGGCATACACTTCACGCACCGGGGTTAAACCACCGATCGCGAGCGGTTCGGTTTTGCTGGTATCCTGATAGTGATCGAAGTAACACCAGTTGCCGGGCGTCATAATCACGGTATGCTTTTGTTTGGCTGCCGCGATGCCGCCTTCCTCTCCGCGCCAGCTCATCACCGTTGCATTGGGCGCGAGGCCGCCTTCCAGAATTTCATCCCAGCCGATGATCTGCCGGCCTTTGCTGTTCACATATTTCTCAATGCGGTTAATGAAGTAGCTCTGCAGTTCATGCTCATCTTTTAATGACTCGGCTTTTATTCGCTTCTGGCAATTCGCACAGGCTTTCCAACTGGTCTTCGGACATTCATCGCCACCGATGTGAATGTACTTTCCCGGAAAGAGGGCGATCACCTCATCCAGAACACTCTCGAGAAATATAAATGTCTCTTCTTTACCGGCGCAGAATACCGGATCGAACACACCCCACTTGGTTGCTGCATCGTAAGGTCCGCCTGCGCAACCCAGTTCAGGGTATGCCGACAGTGCTGCGAGCGCATGACCCGGCATTTCAATTTCCGGAACGATTGTTACGTAGCGTGCTGCTGCGTAGGCAATCACGTCTTTAACTTCATCCTGTGTGTAGTAGCCACCGTACCGTTTTCCATCGAAGCGCTCAGGGTTTTCACCGGCATGACCAATCAGGGTTTCATTTCGATAAGCGGCCCGGGTCTGCAACTGTGGATAGTTCTTTATTTCAATGCGCCAGCCCTGGTCTTCGGTCAGATGCCAGTGAAAGCGATTGAACTTATGTTTTGCCATCAGGTCGATGTACTTTTTAATGAACTCCACCGGGAACATGTGCCGGCCTACATCAAGATGAAGTCCGCGATAAGCAAAGCGGGGATAGTCGGTAATCTCCACGAACGGAATTTTTGTTCCGTTTACGGGTGTTAACTGGATCAATGTTTGAATGCCGTAGAATAATCCCGCTTCGGCATTTGCCTGGATGGCAATTCCTTTTTTGGAGACTGAAAGCGTGTAACCCTCATCTCCGAGATCATCCAGCCTGGCAATAGAAAGTTTTACCGGGTAACCTTTGGCTTTTGGATCACGACCGGCTTCCACGTCTTTCGACTTTAAAAATTTATCCAGGAATACCGACAGCGAGGCATCTGCACCGGTCAGTTCAATGGCCGCCGCCCGTTTGGATAAATCGAGTGAACCTTTTGAGGTGGTGAGTTTAACGGGCCGCGGTATAATGTTGATGTCGGATTGCGCAACCGCTGAAACCGCGGTGAAAACCGCTAAAAAGAAAAGAACAATTGATTTTTGCATAAACCTGAGTAAGCACCCAAGTAACGAAATCAATTGTTCTTCAACAATGAGAATTATGGCAAATTATCGCAACAGCATAACGCTGCCGCGGAGTTCCTGCTCGCCTTCTGTTGTGAGGTCACCGAAAAACTTCATCACGTATGTGTAAGTGCCTCCCGGCAAAAGCGTTCCGTTTCCTTTATACGTGCCGTTCCACTTGAAGTCGCGGTCGGTCGATTGAAACACCATTTCACCCCAACGATTGTAAATAAACACGTTGAACCCTTTGTCGGAAACAAAGGTCGGGAATATGGAGAACGTCTTGTTGATCTCGACACCGCTTCCGGGGCGGAACGCATTGGGCACGTCAATCAACGGTGCGCATTGCTCAATCACGAGTGTTTCATCGCGTGTTAAGCACTCAAATGAGTTGATGATCTCTACTGCGTACAAGCCCGGTGCAGTGACCGTGAGGGTTTGACCGGTTTCCGTTGGCAGCGTAACTCCGTCTTTAAACCATTGCCATGAGATACCATCACCTGCTGTCAACTGAAATACGCACGAATTCGGTTCCGGATTGGAGCAATCACGGTTGCCCGGACGGTTACAGATAAATCTTCTGGCAGGCAGATTTCCATCGGGACTGTCTACAAAGCGAATCTCTCCGAAAACTTCTTCACTCGGACAACCCTCGGCTGTGGTGGCAATCACACTGTATGTTCCTTCTTCGGTTTGACCGGTAAGCGTGGCACCTGTTTGCCCGGCAATCACGTCACCGTCAAGAAACCATTGATACGTTACTCCGGTTAGTCCGGTGGGCTGAATCAATGCCTGAATATTGAACACATCTCCAGCGCACGGTGAAATCGGATCGATTACTACGGAAATCGTTCCGAATACATTCACGGTTTTGGTAGCGGAAGTGAATATGCAACCCGAAAGGGTGTTCACCACTTCAACGCGATAGTCGATGCCGTTATCTGCCAGTGTTGCCTGAATGGTTTGCCCACCTCCGCCAACGATGGCCACTCCGTTTCGATACCAGCGATAGGTATAACTTCCCGGAGGAGCGGTTGTAGCCGTAAGTGTTACGTTGTCTGCGCAGGCTTCACTTTGGGTGAAGTCAACCGTAACGTTATTGTTGACATTTACATCGATGCTTTGCGTTGTCGGGCAAAGACCGGCACTGGTAACGGTAACGCTGAAGGTTTGCATGCCTTGCGGGGCATTGGCCGTTGTACTTGCGCTGTTCACATTAACGATGCCCGGGCCGCTCCATGAATAGGTAGATCCCGGAGGTGCAGTTGTTTCCGTCAGGGTAATGGGATTAACACATGGATTTGCCGTGAGCGTAACGGTAACCTGCGGATCGGAAACGACTGAAATTGGGGCGGTACTGACGCAAGCTCCCTGGCGAATTTCCACGATGTAATTTCCCGGCACGGGTACAGGCGGTGTGATGACATGCGTACTGGCAAACGCAGTAACCGGCACGACTACCACGCCCGTGGTGGAGTTGATCACACGATATGTTCCGGAAGCCACCGAAGCATCAAACTCGAGTGCAACCGGATCGCACGTTGGTGTTTGTGCAACAAGATTGGTGATCGTCAGCGAGGTGGCGTTTATGCCTACGCTGCTGGTTGTAGCACAACCGGATATCTGGTCGGAAACCTGAATAACATACGTATCTACTACCAGGCCGGTGATCGGTGACGGAACAACCGGTCCTGTGGTTTGATCAATATTCGACCGGCTAATGCCGGATGTTAATCCGTTAACCGAATACGTAAAGGTTCCGGTTGCGGGCCCCGTGATGGTTAACTGAATTTGTCCGGTTGAGGTGCCGCAAACAATGGTATTGGGAACGGCTGTAAAGGAAGGTGATGCATTAATCGTAAACACCACGGAATCTTTCACCGTACAGGTTGTAACCGGATCGGTCACCTGAACACGGTATTCAAATATTCCCGTTGCGGCCGTACTTACAGATTGGGTCTGTGTTGTTCCGGATGGAACTTCGTTGATCGCCCATGCATAGTTACTTCCCGGATTTTGTGCGTTCAGCGGAGATACCGGTGTATTCTGACAAATGTTTTGATTTGGCCCGAGCTCTACGATCGGGCGGTTATCTGCAATTAATAAATCCCGGTTCGAAGTACACCCCGCTGCATTTGTAATGGTTAGTGAAACAATTTGCGGACGGTTTACATTGATGGTGAACGTAGTTTCACCGGTCGACCACAGGTATGTTAGCGTTGGATCATTTGCCGGTAATGCCTGAAGTGTTAACGGACCGTTACAAACAACAGGCTGCTGCCCGGGTGGCAAGAATGTCGGGTTAGGAGGCGGCCCTGAAATAGTGATGGTTTGCGTCAGGAGTGTATCCAGTCCGCATCGGTTGGTGATGCGCAGGGTTACGTTATAGTCCTGGGTGGTTCCCGGAGGTGGTACCGGGTAGGTATGTTCAACGTTTGCCGAGTCGGCTGTAAAGCCATCACCGAATGTCCAGAGGAATTGATCGATCTGATCTGTTCCAACGCCTTGAAAAATGGTTGGCGTTCCTCCGCAGAAAGCAGTGATGGTCATGGAAGGCTCGGGTGTTCCGTTGAAGATTTGTTGAATAAAGTTTGGAAGACCTAACCGGCTTTGCGTTCCGCCTGCGAGCGGGAAAGCACCTAACGTGATGCTCGATAACTGTAACGTATCGGAATTGAAGTTAATCGTGGCGAGTGAGGAACTTACATTGACGGCTACGTAGATTGTTCCATCCGGTCCGCGCTGAATCGCGCCAAGCTCACCGGCAATCGGTCCGGATGCCGGACCCGGAGGAATAAGCACCGGATTATTCTGGAAATCGATGTACGCTTCACGCAGGAACGAGTTGGGAGTTCCTTTTATCGTTGTAATGATTTTGTTGCCTGCGAACTCCACGCCATACACCTGCCCGGAAGTAGTGTTGAGGTTGAGGCTTCGGAAATTTGTTACCACACCGGTTGTGTCAACGAAGTCAAAGATCTCGAGCGAATTATTGGAAGGCGAGGTAGACAGGGCAACGGCCAACAAGTTGCCGGTAAGTTCCATGTAACCCTGACCATTCAGTTCCTCGGTCAGCAAGTGATCGGAACCCAGGCTTGAAATAACCGGATTGCCAATACCGGTTGTGGAGATCGGATACGCGCGGAATGAATTGTTTCCGTATTCATGGGCAATCACCCATTGTCCGTTACCGGTGATCCGTTCCGTGCTCCGGCTGAATAATAACTGGTTATACTCAACAAGCCCTCCGTTACCGCCATTCAGTTTCAGATCGTATAGTGAATAGCGCAGCTGATAGGTGTTAGAGCCGTGTACTTGTTGGGTTGTAAAAATGTAGAAGATTGTTTCGTCACCCTGAACCGGCATGATCAATGCCGATTGCGTTGAACCTTGTTCTCCGCCAATACCCGGAGGGATTGGAATGGGCGTAGGTACTCCACCGACAAGGGATGTTGTGATCTCCACATCGTTTTTATCATACACGCGAACACCGTCAGTTGAAAAAATCACTTCACCGTTTCGATCGCAAATTACCGAACAGCCTTCGGGTGTGTTCAGCGGTCCGCTGATTGGCACGGGTGGTTGTTCATTAAAGTCTATCCCGGCATTTTGTCCGAAGTACCAAATGTTGGCCCTTTGATCGACCGCATCGTATTCGCGAACATTCACTCCCGCATACGTTGAGCAGCCGGTAGCATCGGTAACAACCACATAATAGTAACCTGCCGAATCGGGCGTAAGCGTTGCGCCCGTGTCTCCGTTCGACCAGGTAAACGTGAGGGGAGCAGTGCCGCCCTGAGTCCGGACCCGAACGCTGAACGGCCCTCCGTTACATGACTGGCCAACCGGTGGCGGGAATTCGCAGCGACACGCGGTGGTGTCTTGCGGAAGCGTGAGCTGAAGCGTGAAGTTGGTAAGGTTAACTACGCCATTGCCGATCGCGGACTGGCCGTTCAGGAACGCGGTGACCGAGACGTTGAACGTTCCTCCATTATTATACGTGTGAACCGGGCTCCATTCGCTGGATGAATTGCCATCGCCAAAATCCCAAACCAGGCTGTCGGCTGCAGGCGTAACGGTCGGGAAAAATGATATCGGTGAATTGGAACATGTACCACGTGATACAAAGCTCACCGCAAGATTGTTGTTCGATCGTGGCAGGAATTCCGGAAACTGACGTCCTGTAAAATTGATGGCACCTCCGAAAGCATCGGGTGTGTGGGTAACGGCAACGCCCACAGAGTCGAGGTCGGTTAACCGTCCTAATAGAAATGAACCGCCTGTCGTTGTTTGATACAGGTGATAAATCGATGTATCGGGAGCAATCATCAGTCCATAGCTTTGTGCTACCGGAATGTCAAGAACCGAAACTAATGATGTTCCCGCGGGAGCGGTCATATCAAATTGCAAAACATTGGCGGTAATCCCTGGTTCTCCATGAACGGAGATATACAGGAATCTTCCGGTAGGGCTCCATTCGGTATCGTAGACAGCTTGCTGTGTAGTACTGTTAACACCGGAGTTGAGCACCAGCCGGTCGAGTGTGATGACACCGGTTGAATTGTTGAAGTTCAGGATTGCCACGTTGCGATTGTCCGTTTGAGGCGATACTGCCAGTTTACCGGTTGCTTCGTGGTATGAAAAGTTAGCGGCCGACATTGGGAAGCCGGTGACGTTTGGAGAGAGCGTTGAGGTTGCAAATGAACCTGATGCATCAATCAGCGTTGCTGTAAAGTTATCCTGTCCGTTCTCGTGGGTGATCAGCCAATAGTCAACACCATTTGCATGCGGCACCGTAATCATTGCTTCCGACCGGCCTGTTAAACCGGTGAGTTGGTTTTTGGTGGTGACATTTCCGATGGGGGGCTCGGGAAAAATCTCGTTACCGGATGCCGCCATGTTAACAGTGGTAACCCGAATTGTTCCTCCGGTGGTAAACGAGGCGGTGTTGGTAAAGATATAATATTGATTGGGTGAACCGGGCCTTCCGCTGATGGCAACCGGTTGGTTGGCATTTGCCTGAACCGTGAGGCCGCCACCGTTGGGCATCTGCGTATGGGTGATATCGAACACGCGCGATCCGTCTGTATAAAAAAGAAGATCGCCATTGATCGGGTTAGTGGCAACTGCGCTGCCGCCTGTTCCGAACGGGAACGCTTTGTTGGTAACTAACGAAGGCTGGGCGGTGGACCGGCTGAAACGAATACCCCGGTTTGTGTTGCCGAAATACCAGTTGTAACGCGCGTAGTTTTGCTGCGAAAAGCCATCGGCTCCGGCAAGCAGGCAAAGAAACAACACTACCCAACGCAACATCGAAGAATTACTCATGCCTGTGAACTTAGCTCAACAACAATAAAAAAGACTCGTAATAAAACGCCCGACCATCACGAAAGTATACAATTTGGCCAAAAATATCGTTAAGATTCGGGAAGCCACGGCTTAAAAACGGGCCGTGTTTTTATAAATTTCACGAATAGCTTTACTTTGCTTTAATGGCGCTAAGAAAATACCCCGGTTTGATGTACGGACGAGTGTGGTTTACCGGCTTATTAATGCTGTTACTGCACGGTGCGGTAACTGCCCAGGATCCGCAATTCTCGCAGTTTTACGCTGCCCCGCTCTATTTGAATCCGGCCTTTGCAGGCTCGACTAATCAAACCCGCGTGGGACTAAACTATCGCAATCAATGGCCTTCGATTGACGGAAACTTTACCACCATGTCGGTATATGCCGATCATTACATGGAGGATATCAACAGTGCCATCGGACTCATTATTAATCGGGATGTTGAAGGCCTTGCCGGGCTTCAGTCGGTGAACATAGGACTTCAATATGCGTATGAGATGTACATCACCGAGAACCTCGGTTTCAGGCCGGGTGGTCAGGTTTCGTTGTACAGGCGAAGCATGAATTTCGACAAGCTTACGTTCGGGTCGCAATACGATCCGACTACCGGTTTCTTTACAAATCCTTCCGGAGAAACTTTTAACTCGAACTTCAGCAAAACCTTCGTTGACCTTTCGCTTGGCGGATTATTTTTTACCAAGGTTGCCTATCTCGGTATAGCTGCGTTTCATTTGAATCAACCGAATCAGTCGGTGATTGATGAAGACAGTCCGCTGCCGATGAAACTTTCCATTCATGGTGGATTTAAATATTTTATGAAACCCGGAGCAGTGGGTAGCGGTATTTATGCGCGTGAAGCGGAGCGCAGCATTGGCCCGGCTTTCCAGTATCGTCATCAGGGACAGTTCGATCAGATGGATCTCGGTCTATATTACACGGCTGAGCCCCTCGTACTCGGGTTGTGGTATCGCGGAGTGCCATTCAAAAAAGTAAATGACTTTGTCAACAACGAATCGATTGTACTGCTGCTTGGCTTTACCCGCATCGGACAGAAGCAGGCGTTGAGCATTGGTTACAGTTTTGACTACACCATTTCCAAGTTAACGGCTAAGAGCGGAGGCGCACACGAGTTCAGTCTCAGCTACACCTGGCCAACGCGCAATCCGCGCAAGCCACCGAAATCAAAGATGGTGATTCCGTGTCCGGATTTTTAAGGAAAATTCTTCGGGTCGCCTTTTTCTGCCGGCCTTGCGCAAAAGTGTGCCTGACGCACCGACAGCACGGCACCGAAGCCCGCTCACTCATATTATTACTGTATCTTTCCTGAAATTTCCTGTCGTGCAGCTTCAGTATTTCTTTGAGCTTTTCGGAACGTTCTTCTTTGCCATCTCAGGTGCGATGGCGATTCACGACCGTGACCACGACTGGTTCGGAGCTGGCTTCACCGGATTTCTCACGGCCATCGGAGGCGGAAGTCTGCGCGACATCACCCTCGGCAGCTATCCGCTGGTGTGGATTGGCGACATCAACTTTCTCTACGCCATCCTGGCCGGAATCCTGATTGCGCTGGTGTTTTTCTCCAAACTGGTTCGGCTGAAGCGAACATTTTTTCTCTTCGACACGCTCGGCATTGCCTTCTTCACCATCCTGGGTGTGGAGAAAGCGCTCAGTCTGGGTGTCCGTCCGGAGATCGCTGCGATCATGGGAATGTTCACTGCGGTGATGGGCGGAGTGATCCGCGACACGCTCGCGAACGAAACGCCTGTCATCTTCCGGAAAGAAATTTATGCCACTGCATGCCTCGCAGGGGCAGTTTTTTACCTCTTGCTCAACTTTCAGTTTGGTGTTGATCGCAACATTAACCTGGTTGTGTCGAGCTTGTTGATCATCATCATCCGTGTGCTTGCCGTGAAGTACAAACTCGCGTTACCCGGGTTTAAGAAACCTTCGCACTAACTTTCGTTAGCCGAGGCAACAAAAAATTTTTAAAATCTTAGCCTCAAACATTATCATTTCCCGAACTTTATCGTTTAATTTTGCATATTAAGTTAAACCAAACAGGAGACTGAATGCCATTTATCTGACTTCACTTAACCACTAAGACAGAAATTGAAAACTTCAATCACCACTACACGAACAGCCAAGGCTGTTAACCACTCCAAAAGAACAAACCTGTTCTACCTTCACGCCTGCGAGGTGATTAGGCGCAACCGACCGACACGCTTCGCGCGGATCTGATACCAACGCCCAAGATCGTTGAATGAGACATAACATCGGAGATGTTATGGCTTTTGTGCTTTAGCACTGTTTTTGATCATTCATTTTTGATTAATACCAGACATTACATTGGATAATAATAAATTGATCGTCCGGCTGGCAACACCAGCCGACAAACACTATGCTGACACCATCACTACCGAGATGGAAGAATCAGCGAAAGCGCGCGGAACCGGCATCGCCAAGCGCTCACCAGCCTACATCGAACAAAAAATGGAGGAAGGAAAGGCTGTTATTGCCACCACCCAGGAAGGCACATGGGTTGGGTTTTGCTACATCGAGGCGTGGGAGCACGACAAGTATGTGGCTAACTCAGGCCTCATCGTGTCGCCTCAATTCCGCAAAACAGGAGTGGCTACGGAAATTAAACGCAAAATCTTCTCGCTGTCGCGTGAAAAATATCCGCATGCAAAAATATTCGGACTCACCACCGGTTTGGCCGTGATGAAGATCAACTCCGACCTCGGGTACGAGCCGGTGACGTATTCCGAACTTACCACCGATGAAGAGTTCTGGAAGGGCTGCCGCAGTTGTGTGAACTACGAAATCCTGATGAGCAAAGACCGTAAGAACTGCATGTGTACAGCGATGCTGTTCGATCCGGTGGAGGTTGCGGAAAAGCAAAAGCAACTGGCACAGACGGTGGTTACACCCGAGGGCAAGCTTGAGCAGCAAACCGAAAGGCGCCAGTTCAAGGGCAATCTCAAGTTGTTCGAACGCTGGGTACGCTTCAAGCAGTTTGTATTGCTGCGCTCCTTCCGTAAAAAGGAGGGTGGTTCAGACGGTCCTTCCGAATCACGGAAGTCGCTTTTAAGCATGTTATTTTTCTGGTAATCTATAATTAATGAAGAAGAAAGTTGTTTTGGCCTTTAGCGGGGGATTGGACACCTCTTACTGTGTTAAGTACCTCAGCGAAGAAAAGGGCTATGAAGTTCATACCATCACCATCAACACGGGTGGCTTCGATGCAGCCGAAGTGAAGGCGATCGAAGAGCGCGCGAAAAACCTGGGCGTGGCTTCGCACATCACGGTTGATGAAACGAAGAATTACTACGACACCGTGATCCGTTTTTTGATCTACGGAAACGTATTGAAGAATAACACCTATCCGTTAAGCGTAAGTGCCGAACGGATGTCGCAGGCGTTGGCTACCGCAAACTATGCGAAAAAGCTCAAGGCTGATGCAGTAGCGCACGGAAGCACCGGTGCCGGTAACGACCAGGTTCGGTTCGACATGATATTGAACATTCTCGTTCCGGGAATCGAGATCATAACGCCCATCCGCGACATGAAGCTGTCACGCGAACAGGAGATTGAGTACCTCAAATCGAAAGGGGTTGTATATGATTTCAGGAAGGCGATGTACTCTGTTAATAAAGGAATCTGGGGAACATCAGTAGGAGGTAAGGAAACCCTGAAGTCGCTGGGAACGCTGCCGGAAGAAGCGTGGCCTACGCAGGTTACAAAAACCGGGAGCGAAACCGTAAAGCTCTCTTTCGACAAAGGCGAACTGAAAAAAGTAAATGATAAGGCTTTTAACCACCCGACTGAAGCAATTCAGTATTTACAGGCTATCGCAGGTGGGTATGGCGTTGGCCGCGACATTCACGTGGGCGACACCATTATCGGTATCAAGGGCCGCGTGGGATTTGAAGCCGCTGCACCGGTGGTAATCATCAAAGCACATCACGCACTTGAAAAGCACGTGCTTACGAAGTGGCAGTTGAGCTGGAAAGATCAGCTGGCGCAGTTTTACGGCAACTGGCTGCACGAGGGCCAATACCTGGATCCGGTGATGCGGGACATTGAAGCATATCTTTCAAACTCGCAGCAGCAGGTAACGGGCGATGTTACCGTTGAACTCCATCCATACCGCTTCCACGTGGTGGGTATCGAATCGAAGTATGATCTGATGTCATCGAAGTTCGGCAAGTATGGCGAAGAGAATCTCGGCTGGTCGGGCAACGATGTGAAAGGTTTTACAAAAATCTTTGGCAACCAGACTGCGATCTTCCATCAGGTAAAAACAGACGCAGATGGCAACTAACATAACGGTCGGGATCGTTGGGGGAGCGGGATACACCGGAGGTGAAGCAATTCGCCTGCTCATCAATCATCCGAACGTTGACCTGAAATTCGTTCACAGTCGCAGCAATGCAGGTAATTTACTGTCGGATGTTCATGCTGACCTGACGGGAGATACCGAACTGAAATTCACGGACGCGTTACAGTATGCTGACGTAGTGTTCCTTTGCCTTGGGCATGGTGAAAGCAAAAAGTTTTTGCAGGAGAATATTCTGGATGACTCCGTAAAGGTTATTGACCTCAGTCAGGATTTTCGTCTGGGCGACTCGGCAGGCAACCGGAAGTTCGTGTACGGCTTGCCGGAATTGAATAAAGATTCAATAAAAAAAGCATCGAACATTGCCAACCCCGGCTGTTTTGCAACGGCAATTGAACTTGGATTGCTTCCCCTGGCCAAGCTTGGGTTGTTGAAAGAGGTTTACACCACGGGTATTACGGGCTCGACAGGCGCAGGTCAGAAACTACAGGATACCACACACTTTACCTGGCGCGCGAACAACATTTCGGCCTATAAAACACTCACGCATCAACATCTGAAAGAGATCACGCAATCGGTAAGACAATTGCAGCCTGCGTTTTCCGGTGCGATTAACTTTGTTCCGTGGCGCGGAGACTTTACGCGCGGGATTTTTGTGAGCTCTGTGATCACGACCGACAAAAGTCTTGATGAACTTGGTTCGATCTATCGGGATTTTTACAACGGTCATCCGTTTACCGTTGTTTCCGGCCAGACGCTTGATCTGAAACAGGTTGTGAATACCAATAAGTGTGCAATCAACCTCGAGAAAGAAGGCGACAAACTTGTGGTGCATTCCGCCATCGATAATCTTTTAAAAGGCGCGAGCGGACAGGCCGTGCAGAACATGAACATCATGTTTGGCCTGGAGGAAACTGCAGGGCTCAAGCTTAAGTCTGGTGTATTTTAATAATCCTTTATGGCAACAAAAAAAATAGCCATTCTGGGTGGCGGTAATTTAGGAGTGGCAATTGCGAAAGGAATCGTAAACTCCGGTCAGGCACAAGCGTCAGACATCATTATCACGCGCAGAAACCTCTCTAAGATTGCTTCACTGAAGCGCGAAAAGTTTGTCTTGACTTCCGATAATGTCGCGGCTGTTAACGCATCGGCTGTGGTGATGCTGTGCGTACAACCGAAGCAGCTTGCAGGCTTGCTGGAAGAAGTTTCTGCCGCGTTGAGCGAAAAGAAACATATTCTTGTTTCCACTATTACAGGGATTACCACGGAGGAAATATCCGGACACCTGAATAAACAAGTTCCGATTGTGCGGGCAATGCCGAACACGGCCATTGCGATTGGCGCTTCCATGACATGCATCTGCTCAAAAGACACGTCTGACAAGCAACTGCGTGAAATCGAAAATCTTTTCAAGTCGCTCGGACAAACCTTGATTATTGAAGAACACCTCATGAAGGCTGCTACCGTGCTGGCGGCAAGCGGCATCGCTTTTTTCATGCGCTACCTCCGGGCAGCAACGCAGGGTGGAATCCAACTGGGCTTTGATGCGGAAGAGTCGCAGATGATTGCTGCGCAAACGGCAAAAGGGGCAGCTCTGTTGTTGGCCGCCAATCACTCCCATCCCGAACTCGAGATCGACAAGGTTACCACTCCGCAAGGGTGTACCATTGCCGGACTGAATGAGATGGAACATCAGGGGCTGAGCTCCGCACTTATTAAAGGCATCGTTGCCTCATTTGAAAAGATTAACAGCATTAAAAAGTAGGTTAGGGAAATGAAGTTATTTGACGTTTATCCTTTGTTCGACATCACACCCGTAAAAGCCGAAGGCTCATGGTTGTGGGACGACAAGGGGGAAAAGTATCTCGATTTATATGGAGGCCATGCGGTGATTTCGATTGGTCATTCGCATCCACACTATGTCAAAACGCTGGGCGACCAGTTGAGTAAGATTTCATTTTATTCCAACAGTGTTCAGAATCCGCAGCAGCAACAACTTGCCGAACGGCTCGGTAAAATTTCCGGTTACCCGGATTATCAATTGTTCTTATGTAACTCAGGGGCGGAAGCCAATGAGAATGCGCTCAAACTTGCTTCGTTTGTTACAGGCCGGAAAAAGATCATAGCATTTAAGAATGCATTTCATGGCCGCACTTCGGGTGCTGTTGCAGCGACTGATAATCCGAAGATTGTTGCACCGTTCAATGCCGGGCACGATATCGTGTTTGTTCCGCTGAACGATGAAACTGCGCTCACCGCAGCACTGGATAAAGAAGTGGCGGCTGTTATTATTGAAGGCATTCAGGGTGTTGGCGGAATTCAATTGCCGGATGATTCTTTTCTCACCTTCCTGAAAAAGAAATGTGATGAGAATGGTTCGCTTTTAATTCTGGATGAAATTCAATCCGGGTACGGACGAAGTGGAAAATTTTTCTCACATCAGTTCTCGGGTGTGAAGCCGCAGATTATTACAACAGCCAAAGGAATGGGCAACGGGTTCCCGGTAGGGGGTGTACTGATTCATCCCGATATTAAACCGTGGAGCGGAATGCTTGGAACAACCTTTGGGGGAAATTACTTATCGAGTGTGGCGAGCCTTGCCGTGCTCGATGTACTGGAGAAAGAAAATCTGATGGACAACGCAGCTAAACTGGGCGACTATGTGATGGGTGAGCTCAGGAAGATGCCGGTGTTGAACCGTGTTCGCGGCCGTGGCCTGATGATCGGCTTTGATTTGCCCGAAGATCGTAAGTCGGTGCGGTTGGATTTATTGAAGAAACATAAAATCTTCACAGGCGAAGCCAAGCCGAATGTGATCCGTCTGCTGCCCTCCCTTGCTGTAACGAAGGCTGAACTGGATATTTTTCTTACCGCATTGAAACAGGAATTACAATGAAGAATTTCTTATCTGTAGACGATATTTCGAATATCAACGAGCTGGTGCAGAAGGCGCTTGCGTTTAAAACCGATCCGCTGAGCGACAAAGGACAGGGCAGCGGCAAGCGCATCGGGTTGTTGTTTTTAAATCCGAGCATGCGCACACGCCTCAGTACCCAAATCGCGGCATCCAATCTCGGGATGGAAAGCATTGTGTTCAATGTAGGCCAGGATGGCTGGTCGCTGGAGTTTGACGATGAGGCGATCATGAGCGGTACCACCGTAGAACACGTGAAAGAAGCTGCGCCTATTCTCGGGAAGTACTTTGATGTGCTGGGGGTGAGAACATTTCCTGGATTAAAAGACCGGGAGGCTGATTACAGCGAGTTTTTTATCAAACAATTCGTGAAGTATTCCGGCATCCCGATCATAAGCCTTGAGAGTGCAACACTTCATCCGCTTCAAAGTCTGACGGACATTATCACAATCACAGAAACCTTTCAGGAAAAGCGCAGGCCGAAAATTGTGTTAACCTGGGCTCCGCACGTAAAAGCACTTCCGCAATGTGTGGCCAACAGTTTTGCGCAGTGGGTAAATGCATGGGGCGAGGCTGATTTTGTGATCACGCATCCGGAAGGATATGAGCTGGACAAGAAATTTACCGGTAATGCAGCGATTTCGTACGATCAGGACTATGCGTTGAAAGAAGCTGATTTCGTGTATGTGAAAAACTGGAGTTCGTATACAAATTATGGTACGGTACTTAGTACGGATACGCGTTGGATGCTGAACAACGAAAAACTGGCAACTACGAATAATGCGAAAGTAATGCACTGTTTACCGGTGCGGAGAAATGTGGAGTTGAGTGGTGAGATTCTGGACGGTGCGAATAGTATTGTTACACAACAGGCGGGCAATCGCGTTTGGGCTGCGCAGGCTGTGTTATCAGAGATACTGAACGGATAAGTGTATGAATAAACTGTTCATCATCAAGATCGGAGGCAATGTACTGGATGACCCGCGTCAGCTGGATCTGTTTCTGAAAGACTTTGCGTCTATCAAGGAGCCGCGTATTCTGATTCATGGCGGAGGAAAGATCGCCACCAAGATTGGCAATCAGCTTGGCATTGAGTCGAACTATATCAACGGCCGCAGAATAACCGATGCGGAAACGCTTGACCTCGTGACCATGGTGTATGGAGGTTTGGTGAACAAGCAGTTGGTGGCTACGCTTCAACACCTGGGATGCAATGCGATCGGGGTGACGGGTGCAGATGCGAACCTCATTACTGCAACGAAGCGCCCGGTGAAAGACATTGATTACGGATTTGTAGGCGATATCAAACCCTCCGGTGTCAATACCGCACTTCTGTATGAGTTGCTGAAGCAAAATACGGTTCCGGTTTTTGCACCGCTCACCCATGCGAACGGAAGCATGCTGAATACAAATGCCGATACGATTGCCTCGGTTTTGGCGGTTGCGCTCAGCAAACATTTTGACGTGCGCCTGATTTTCTGCTTTGAAAAGAAGGGTGTTCTTCGCAATGTGAACGATAATCAGTCGGTAATCACACACCTGCCAAAAAAATTATACGATGAATACGTTGAACAGGGTATCTTCGCAGATGGTATTTTGCCAAAACTGGAAAATGCCTACGCAGCGATTGAGGCGGGAGTGAAGGAAGTACTCATTGGCGAGTCTACCGATCTCATCAAAAATACCGGTCAGGAAACCGATGGAACGCTGATCACGAAATAACCCATGACGGACACCATCAAGACACTTAAACAGGAAGCTATTGAGTTACTTCAACAGCTGATCAGCATTCCGTCATTCAGTCGCGAAGAAGATAAAACGGCCAGCCTCATTGCCGATTTTCTTTCTGCAAAAGGCATCCCGGTAAACCGGTCGGGCAACAACGTTTGGGCCGTTAACAAACACTTTGACAACAACAAACCTTCGCTGTTACTCAATTCCCATCACGACACCGTTAAGCCCAATCCCGGATACACCCGCGATCCATTCAACGCTCAGATCATTGACGGAAAATTGTATGGCCTCGGAAGCAACGATGCAGGCGGGCCGCTGGTAGCGCTGCTGGCGGTATTTGTTTATTTCTATGACGTGCCCGGATTGCCGTACAACATCGTGATGGCGGCTACGGCCGAAGAGGAGGTATCCGGAACTGGCGGTATTGAAAGTATCTGGGCGAGTCTGCCCACAATCAATTGTGCGGTGGTGGGCGAGCCTACCTTGATGGACGTGGCGATTGCTGAAAAAGGTCTAATGGTGCTCGATTGTGTGGCGAAAGGGAAGGCAGGGCACGCTGCGCGTGAAGAAGGTGTGAATGCGATCTATCAGGCATTTGATGATATTGACTGGTTCCGCACGTATGAGTTCCAAAAGATCTCGCAGACGCTGGGAAAAATTAAAATGTCGGTAACGGTGATTAATGCCGGGCAGGCTCACAACCAGGTTCCGGCCGAGTGCAGGTTCACAGTAGATATTCGGGTGACCGATGCCTACACGCTTGAGGAGGTGCTGGAAGTAGTCAGGCGCAATGTGATTTGTGAAGTAACACCACGTTCGCTTCGGTTGCGTCCGTCAGGAATTGATAAAAAACATCCCCTGATGAACGCGGTTGGCCTGCTGAAAGTAAAACAATATGGTTCGCCGACAACGTCCGATCAGGCGCTTATTCCGGCTCCGTCTATCAAGATGGGACCGGGCGACTCAGCACGTTCGCACAGTGCGGATGAGTTTATTTATGTCGATGAAATCAGAAAAGGCATAGATTTGTACATTCAACTGATCCGAAATCTATAAACCGACTATGAAACTCTGGCAAAAGGATAAAGCTTCGCTGAAAGAAGTTGAACGATTTACGGTCGGCCAGGATCAGGTGATGGATATGTACCTCGCAAAGCTCGACGTGCTGGGATCGCTTGCGCATATCCGGATGCTGCAATCAATCGGTTTGCTTACGGAAGGAGAATTGAAATCACTTTCAGCAGAACTGAAAGACATCTACGCGCGGATCGAATCGGGTGAATTTAAGGTTGAGTCTGGAGTAGAAGATATTCATTCCCAGGTTGAGCTTGAGCTGACGAAAAAACTTGGCGAAACGGGTAAGAAAATTCATAGTGGCCGTTCGCGAAACGATCAGGTATTGGTGGATATCAAATTGTATCTCCGCTATGAAATCGCTCAGGTTGTTGAAACCGTAAAACCTCTCTTTGCTCTTTTGCTTGAGCAAAGCGAAAAATACAAAGGTCAACTGCTTCCAGGCTACACGCATTTTCAACTCGCGATGCCCTCTTCGTTTGGATTGTGGTTTGGGGCGTACGCGGAGAGCCTGGTAGACGACCTCATCACACTCGAAGCTGCTTACCGGGTGGTAAACAAAAACCCGTTGGGTTCTGCTGCGGGTTACGGTTCCTCGTTTCCGTTGAATCGTACCTTGACTACTAATCTTTTGGGGTTTGATGATTTGAACTACAACGTAGTGTACGCGCAGATGGGCCGGGGCAAAACGGAGCGGATTGTTGCCAGCGCATTGTCCAACATTGCCGCAACGATTGGTAAACTGGCGATGGATGCTGTACTGTTCATGAATCAAAACTTCGGGTTTATCAGCTTCCCGGATGAGCTGACAACAGGCTCTAGCATCATGCCGCATAAAAAAAACCCCGATGTATTTGAACTGATCAGGGCGCGAGCCAGTCAGTTGATGGCCTTACCGAACGACATTGCGCTGCTGACCAACAATCTGCCGTCAGGGTACCACCGCGACATGCAGTTGCTGAAAGAGAAGCTTTTTCCGGCCATCCAGGATTTGAAAGATTGTTTGAACATGATGCACCTCATGCTGGCTAATGTGAAGGTAAAGGAGAATATTCTGAGCGATGATCAGTATAAATTTCTGTTCAGCGTGGAGGAAGTGAACAAATTGGTTTTATCCGGGATGCCGTTCCGCGATGCTTATAAGAAAATCGGGATAGACATTGAGCAGGGTAATTACAATCCTCAGAAAGCAGTAAACCACACCCACGAAGGAAGTATCGGAAATCTGAACAACGATCAGCTAGAGCGAATGATGAATGATGCGATCAATAAGTTTGACTTCGGAAAGGTCGATGCCGCCATTCAACAATTGCTTAAGTAATTAATCGCCCTCCATGTCTTTTAACTCAATCTCCAGCGCCCGGGTGCTGATGAAGATTTCGTTCAGCGACAGCACCAACGACCAGAGCAGAAATAACAGGCTTGCACCAAAGGTCACGTATGCCCACGACTGCTGTTCGAGGTAGATGAACAGCATGCACAACACGCAAAAGAAAAAACTTGTAATACCGGATGCCTGCATGCGCTTGATGAGCAAGAGCCTGCGTTTCAGGTTTTTGATCTGTTCGCGGATAATGTCACGTTTCTCACCCACCTGCTTGTACTGACTGTTGAGGTTACGGATTAGCGTAGCGAGTCCGAGAAAACGGTTGGTATAGGCCAACATGAGCAGCGTGATGGCCGGGAACAGGAGGGCAGGGGTGTTGATTGAAATTTCGATGAGGTGCATTTGAATACGAAAGGTATTGTTATTTTCGGGCCAAAATTACAACTATGGTGTTTACGCCTCAAACAATCCTGACGATCATTCTGTTTCTTGTGATTGCAGGATTTGTGTTTGATACATTTTTATCGTGGCTGAATCTCAGGTCGCAGCCGGATGACATCCCGGATTCGGTGGCTGCCTTCTACGATCGTGAGAAATACCGCAAATCGCTCGCGTATCACCGGCATCGCACCAATTTTTCGTTCGGCACATCCACGTTCAGTTTTCTGCTTTCCGTGGCGATGTTGTATTTCGGGGGATTTGGATGGCTGGATACGTGGTTGCGGCCGGTTATCCATCATGAGATTCTGCTTGCGCTTTCCTTTTTTGGTGTGCTTGCGTTGGCGTCCGACATCCTCACCTTGCCTTTTCAATTGTATAGCACCTTCGTGATTGAGGAAAAATATGGATTTAATAAAACCACGACCAAAACCTTTATTGGTGATAAGTTGAAGGGATATGCCGTGGGGGCAATCCTGGGCGGTGGATTGATTAGTTTACTTATCTACCTCATTCAATGGATCGGTCCTGATTTCTGGATCTTGTTTTCGTTGATTGCTGCGATCTTGATTTTGCTCATTAATATGTTTTATACGACCATCTTCCTTCCGTTGTTCAACACGTTAACTCCGCTGGAAGACGGTGAACTGAAAACCAGGATTGAATCATTTTCAAAAACGGTCGGGTTCCCGCTCGACAATATATTCGTTATGGATGGTTCGAAGCGTTCAAACAAGGCAAACGCGTTTTTCTCCGGCATCGGCAGGAAAAAGAAAATTGTGCTGTACGATACACTGATTGCGAATCATAACACGGATGAACTGGTGGCTGTGCTGGCGCACGAAGTAGGCCATTATAAAAAGAAGCACATTATTTTTGGATACATACTTTCCGTCATCCAGGTTGTATTCACGTTGTTTATCCTGTCGCGTATGGTGCAAAGCGAAAATGTTTCCCTGGCGCTGGGCGGAACACAATCGGCCATACACCTGAATTTGCTTGCGTTCGGAATTTTGTTTTCACCGATATCAGGACTCACCGGCTTGTTCATGAGCATGTACAGCCGCAAAAATGAATTTGAAGCCGATGCATATGCAAAAGAGACATTCAGCGGACCAGCATTGGCCAGTGCATTAAAAAAGCTCTCGGTTGATAACCTGAGCGATTTATATCCGCATCCGCTGTACGTTTTCTTTCATTACTCGCATCCGCCTTTGTTAACGCGATTGGCAGCGATCGAGCGAACTGAGTGATTCGATAGCAATCAAAGGTAAACCAGGATTAATTGCGGTATATGTTTAATAATTTATTCGTTCCGCAGTGCGTCAACCGGGTTGTTGCGCGCTGCCTTTAGCGATTGGTATCCCACGGTAAGCAGCGTAATCAATGCAACCGAAAGTACGGCAGCGAGCGGCAGGATCCACGAGATTTGAATCCGGTAGGAGAAATTTTGCAACCATTGATCGATTGCCCAATAGCCTGCCGGAATTGCCAGGATCACCGCGAAGAGCAGCAGTCTGATAAAGCGCCTCGAAAGTAAAGCCGTAAGCTGGAACGTGGTTGCGCCGAGAATTTTGCGAATACCGAGTTCTTTTGTTCGCTGCTCAATCATCAACAACGTAATACCAAAAAGACCCAGGCAGGTGAGCATGATTGAAACCCCTGAGAATGCAATGAAGAGTTGTCCGAGCCGCGCGTCATCTTCATAGAATCGCTGAATTTTTGAATCCAGAAATTCGAGATCAAATGGGTGCACCGGCTCCACGGCTTTCCAGTCGCGTTCAAGGGCTGAGACAAGGGAAGTTACGTTGCTGCCGGATATTTTTAGGGAAAGGGTGGTTATGGATGAGGCGAACCGGGATACCTCTGCCGGATCCTTTAGCCGGATGATGAGTGGTTCGATTTTCGAGTGGAACGACTGGTAATGGAAATCACCGACTACTCCGATTACCGTTGCGTCAATAAAACTGCGTGAGGCCGGATCGTGATACTGAATTATTTTTCCCAGAGGTGAGCCGGTCATGTCCCAGCCATACTCGTTTACAAAAGCTTCGTTTACAATAAGCGTGAAGCGGCTGTCGGCAGCTGTATTTCGCGCATCGAAATTTCTTCCTTCCACCAACCTGATGTTCATTAAATCAAGGTATTGATCGTCAACAAAAAGCGTGGTTGTGCCCAATCCCATGTTTTCGCGTGTCGGGCTGACGGCAGCCGGCAGTTGATACGGCCATCCCGGAAATGCTTCACCCGGCACCGCACTGCCAGCAGCTACTTTCTTAACTTCTGCGTGGCTGCTAAACTTTTGTGCGAGTACCTGATATCGTTGCTGTGCCTCGGTATTTTTCAAATGAACCACCAGCACGGCATCTTTTTCGAAGCCAAGGTTTTTTGTTTGCACGTAGTTAAGCTGCTGCCAGATGGTTAGGGTCACGATAAGCAGAAGAATGGCAACGCTGAACTGGCCGGTGAGCAGTACGTTTCTCAGCCGGGTACCTTGCAGGAATTTTAACGATGTCGAATCTTTCAAGATGGTTGCGGGTACGATACCGGACAAAAGCAACGCAGGATAGGCGCTTGCCATCAGGCCCGAGAGCAGGATGACGGCTGCCAGAATCGGGAGGTATGCCTGAACATGAAGTTCGATATTTTTTTGCGTGAAGGTGTTGAAAACAGGAAGCAGCAGTTGCGTAGCGGCAAAAGCAATGATCGTTGAAAAGGTTAGAATAGTTGACGATTCCAGCAGAAACTGGCGTAACACCTGACTCCGGTATGCACCCAACACCTTTCGGATGCCAACTTCCTTTGCCCGCCTGGTGCTGCGCGCCAGGGATATGTTGATGTAGTTAATGAGCGCGACAAGCAGAATGAGAAACGCAGCAGCCGTGAGGATATATACGATTTGCCGGTTGCCGTTTGCATGTAACTCTTCCGCGTAGTGCGAATCAAGATGAATCGAAGTAATGGGTTGCAGCGTGATGGTTTGCGTGGCATCCGTCCGCCACGCCTCGTGATGAATGGCGTTGAGTTCTTTGAATTTTTGTTCTACCGCGTTCGGTGACGCATCCGCTTGTAGCTGCAGGTATGTGTATACACCCGCATTATCTTCGAATGCCATGCCTTCCCGATAGGGCATGAGGAAGTCAAACCGCAGATGGCTGTTTGCCTGCCGCGTGTCGAGCACCGCTTGTACGATGTAATTCCGCGCCACGGTATCGCGTGATTGTAAAAAACGGATTGATTTCCCTACAGCATCCTGACTGCCGAAATACCGGGCAGCGGCCTGTGCGCTGATGATTACAGCATGATCATTCGCAAACGAGAAACTTCCGTGTGTTATAGCATGCGGAAACAATTTGAGAAAGGCCGGGTCAGCAAAGTATACATCTTCTTCTTCAAAACTGTTTTGCTGCACGGTTACCAGACCTTTAACCGCAAGCAGTCGGGCTGCACGTTCTATTTCCGGAATTTCACTCGTCATTTGCACCGTCATCTGCGGCATGTCCCTTAACCAAGGTTCATTTTCCGGAGCTTCGTTCACAACCCTGTAAAGGGTGGTTGCATTCGGGTTGGCCGTGTCGTATGATACTTCATCGGATACAAACAACATGATGAGCGTAAAGCTTGTGATCCCCACTACCAGACCACCAGCGTTAATGGCCGTGTAGATCTTGCTTTTCGAAAGCACGCGGAGCGCTATGGTGATGTAGTTCTGCAGCATGTCGGTGAGGTGGATTCAATCTGTATGCCCAACTGCAGAAACCCGGTTTCTGAGTCAGAACACCATAAAAAGATACAGAAAATGTTCGAAAAAGAACAATACTGTACGAAATCAGCCAGTATTACAGCGTTCCGGACACTATATTTAAATCGTATTCTAACCGTTCAAAACGTTCCGGTTTATTCCCGTGCCTGCCTTATCTTACTTAGTGACTTTAAACCTCATCCCATGAAACGATTTTTCTTCCTGCTGCTGGTTGGCCTGTCATTTTCTGCGTTGGCGCAGAATGATTTACTGATCCGCTATCCTGCTGTCAACTCGAATGGTACGCTCATTGGCTTCTCGTACCAGGGCGACATCTGGACTGTTCCCGCCACAGGTGGAAAAGCAACGCGGCTTACCGTGCATGAAGGATACGAAGGCCATCCGGTTTTCAGTCCGGACGGAGGCAGCATTGCCTTTTCAGGAGCGCGGTATGGCAACAACGATATTTTTGTTATCCCTGCGGAAGGCGGATCACCGAAACGATTAACCTATCATTCCGGCAACGATATGATCTCGAGTTGGGCCGCCAATGGAAATATCTTGTTTTCTGCTACGCGCGAATTCCAGCAAATTGAACGTCCGTCAGAAGTATATACCCTATCCGCCAAAGGCGGAACAGAATCACGGTTACTGGATGCCGTAGGGTATGATCCGATTCAATCACCCGATGGACGATTCATCGCGATTACCCGCGGAGATATCAATCCGATTCAGCGCGAAGAATACCGGGGCGCCTCCAACCGCGACATTTGGTTATTCGACACCAAAGCAAAAACGTATACAAAGATTACTTCTTTTGAAACCAACGATATGCTGCCTCGCTGGGGTGACAATCGCACGCTGTATTTTCTGAGCACCAACAGTGGAAGAAACAACCTCTACCGGTTAAAGATTGATGAATCCGGCAAGCCAACCGGAGCACCTGAGCAGCTAACCGATTACAAAGACCATTCCATCCGGTACTTCTCCATTTCAGGAGACGGAAAAACCATTGTGTTTGAGCGCGGTAGCGATATCACGTTGATGAAGACCGACAGTAAGTCGACGCAAAAAGTGAACATTCAGATCAGCACTGATCTGCGTTTCGATCCGGAATTGAATAAATCCGTAAGCGGAGATGCAAGTGAGTATTTGGTGTCGCCTAACGGAAAATTACTGGCGCTGGTGATTCGCGGGGAGGTTTATGTAAAGGAAATCAATAAGGATAAGAACAGCACGAATAATGTTTCAGATCATGCTTACCGCGATATGAATGTAGCGTGGGCAAGCGATTCGATTCTTTTATTCACTTCCGACCGCGAAGACGAGAACTTCGATATCTATATGGTGAAGTCGACCGATAAAAAGGAACTGAATATTTTTAAGTCTCTCAAACATCAGGTTACCCGGATCACGAAAACGGCTGAAGATGAATCTGGGTTAAAGGTTTCACCCGATGGAAAAAAACTTGCCTTTGTTCGCGGCCGGGGAACACTCGTGGTTGCAGAGCTCACTCCGGAAGGAAAGCTGACCAATGAGAAATTATTGCTCAACGGCTGGGCAACACCAACCGACATCGAATGGAGTCCTGACAGCAAATGGCTGGCATATTCGCTAAGCGATTTATATTTCAACGAAGAAGTATTCATTCACGCGGCCGACAATTCATCAAAGCCTGTTAACGTAAGCATGCACCCGCGTGATGACGGCCAGCCGTACTGGAGCGCAGATGGTTCGAAACTTGGATTTATATCCGCCCGCAACAATCGCAGCAATGATGTTTGGTTTGTGTGGTTGAAGAAGGAAGACTGGGAGAAATCGCGCCAGGACTGGGATGACGCTGCAGGCGATGAGAAACCGGAAAAGCCTGCCGATAAAGACAAAGATAAAAAGGACGATAAGGCTAAGCCGGTGAAGATCGACTTCGAGAACATTCATCAGCGGGTCGTGCAGGTAACAAGCTTCCCGGGCGATGAGTCGAACCTGCTGATTTCAAAAGACGGAGAAACATTTTTCTACACGGCCACAACCAGTACAGCAAAAGGTCGCGATTTGTACAGCATCAAATGGAATGGTAAGGATTTGAAAGAACTTACCAAAAGCGGTTCCAATCCGAACAGCATTTCGATGGATAAAGACGGCAAGTATCTCTACTTTCTGAAATCGGGCGGCAGCATGAGCCGGCTTGACATCAAAGGCGACAAAACCGAATCGTTACCTTATACTGCCAAACAGCATATCGACTATACGGCCGAACGGACACAGGTGTTTGAAGAAGCATGGCGTGCCATCCGTGACGGATTTTATGATCCCCAGTTTCACGGCAAAGACTGGAACAAGTTGCGCGACAAATACCGCGAGCTTTGCATCACGGCCAGTACCAATGAAGACTTCCGGGATATGTTCAATTACATGCTGGGTGAATTGAACTCATCACACATGGGCTTTACTGCTCCGCAACAGGCGGAAACGCAGCGTGACGCCACGGGAATGTTAGGGGCGGAACTCGTGCCGGTGAAGGACGGCATGAAGGTAACGCATGTGATTCCGGACTCTCCCGCGGATAAAGCCGCCAGCAAGTTGAATGTGAACGATGTGATCACAGCCGTGGACGGCAAGCCGTATAGCGAGTCTGAGAACTTTTATGAGTTGTTAAACATCCGCGTGGACGAGCGTACCTTGCTGAATGTTCGCGGAGCCGATGGCAAAATTCGCGAAGTCGTTATCCGGCCGGTAAACAGTGTACGTCAGTTGGCGTATGAAGAATGGGTGAAAGGCCGCAAGAGCCTGGTGGATAAGTTTTCAAACGGTCGTCTGGGTTATATTCATATCCAGGCGATGAGTCAGCCAAGCTTTGAAGTTTTTGAGCGTGAGCTGCAGGCCGCGGGTTATGGCAAAGAGGGATTAGTGATCGATGTTCGCTACAATGGCGGGGGTTCAACCACGGATTACCTCATGGCGGTGCTCAATTACAAGCAGCATGCCTATACCATTCCACGCGGTGCGAGTGATAATCTCGAACGTGACAAGCTCAAGTTTCGCGAGTATTATCCGACCGGTGAACGTCTGGTGTTCTCTGCGTGGATGAAGCCTTCTATTGCATTGTGTAATGAAGGGAGTTATTCGAACGCAGAAATCTTTTCGCATGCCTACAAAACACTGGGCATAGGCAAACTGGTGGGTGTGCCGACAAACGGCTCGGTGATTTCGACAGGAGGAAAGGGATTGATGGATGGATCGTTTGTTCGATTGCCATTCCGGGGCTGGTATACGAAAGCAACCGACAAGAATCAGGAGCTTGGAGCGGTGGTGCCGGATATCATCGTGTACAACTCACCCGATTGGATTGCCAAAGGTACCGATGATCAGCTCAAGGCAGCCGTGGATGAATTGATGAAGGGGCTTCCGAAGAAGTAATATTTCAGAATTTGGAGGTGCGAATGTTGTGATCAATGATATACGACCCCTTCGGGGTCGTAGAGATTATCGAATTCATTTCTATAAACATGCGAATCCTTCGGATTCGGTTTTGGCGAGCGCCAGTTGTCAATGCAGCTTGAAGGTGCACTAATGACACATAGGATCTGGATTATTATTGACGCTGGTAAGGTTATCCCGAATGGATGAAATGTTTGTAGAAAGGCAGCTGATTAGCGTGTTCGACCCCTTCGGGGTCGTGGAAATTATCGAATCCATTTCTATAAACGTGCGAATCCTGCGGATTCGCTGTTGGCAAGCGACAGGTTGTTAATGCAGCTTTATAGTGGCTAAATGACTATTGGGTGTCCATGTATTATTGAATTGCAAGGTCATCCCGAAGGGATGAAATGTTTTTAGAAAAACAGCTGATTAGCGTGTTCGACCCCTTCGGGGTCGTAGAGATTATCGAATTCATTTCTATAAACGTGCGAATCCTTCGGATTCAGTTTTGGCAAGCGACAGTTATTAATGCGGCTTGACAGTGGTGGAAATAGTATATAGAATCTGTCTGTAATCATTGGCGCTGGCGAGGTCATCCCGAAGGGATGAAATGTTTGTAGAAAGGCAGCTGATTAGCGTGTTCGACCCCTTCGGGGTCATGGAAATTATCAAATCCATTTCTATAAACGTGCGAATCCTGCGGATTCGATGTTGGCAAGCGACAGGTTGTTAATACAGCTTTATAGTGGCTAAATGACTATTGGGTGTCCATGTATTATTGAATTGCAAGGTCATCCCGAAGGGATGAAATGTTTGTAGAAAAACGGCAGATTAACGTGTTCGACCCTGAAGGGGTCATACCACAATTGAATTGATGAGCTTTAATGTTCTAATTTTAATCTTCCTTACGCCAATCGAATACGTATTTGTGGTCAAATTCAACCTCAAATTTTGCTAATAAGCTCAGGTACTCTTCACGAAAGGTCAGCTTTCTATGATGGTGTTTTTGATTCATGATGTATTTCACAACAGAATCTATTTGTGAATAACCATAGGAGAATGCGCCATACCCTTCCTGCCAGCTAAATTTAGTTGAGGTGAAATTTTTCGATCTGATAAATTCTGTGGATGCTTTTTTGACTTCTCTGACCAGATCCGACAGGCAGCAGGACGGCTTCATGTTTATGAATATGTGGATGTGATCAGGCATTCCATTAATTGCCAGGACTTTCTGTTCTTTATTTCTGATGATTCCGGAAATGTACTTATAGAGGTCATCTTCCCAGGATGCGTGAATAGTACACGCACGATTCTGTACCGCAAAAACTACCTGGATGTATAGTTGAGAAAATGTTCCTGCCATAGTGGGAAAGGGTAAATTAAGATTTCAGAGATTGTTATTCAATCTTCTATCTTTGATTTCTCGTTACTCCGATATGAGATTACTACTTATTACACTGGTTTTCATCCTCGCCTGCTCATCTCCCAAAAATGAAATCCCGGTTGCGGAGAAGGATTTTTGCTCCAGCATTCACCGGAACGACTCATTAAGCCTGACCGGTGCGCTGACGCCTGTATCAGACTCCATGAAAACAAAGAGTGGAGTGTATGTGCTTGAAGACGGAGGTGGATCGCTTGTAGCACGCGCCTGGCTCGCGGAGTATGCCGAAAAGACCATCGACATTCAATACTTTATCTTTTCCCCCGACAACGTGGGCTTGATTGCATGCGATTATCTGGTTCGGGCGGCAGACCGGGGCGTGAAGGTGCGGCTGCTCGTAGACGATGTGATGGTGGACGCAGGTATCCATGAAATTCTGACGCTCGATTCGCACAAGAACATCGATATTAAAATCTATAATCCAGGCGTTAATCTGGGTAAGAATATTTTGTCGAAGGTAAAGAAGTTTTCTTCCGACTTTAAGGGCGCCAACCAGCGCATGCATAACAAAACGTTTATTGTTGACGGGAAGGTATGCATCACGGGCGGTCGCAATATTGCCGATGAATATTTTGATTATGATCATGCGTACAATTTTCGCGACCGGGATGTCATGCTCCTGGGTAACGTAAATGCCGATATCGCGAAGTCGTTTGAGGACTTCTGGACCAGCAAATTAAGCGTTCCGGTTACAGAATTGGTTTCAGAAGAGGAAGCGAATTATGCCGACACTGCACGGTTCGACCGGTTACATCAATACGCATGCAATCCGGAAAACTTCTGGCCGCAGGTTCGCGAGCGCATTCAAAATCTGCACAAGGGATTTGAGGGACTTCAGGCCCATTTGGTTTGGCTTGACGATGTACACTTTGTTTCGGATGCTCCGGGGAAAAATGATGATGCCGGCTTGGGTGGCGGTGGCGTGAGCACGGATACACTCATCCAACTGATCAAAAAAGCAAAGCGCTCGGTGGATATTCAGTCGCCCTACCTGATCACATCCGACCTTGGAAAGAAACTCCTGAAAGAGGCGGTTGACCGGGGTGTGAAGATTCGCATTCTCACCAACAGCATGGCCTCAACCGACAACATGGAAGCATTTAGCGGGTACAAGCGCGACCGCGAGAAGTTATTGGCGACTGGTGTCCGGATTTTCGAGTTCCGCCCGGATGCAAAAGAACGGTACGAGGTTATGACCGGAGCGCTCCAGGAGAAACTCAACTACACACCCATCTTCGGTTTGCACGCCAAGTCGATGGTGATTGATGGCGAGATCGTGGTGATCGGAACATTTAATCTCGATCCGCGCAGTGCAAACCTGAATACCGAGTGTGTTACGATTATCCGATCCGCGAAGGTTGCCGCGGGTGTGCTCGAGGGAATGGAAACGGAGTTTACGCCTGACAATTCCTGGGAGACGACTACAACATTCAATCCAGATTCGGTTGCATCACGCAACAAGCGCCTGAAAACCTGGTCGGTCCGGATGATTCCGAAAGACATATTGTAGTGTTTCTCGTCAGTGTCCGTTATAATACGCTATTTGTATAATCAGCAGGACAAACTTTTGAAATAAACCTGCATATTTGCAGGTTAATGGCAGTACTTCTCGTTTCTATTTTTTTATTGGCAGTTCATCTTGTTTTGGCCGGCAACCGCCTGACAGACTTATTCACCAAAAGCCGGAGGAACAACAAGTTCCAATGGATGATGATTATCCTCCTCGTGCCCTTTATTGGTGTAGTGGCGTATAACCTGACCATGCGGAGGCAGAAGGCTTCCCGGAAGACACTGTTATTCTAACCGGTAGTCCGCTCAGTTAAAATGGTATAGGAACACCAGAATCGCGTTGAACGCGGGCTTGGCGTTGTCTTTAATCTCCAGCGTAACATCAACCTCAAATTTCGTAACGCCCCGTAAGTTTACAATGGAGTGAAGCTTGGCGCGCATGCGTACTTCGCTGTTCACGAGTACAGGTTGATTGAACTTCAGACTGGATATTCCGTAATTGATCATCATTTTCACATTGCGGAATTCGGCAATCTGATCCCACAAATGCGGAACGAGCGACAGCGTGAGGTACCCATGTGCGATGGTGCTCTTAAATGCAGTCTCCGTTTCCGCGCGCTTCGGATCGGTATGAATCCATTGATGATCCAGTGTTGCATCGGCAAACATATTGATCTGCTCCTGGCTGATTTTCAGGTAGCCGGATACGCCAAGTTCTTTACCTTTGTATGTTTCAAATTCTTCGTAGCTGCTGATCAGGAGGGGCATGGGGTTCTGGGTTTGCACTAAAATAGTGAAATTTGAATTGGATAGGTTTACCGGCAATGGCAAAAAAACAAAGCTTTACATTCGAATCCCGCCTGACGGAATACAAGGAGATGCTTGTTTCTACGGTGGTGGAAATACCGGCAGAAGTAGTAAAAAAGCTCCCGGCCGGAAGAGTACGGGTAGAGGGAAAGTTCAACAGCGTTTCATTCAATCTGGCCATCCAGTCGAAAAAGAACGGCCCCAAATACCTGAGCGTCAGTCAGGCCATGCGCAGGGCAGCCGGGGTAAAACCAAACGACAAGGTGAAAGTAAGTTTCACGATCGTTGATCCCGATAAGCTTGATCTGCCCGAAGAGATGGAGGCGGTACTGGCCCAGGATGATGAAGGGGCAAAGAAATGGAACAAACTTACGGTGGGCCTGCAACGCAGCCTGGTGCACTATATCAACAGTTCCAAAAATGTTGATGTCCGGATCGAGCGGGCTCTGTTCCTGATCAACAAGGTAAAATCCGGTGCGTACGACAAGCGGATGAAGGACTGATGGGTACCATTACAAAAGACATACCGGCCATTAAACCTGAGGTAGATGCAGACGTGCTGGCGTCAATCGATCCGAATGCCCTTACCGATTCGTATGTGTATGTACATTGTCACTATCACAACCTATACGATGAAATGTTTATCCGCATTTGGCGATCCACGTTTTTGATCGATCGTGTTTCCGGTTCGCGTGCCAAACTTGTTCATGCCGAGAACATTTCCTATGCACCGGTTTGGACGTACATCCCCGGCAAGCAACTGTACACCTTCTTGCTGATATTCTCGGCATTACCGAAGGATTGCAAAGTTTTTGATCTGATGGAGGATATTCCCCAGGCCGGAGGATTTTTCGTTTCGGGTATCAGCCGCAACGAGCAGGACGTCTATCATGTTACCATTGAGTAATCCTGACAAACCGTATCTTTCAACCCTGAACCTGTTTTGACTTACCCTGTTCTCGATATTGTTCCTGCCCTGAAGGAAAAACTGTTAACACACCCAACGGTAGTTCTTCAGGCTCCGCCCGGAGCGGGAAAGAGTACTATTCTTCCGCTGGAACTTTTGAATGAGCCATGGCTCGAAGGCAGGAAGATTGTCATGCTTGAGCCCCGCAGGCTTGCTGCCCGTTCGGTTGCCATGCGCATGGCGAGTTTGCGGGAAGAAGATGCCGGGCAAACAATCGGCTATCGCGTCCGGTTCGAAAACAAAGTCAGCGCAAAAACACAAATCGAAGTCGTGACGGAAGGTATTCTCACACGCATGATTCAGTCCGACAATGCACTGGAAGGTGTGGGCATGGTGATCTTCGATGAATTTCATGAACGCAGTCTGCAGGCCGACCTCGCGCTTGCGCTGGCTCTTCAGGTTCAGAGTGTGCTCAGGACTGACCTTCGGATATTGATCATGTCGGCAACATTGGAAAGTGAATTGCTGTCAGAAAAATTAACTGCTCCGGTACTGACCAGTTCCGGCCGCCAGTACCCGGTAACCCTTGTTCATGCTCCTGCAGATAAGGATGTCCAACTGGCCCAGGCGGTGAGCGGAACGATTATCAAAGCCTTGCGTGAGCAGCGTGGCGACATCCTTGTGTTTCTTCCCGGAGCGGGCGAGATTAACCGGGTTGAGCAAAATCTTGCCGAAGCTAGTGTTTCAGCAGTGGTTACACCGTTGTATGGCGATCTGCCTTTTAAGCAACAACAGGAAGCAATCCTTCCTGATAAAAATGGCGCGCGGAAAATTGTACTGGCTACGTCCATTGCCGAAACCTCATTAACCATTGAGGGAATTACTACTGTAATTGATAGTGGCTATGCACGTGTTCCGCGCTTTGATCCGCGCAGCGGACTTACCCGACTTGAGACGATTCGCGTGACGAAAGATGCTGCTGACCAGCGTGCAGGTCGCGCGGGCCGTTTAGGCCCCGGAGTCTGTTATCGGTTGTGGTCACTAGCCGAGGAACGCCACCTTCAGCCCGCGCGTAAACCGGAAATCCTCGAAGCTGATTTAACAACGCTCGTACTTGAGCTTGCGCAGTGGGGTATTGATGATCCCGAACAACTGGATTGGATCACGAAACCACCGGGTGGTGCGATCAGTCAGGCGAAAGAACTTTTGCATGCGCTGGATGCGCTCAACGATAACAGAATAACGACCCGCGGAAAAGAAATGTTACGACTGCCCACGCATCCGCGGATTGCGCACATGCTGCTGGCAACGGATGATAAAGCACTTGCTGCGGATGTTGCTTCACTTCTCGAAGAACGGGATCCGCTTCCGCGCGAAAGCGGAAGTGATTTGAGTTTGCGCGTAGAAGTGCTGCGCAAGTGGCGGACAGGTGAGCGGGTGAATGCCGAACGATCGGTACTCGAACGAATTGAACGCCTCGCATCCGCATGGAGAAAACTGTTCCAGGTTCAGGTTAACAATTCAGCTCCTGTTGACGAAGAGATCGGGCGACTGATTACAGAAGCTTACCCCGAACGGGTTGCGTGGCAACAGGAGAAACAGGGATTGCGTTACAAGCTTGCCAACGGACGGACTGCGTTGTTGCCGCAACACGATCCTTTGATGCGTGAAGAATGGCTGGCAATTGCAGATCTTGATGCCGGAACAAAAGAAGGGAAGATTTTTCTGGCTGCACCAGTCGACAAGAATTATTTGTTGAAGCAGGCCAGTGAGCAGGAAGTGGTACGATGGGATTCCGAACGCGGTGTGATTGTGGCGCAAATGGAGAGTCGTATCGGCAATGTCGTGCTGGCTACAAAACCGTTGCAGAAAATTTCCGATGAGTTACGGATAAAAATTCTTTGTGAGGCCCTTCGGCAGGAGGGTTTGAGGTTGCTCAACTGGTCAGAGGCGAATTCACAATGGCAGTCGCGCGTACTCAGTCTTAAAATATGGCGTGAGAACGAATCATGGCCGGATGTGCATGACGACATGTTGCTGAACACGGCTGAGACATGGCTTGCGCCTTTTCTAGGTACAGCCACCAAACGTTCGGATCTTCAGCGCCTGGATGTTCAGCCCATGCTTGATGCTATTTTGTCGTGGGATCAACAACATATACTAACCAAACTTGCGCCAATCAAATTGCAGGTGCCAAGCGGCTCGCAAATTACCGTTCAATATTTTAGCGATGGCGCACCACCGGTGATGGAAGTACGCCTTCAGGAGATGTTCGGATTGCCGGAGACACCTGTGGTCAACGAAGGACGGACGAAGGTTTTATTGCATTTGCTGTCGCCCGGATATAAACCGGTTCAGGTAACACAGGATTTAAGCAGTTTCTGGCATACAACGTATCACGAAGTTCGCAAAGAGCTACGCATGCGCTATCCGAAACACCATTGGCCGGAAGACCCGTGGACGGCTGAAGCCGTGCGGGGTGCGAAACGCAGAAGCCAGTAATGGCGATGGGCTGGCAATTTTTGCGTATCTTTAATTACATTTTCCAAGAGGATTTAGACGACCAGACAGTTCAAATTCATTCCTGCGAGAATTTACAACATGGCCCTTTCCGTGTTGGGCTATTGTTTCATCTGTCTGAGGTAAATCCACATTCATGCGTTCTGTTATTATTGGAACCGGCAGTTGCATCCCGGAGGTCAGGGTACCTAACAGCTCATTCAGCGATCACGTATTCTTCGAAAAGGACGGAGAGAAAATTTTCAAAAACATGGCAAGTGTGATTGAAAAATTTCAAACCATAACGGGCATTGCCGAGAGGCGCTATGCAAAGCCTGACCAGCAGGCATCCGATCTGGGAGCGCTCGCTGCGGAACAGGCAATCGCGAACGCGGGCATCGACCGCGAGACACTCGATTATATCATTGTTGCTCACAATTTTGGGGATGTGACGGTCGACTCTAACCGTTCAAGTCTGGTGCCGGCACTGGCCTCGCGCATAAAGGCGATGCTTAAAATTTCCAATCCCGATTGTGTGGCGTATGATATTCCGTTTGGATGTCCCGGCTGGCTGGAAGGATTGATTCAGGCCAACTTGTTTATCCGAAGCGGGGAAGCAAAGCGTTGTTTGGTGATCGGAGCGGAAACGTTGTCGCGTGTAATTGATCCGCACGATAAAGATTCGATGATTTATAGCGATGGCAGCGGTGCCGTGGTGGTGGAGGGCAGGGACGTTGCTTCGGGCATGATTGCCTGGAAAACACAAACCCATGCGTATGGGTTAACCGAACTTCTGCACATGGGCTCATCGTCATCACCGTTTATAAAAAATAAAGCCGACTTATACCTGAAAATGAACGGTCGCAGGGTGTATGAGTTTGCGTTGAATCATGTTCCACTGGTGGTAAAAAGTGTATTAGACAAAGCTGGTACCGGGGTTACGGAGATCAAGCGGATTTTAATTCATCAGGCTAATCATAAAATGGATACGGCTATTGTTGAACGGTTGTTCAAGTTGTGTGGTGCAGGCAGTATTCCGGAACATATCATGCCGATGACGATCCAATGGCTGGGAAACAGTTCAGTGGCTACGTTGCCAACGTTGCTTGATTTAATTGCGAAAGGAAAAATGCCGGGCTACGAAGTAGCACCGGGCGATAAGATCATTTTCGCTTCTGTGGGTGCGGGGATGAATATTAACGCGGTTTTATACCAGTTTTAGCAACACATTATTCGGAAGATATTGATCAAAAGTCATAACCACATCTTGTTATTGATTATCTTTGCGCACCTTCTGTCTGAACCGGGTTCTGCAGCCTTTTCCATTCACCAGGTTATAATTTCACGAAACACAAACTAATGGCCAGACCTCAGGAAACGTTCAACAAGAAAGAATTGGAGAAAAAACGTGCTCAAAAGAAGAAAGAAAAAGAGCAACGCAAGCAAGATCGTAAAGCGAGCGCAAAATCCGGACAAAGTCTGGACGACATGCTGGCCTATGTTGACGAAAACGGTAATCTGTCGGCTACGCCGCCCGATCCCCTGAAAAAGAAGAATATTAGTGTTAGTGAAATTGTTACCGGTTCACGCAACGAAGGCGGAGCGGTTATTACGGTACATAAAGGAAGAGTGTCCTTTTTTGATACTTCTAAAGGTTTTGGCTTTATCATCGACTCCGATAGCGGAGAACGCGTTTTTGTTCACGTAAACGGACTCAAAACGGTGATTAAGGAAAATGATATTGTTTCGTTTGAAACAGAACGTGGCCCGAAAGGACTTCAGGCGAGAGACGTAAAGATCATTAAATAAAAAATCCTGACGTTTCTCTGTCAGGATTCTCTTCAACTATCATTCGGTAATAAATTAGTCTACTAATTTAACGCGAACTGCGTTCATGCCCTTTTTGCCGCGCTCAACTTCGTATTCAACCTGATCGTTCTCACGGATATCATCGATAAGACCGGATACGTGTACGAATACTTCTTCACCTGAGTCAACTGACTTAATGAATCCAAAACCTTTGGCTTCATTGAAAAATTTTACTGTTCCTTGCATTGTGTTATTTGTTAATAAATTATAATGATTCGCAATGTTGCGTTCAGCAAATCCGGCAGATCATGAAATTCTATTCGATTTGGTTCCGGTTGGAACGAGGCGTATGGAATGATGAAAAATGCGGCAGAAACCGCTACGAATTTTTTGAAAACTAATTACGGATGTAAAAGTACACTTAATAGTGCCGGGTTCCTATTAAACACTCATAAAGTTTCAACAATTGAAACAGAAAGTGTGAAATCACGGTCTAATACGAATTCATACGTATGTTGTTGCATCAACTCAGTTGCTTTGTTTGACGTGCCCAGTGCGTGAAACAAGTCGCTTGCGATCACGGAATCCTTGGGTGTAACAATGGATTTATTGTTTTGTGTGCGCAAGGTGAACTTCGAACTCCGGCTTTTAGGATCCAGTGCTTTCACTTCGTGCGCGAACAATTTATACGATTGTGGTGCTTGATGCGCTTCAATCATCATTTTTACAACGGCAGGCCGATACTTGTTCCAAAGCGGTAAATAGGGTGATGTGAATGTTTTATCCATGGGTACTGTTGGTTTTTGTTATCCGAGAAATGACCGGAGTGCGTTACTCCGGAATTGCTTCCGGAGCTGACCGGTTGCCTTTTCTTTAATCTGGCGAACGCGTTCGCGCGTAAGATCATGCTTTAACCCGATTTCTTCCAGCGTGAGAGCCTGCTTGCCCCTTAATCCGTAGTAATCAGACAGAATATCCGCTTCGCGATGGCTGAGCGTATCCAATACACGCGACACCTCCTGCTGCAAGGAATCGTGCATTAACCCTGAATCGGGCGTTTCTTCCGATACATTTTGCAGAACATCCAACAGTCCGTTGTCGTCATCTGCCGAGAAGGGCGCATCAATCGAAACGGCCCGGCCGGTATGTTGCATGGTAATCTGCATTTCCCGTAACGGGATATCCATCACATCGGCAAGTTCTGCTTCGGTGGGCTCGCGTTGATACTGTTGCTCCAGATCAGAGAATGTTTTCAGCATTTTGTTTACCGAACCGATCCGGTTCAGGGGCAACCGCACAATGCGCGACTGTTCGGCCAGGGCCTGCATAATCGACTGGCGAATCCACCACACGGCATAGGAAATGAACTTAAAACCACGGGTTTCATCGAAACGCATGGCGGCTTTAATCAGCCCCACATTGCCCTCGTTAATCAGATCGCCCAGCGAAAGATTATTGCTTTTGAATTGCTTGGCCACCGAAACCACAAACCGAAGATTTGCTTTGGTGAGTTTTTCGAGTGCCGCGGTATCGCCCTGGCGGATACGTTTGGCCAGATCAACTTCCATGTCAGCCGAGATCAGCGATACTTTTCCAATTTCCTGCAGGTATTTATCGAGCGACTGGGATTCGCGGTTGGTAATTTGTTTAACAATCTTTAATTGCCTCATGCTGCTGAATTAACCAGGCATTTAGCCTGAAATGAAATCCGTACCCGCTGTTAAGCCGGGCAGGCACTGTTCAATTGGTAAAGACTGATAGGAGGAATGATCTTACGTAAGAAGATGCCTTCAGCAGGATTCAGAAATTGAAACTGCAAGGTACGAATTTTCTTTGATTATAGGTGCGTGCTTTTACCGGTTAACGCACCGGATTACCCTCAAATGGATGAAAACGGGCGCTCTCCGGGCGCCCGCGGTTTGAGAATATACCACCTCTTTAATCGTTGTTGCGCAGCGAATTTACAGGATTGGCACGCGCAGCACGCAAGGCTTGTGAACTAACGATCAGCACGGCAAAAATCAGCGCGATAATTCCGGTAAGCGGAAAAATCCACCACATGATTTCCACCCGGTACGGATAGCGCTCGATAAAACGATGAAGAATCCACCAGGCAAACGGTGCGGAGAACACAAACGCAATAATCACCAGACGCGAGAAATCCTTTGAAATCATCGCTACAAGCCCGGTTACCGATGCGCCCATTACCTTGCGGATACCCAGTTCTTTCGTTCGCTGTTCCGCAGTAAATGCGGCCAGTCCGAATAACCCCAGCCCGGTAATGATGATCGCGAGGATGGCAAACACATTGGCAAGTGTGCCGATCATATTGATCGATGAAAACTTTTTGCCGAACTCAACATCTGCGAAACTGTATTCGAACGGATAGGCGGGATTGTATTTTTTCATGATCGACTCAATTTTCTTAAGTGATCCGGGCAGGTCGTTTGTTTTTTCAAGACGAACCGTCATGGCGCTTACCCACGTGGGATCCATCACGATAAACATCGGTCGGATCGGTTGAAAAGGGGATCCCATCAGAACGTTGTCGACAATGCCAATCAGTTCGCGTTTACCGCCCCATAAATCCAGTTTAGTTCCAATTGGATCCTTCAACTGCATGATGTCGAGCGCAGCTTTGTTCACGATAATGGCCGCCGTGTCGCTTTTGAATGAATCGGAGAAGTCGCGCCCTTCCAGAACTTTTATTCCCATGGTTTGCAGGTAGTCGTACTCCGTGGCGATGGTGATAAACAATACACGCTGGTCCTCCGGCTTTCCCGGCCAGTCTAAAAAGTTATTCGACCAGATGTCGGTAATCGGACTGTTGGATTGCGTAACCGATTTTACAACACCGGATTGCAAAAGTTCCTGTTTGATCGTCCGGTAGTTTCTTCCAATCTCATCGGTGTAATCAATCGTAATCAGGTTCTCCTGATCGTACCCCAGGTCACGGCTTTTGCCCAGTTGAATTTGCTGATACATAACGATGGTGCCAATGATGAGTACGATGGAAAAGAAAAACTGGAGTGTTACCAGAACCTTTCGCGGGATGCTGGCGCTCTTTCCCACCTGGATTTTCCCTTTCAATACCCTCGCTGCTTCAAACGAAGAGAGATACAAGGCCGGATAACTTCCTGAAACCAGTCCGGTGACCAGAATCAGGCTGATGCCAAACAACCAGAACTCTTTTTCGCTGTACCGGATCAGCAGCTGTTTATCCACCAGGTTGTTGTAGGCAGGTAATAACAGTTCAGCCAGCAATACGCCAATTGTAAATGCCACAAAGGATATGAACAACGCTTCGCCTAAAAATTGCAGGACGAGTTCATGTTTTCGGGAGCCGATGCTTTTACGGATGCCGACCTCTTTTGCTCTGCGCTCGGATCGTGCTGTGGCGAGGTTCATGAAGTTGATGCACGCAATCACGAGGATGAAAACGGCAATAACCGAGAACATTTGAACGTAATCGATCATTCCACCGTTTTCTTTGCCTTCTTCGAAACTCGAATACAACCTCCAGCGCAGCAGCGGATGGAGAAAGAACTCCCGCTTTGTATCGGTTTGGCCTTTCTTTTCGAGCATATCAACGATTGAAGCTTCTACAGCGGCTTCATTTTTTGAATCGTTTAATTCCACATATACCTGGAATGAATAGTTGCCCCAATTGTCTTTATTGTTTCGAACCCATTGTTCCGTTTGTTCTTTCAGTTTCCAGGGCATCAACAAGTCGAATTGAAAAGAGGAGTTACCCGGTACATCTTTTAAAATCCCCGTTACTTTTACATCGGTTGCGTTATTGACACGGATAAGTTGATTGATGGGGTCCTGATCTTTGAAAAGTGTTTTGGCGAGCGACTCACTGATAACAATTGAGTTGGGTTCTTTAAATACGGTAGCCACATTGCCCTTCATCAGGGGAAACTCAAACATGTGCAGGAACTCTTCGCCAACGAAATAGCCGCGTTTGCGAATGCGTGTTTCTCCTACGGTAACCAGGTGATCTCCGCCCCAGTCGGCAACGGTTGCGTTGGTGATGCCCGGGTTTGCCGTTTTCATGGCTTCGTACGTAGGCAGCGGTACCGAAGTCCACGAATTCACCTTTCCGTCATATGTGGCGTTAATCCATACCTGATAAAGCTGGTCGGCTTTTGGGATGAATTTATCGTAGCCGAGTTCATCGAAAACCCAAAGGAGAATTAAAATACTGGTGGTGATGCCGATGGCAAGGCCGGAAATATTGATGATCGAATAAGCACTGTTTTTTAACAGGTTGCGAAGGGTGATGAGGGCGTAATTTTTGAACATACGTGCGGCTTATTAACTATACTCTTATATCACAGAAAGGTATCAGTCACGGGTAAAATATTTCGATACAGGAAGGACTGGCCCGGTACGGAAAAGTTGCTTGCATCGAAGATATTTTCGGTCGAAAAGTTTGGCCAACGCGTGTGTGACGGCAGCCTGTGTAGTTTTGAAACGTATTTCAGGGGTTAAGCCTGAGCTCAAAATACCGGGCGTGGTCGTGCGGGTTGAACCGGTAAGCGTCAATTTCAACAAATCCCTGATCGGTATAGAGTTTAATAGCGGCGGTCATGAAAGCGGCTGTATCGAGCTTGATGGTTTGATAACCAAGCTTCCGCGCGGTTTCAACGCATGTGCGGAGAAGTTGTTTGCCAATACCCATGCCTTTGGCCGAATCTTTTACAAACATTCGCTTGACTTCAGCTTCTGTTTCGCTGAATCTGCGCAAGCCTGCAATGCCCACGGGTGCGTGATTCAGGTAGGCCAGAAACAGACCGCCATCCGCTTTGTTATACATTTTTGGCAAGTCGGCCATTTCGGCATCGAAGTTCTGAAACGACAGATCGAAGCCGAGCCAGGTAACATATTCCTGAATCAACGCTTTTGCATGTAAAAATTCTGTGGGTGTCGAGGCGGTCTTGATTTCGATCTTCAGCATGTCATGCAAAAATGAGATAGAATACCAACGCGTGCAAACCAAATGCGCAGCTTGCAAATAGGTAAGGCTTATAATTGCGTTTGCCTGTTTGATCGTACACAATTAGTGAAATCAAGATGAGAAAAATAATTGCGTATTGAAGGGTTTGCGTAACGATCATGTCGAGTTCGAAAACAACCGGGCCGATTCGGCCGATGGTAGGACCCAGCAGCACCAGGGTTGCGGCAATCATAAACCGCATGTGCCGGGGTGAATGACGTCTGAAGAAAATGGCCAGCGAATAAAATGTCACTAATAGTATGCAATCGCCAAGCGAAAAGAACAGGTTTTCATATACCCCTGAGTTGATGATCTTGATCCACGCAGGCACGAACGATACTACCAGCAGCGGAAATACTACGTACGACAGTTTCCCGATCGACCGGTGAAGGGAGATTTTTTTATTGGCGATCAGAAACGGTTGACTGATCGTCATGGCCACCCAAAGCGTGGCCAGTATCGCATGCACGTGGATGAACGGATCAAACCCCGGCTCAAAGTCGGGGAACTTTGAACCGTACGACTGATGGAATGCCAGCGCAATCACCGGAAGCAACAAAAGCAGGAAATACCCGAGGTAGCGGTAGGAACGTTCCATCATAAAAATTTGAAACGTTACTGCGCTGCATTGTTGATCTCAATCCAGTATCCATCCGGATCCTGAAAATAAATCTGTTTGATGCCATCGGCCCGGGTGGTAACGGCATTCGGTGTGCCGCCCCAATCGCCATACGGAATTTTTAATTCGGTGAGATGTTTCTGAAAGCCTTCCAAGTCGGAAGCAGATAACGCCAGATGAACTGTTTTTGGAACAGTTACGGGTTCCGTGTTGGTAATGAGATGCAACTCTTTTCCGCCATTTAAGGATATCCACCGGATGGCCGGGTTGGCGGTTCGGTTTGTAATCTCCTGTAACTTCAATGCGGTTGTGTAAAATTCTACGGAGCGCTTCAAATCTTTCACAGCCAGTGCCACATGATTGAAGTTTAATCCGAACGAGTTATTGGTTTGTGCCATCGCGGAAGCAATAATAACAGATGCGAGTGTAAGTGTGAAAAGCCTTTTCATGGTATTAGAATTTTCCGGAGTTAACATCGTTGATAAAGCTGATTACACCATTCATGAACACCTGCTGGTCATCCCACATGGCAAGATGACTCCCATTCGGGCAGTACAAATATCTTCCGTGCTGTACCATTTTACTTTGTTCTTCCATGGCTTTCGGATCCATGGTGTCGTGTTTCGCACCAATCATCAGCGTAGGAACGGAAATTTCTTTTAACCGGTCTTTGATATCCCATTTCGCGAGCCGGCCGCTGATACCGAATTCACTCGGACCTTGCATCATCGTGTACACCGTTCCGTTGGCATGCTTGAGTGAGCGGTTGAGGGCATCGGGCCATTCTTTCAGCCGGCAGATATGTTCGTGATAAAAATTCGGCAGCAACAACTCCATGTAGCGCGGATTGCTGAAGTCTTTTTTAGCTTCAATGGCCCGGATTTCCGTCAGCACTTCCGGTTTCATCTGCGCTGCCAATACTTCCTCGGCATACTTGCCGTATTCGGGTGCGCTGGCAACCATGTTCGCGATCAAAAGGCCTTTGATGTTTTGCTGGTACTTCAGTGCGTACTCCATGGCGAGAATTCCGCCCCAGGAGTTTCCGAGGACATAAAAATTGGTACTGTCGGCCCCGATGGCCTGCCGTACCTGCTCAACTTCTTCTACAAACCGTTCCGTAGTCCAGAGTGAGCTATCGGTGGGTTGATCGCTGTAGTACGAACCGAGTTGATCGTATTCATAAAATTCAAATCCTTCGCGCTGAAAGAAGGTTTCAAAACACTCCATGTATTCGTGTGTCATGGCCGGGCCACCGTGCAGCAGCAGCACCTTTATTTTTGGATTGTTACCAAAGCGTTTCGTCCAGACTTTAAAATCGCCCACGGGTGTTTTAATGTTGATGAGTTTCACACCTCCGGCTTCCGGTGTTTCGCCATAGGTAAAGTAAGTATTGGAAGTTGTTGCCGGAGTTTCTTTCTGACAGGCTGTGAACAGCACGGCAAATAACGTAAGGATGAAAACGAGTTGCGTTAGCCTTTTCATAGGGGATTGGTTTAGGTTGGAACGGCAAACTGTATGCTGGCCGAATATCGTGATAGAAAACGACTATGAAAAACGATGCATGAAGAAATCAGTAAGCCGCGCATACGGAAATCCCGGGTACCGGAAACAGCTACCGCGGCCCGGGTGAAAAAGAAGTGATCGCTACTTCAGTTTCTGCCGGAAGAATTCGATCGTCCGGCTCCATGCAAGTTCTGCTGCCGCCTTATCGTACCGCGGAGTGGTGTCGTTGTGAAATCCGTGATTCACATTTTCATACCTGTACGCGGTGTATGCCTTGTTGTTTTCTTTCAGGGCGGCTTCATAGGCAGGCCAGCCTTCGTTTACGCGCGTATCGAGTGAGGCATAGTGTAGCAGGAGCGGAGCCTGAATGTTGGGAACATCTTCTTTTGCCGGCTGACCGCCATAGAACGGAACAGCTGCTTTAAGGCCGGGAATCCGAACGGCCATCATGTTGCTGATCCATCCGCCAAAGCAAAATCCCACCACACCCACATTACCGTTGCAATCCGGATGTGCTTTTAAATAGTCATAAGCCGCAATAAAGTCTTCGAGCATTTGATTACGATCGCGCTTCGATTGCATTTCACGGCCCGCATCATCTGTTCCGGGATAACCACCCAGCGGAGTGAGCATGTCGGGTGCCAGTGAGATAAATCCGGGGAGCGCAGCCCTGCGGCCCACATCTTCAATGTGCGGATTCAATCCCCGATTTTCATGAACCACTACAATTCCTCCAAGCTTGCCTTTTGCGTCAACCGGTTTCGATAACAAGCCTTTAATCGTTCCGGCACCGTTGGGTGAAGGATAGTTGATGTACTCCGATGTTAATCGTGGATCATCTTGAGCAATTTGGATCTGACCCTTATAGTCGGGCATCAAAAAACTCGATAACGCAGCCACTGTGATACCACCTACAGCATAGGTTGATAATTGCTGCATGAAGTTACGCCTGTCGATGCGGTTGTGTGCGTAGTCGTCATACAAATCAAATACTTCCTGTTTGATATCTTCTTTGCGGAGCTGGCTCATACTGATAGCTGTTTAGCGAGAAATGTAAAGTCGAATCTACTAAAAAAACCACGCAACCGTGACACCGTTTACCGTACGATTAGTAATCGGAACTGGTTACAACAACCCCTTGTCCTCGAGCGTCACTTTTAGCTTTTCATGATTCGCCCAGAATTTCGCTTCGATTTCATCCATCAGTTTGTTGCATTCGGGAACCTTGCGGAGATTCGAGGGCATGGCCGGGTGCCGCATGAAAAGAATAACCCAGTATTGAATATTGTCCTGCTTTGAAAATTTTCTGAGGTAGTCCAGCGCTTTACCCGTATCGCCCATGTAGTCGTAGTACGCACTCCAGCCCAAATCTTGATACGCAGTTTGATCCGTTTCCAGATACTGACGATAATCCTCCATAAAGACTTTCGCTTGTTCGGTTTCTCCAGCTTTCTCGTACGCCAGCGCGATCATCATGTTTTCATGCCGGTACACATTCAGTTTCAGTGCCTCGCGTAATCGCACAAACCGTTGGTAATACACATAGGAAGAGTCATACGCTTCCAGGTAGTAGCATACCTTCCCAATGTCCTGCAAAACATCAAACCGCGTGGTGTCTTTACGAAATTCACGGACCAGTGACTGTTTAACCCTTGCCAAATTTTTATCCTTTGCGTAAACCACAAAGGCGCGAAGATGAGGGGTGAAGGGATTCTTGGGATTGTAGGCAATCGATTTATCGAGGTAAATCAGTGACTGATCAATGAATCCGGACTGAGCGAGCGCATTACCCAGTCTTAGATAGGTGTAGCTTCTGGAAACAGAATCGCCTGAAGCATCAAGTCGCAATCCTTTCAACGCATATTCCAGGTACTTGCCGGTGTTCGGCAGGTACATAAAATAGAAGTCGGTAAGCAGGTTAAGAACGAGGGTAGAGTTTGGACTGTATTTCAAACCTTTTTCCAAGTAAGGAAGCGCCTCCTGGTATTCTTTCTTTAACAGGAAATACATAGCCTTCACCGTCAGACTTTCCGCAAGCTTGGGGTCGTACAATAATGCTCTGTCGGCATAGTTGTTCAATGCATCAATGTGTTTTAAATCTGCCTTAAAGTAATCGAGCCAATAACATGCGATTCCCGCACACGCATACGCCAGTGCAAACGAACTGTCTTGCTGAATAGCCTTGTTGAACTGAAGGAGTGAAGCCTCCAGATTAGTGTCGCCACCTTTGTTGAGCAAATCAATTCCTTTCAGAAAGGAATCATACGCCTGAAGGTTTTCGGTTGGTATTTTTTCGATGCGCTGTTTTTCATCCGGACTAATCGCTACTTCAATTTCATCCGCAACATCCCGCGCAATTTCCTGTTGCAGGGCGAATATATCCCGCGCCTCTCTGCGGTATTGTTTCGACCAGATGTGTTTGTCGTTCGGACCTTCTATTAATTGAATGGTTAGTAAAATCTGGTTACCGATTTTTTGGCCGCTGCCCTCGATGAAGTACCGTGCATCGAGTTCCCGGGCCATCTCGGGTATCGACTTGGTGGTACTGCGGTATTTCTCGGATGAAGTCCGGCTGAGTACCCGCAGGTTTTCAATTTTTTGAAGGTTGTTCAGCGTTGATTCCATCAGGCCGTTGATGAAATACAGATTCGTGGAATCATTGCTTTCGTTTTTGAAAGGAAGTACCACAATGGAGCGGTCTTCGGGTGCTGCAGGCTTTCGCTTGATGTATTGAAAGATGAATGTCGCCAGCAGTGCGGCCATTCCGATCCAGATCATTTTTTTAACACTCAGCGACCGGGCAGGTTTGGCAACGACCGGTTCAGCTGCATTCCGTTTGCCGGCTTCACCCGGCGGGTAGCCGTAATATTCGCGAAAGCACTTGATAAAATAAGAGGTGCTGTTAAAGCCCACCTGGTGTGATACCTCCGAAACGTTCGAGGCTGAATTTTGCAGCAACTCCATCGCACGTTTCAAACGCGCCTCCCGGATCAACTGATTGACCGGAAGATTGGTGAGCTTCTTCACTTTCCGCAGCAGGTTCGAGCGGCTCATGCTCATCGCTTCGGCCAGCTCGGTCACGCCAAACTGCTCGTTCGCCATATTTTTGGCAATCGCCTCGTTGAGCTGGTGGAGGAACTGAGTGTCGGCCGGTGAAAAATCTGACATAGCGCTAAAGAATCGAACGCGATTTTAGCGAAAAGTACGCATACTAACCCGCTCCGCCTCGTGGATGCAAAACCCTGTTTTTTGCGCGGAAATGAAGGTGATGCAACAAAATTTATATCGCTGCGCCACAGTTTACAGCCGTTAGCGCAAAGTTTATGGTTTTCGCTTCAGCGTTGTTCAGTCGTCCCGCCCGCACAGCTCGTTCTTTACGGCATCAAAAAAACAATAAACCCAATTGATAAAAGCCATGAAAAAGAACATGATTCGTACCACACTCTTTTTGATCTCAGTTGCGATACTCGCCTCCTGTGGCACCAACGACAGCTCAGCCCAGACAAAGAAATCCGGAAAGGAAGCTCCGGCGGTAGACATCCACACTGCGGTAGTCACCGATAACCGCGATGCCGTTAAGCAGCACATTGCAGCCGGCTCTAATATTAATGAGAAAGACCCATACGGAGGCTCAAGCCCGTTGATCTCAGCGGCAGTGTTCGGTAAGACCGAGATCGCCAAATTGCTGATTGATGCCGGTGCGGATGTCAACTTCCAGAACAATGAAGGATCAACAGCGTTGCACACAGCAGCTTTTTTCTGCCGGCCGGAGATTGTAAAAATGTT
>JAEUUJ010000003.1 GCA_016786495.1 Cyclobacteriaceae bacterium
GTGGCTGTGAGGAAAGTGACAGGCGCTTTCAGAAATTCGCTGATTGCACAGTTCTTATCCGAATCTGTACTGCTGTCGGTAGGCGCTGGGATTTTGTCGCTGCTTGCCGTGTATCTCGGTCTGCCGTTTTTCAGTCAGTTGATCAATCAACACCTGACGCTGCAGTTGGGCAATGTTAATTTCTGGCTTGGTGGAATATCGCTCATTCTGTTGGTGGGTATTCTGGCCGGCTGTTACCCTGCGTTGTATCTGTCAGCGTTCAGGCCGGTAAAAATCCTGAAGGGCATCTCACAGGCAAAATCCGGCAAAAGTATGCTTCGCTCGATATTGGTTATTGTCCAGTTTGGGTTTGCCATCTCACTGATCGGTTCCGTTTTTGTGGTGCAGCGTCAAATCACGTACGTGCAGAATCGTGATACGGGCTATAATAAAGAAAATCTTGTGTACCAGTATTTCACCGGTACGCTGAAAAAGAACTTTGAATCGTACAAAAACGAGTTGTTACAACTGGGTGCTGCCGAGTCGATCACGAAAACCAGCACGACAATTACAGATCGCTGGAGCAATACAGATGGCATTGAATGGGAAGGAAAAGATCCAAACGATAAAACACTCTTTGAACGCATCTATGAAGACACCGACCTTGCCAAAACCGCCGGACTCACGGTAATCCGTGGACGTGATATGGACCTCGCGAAATTCCCAAGCGACTCGACTGCTGCCGTGTTAAATGAAGCTGCGGTAAAAGCGATGGGCTTCACCGATCCGATCGGTCAGGTAATTAAAGACAGTGGCATCGAATGGCATGTCATTGGTGTGGTGAAAGATTTTATTCTTACATCGCCCTTTAATAAAGTTGAGCCGGTAATCCTGTTCGGATGCAAGCAATCGTGGGCATTCAGTGTGGCGCACATCAAGCTCAGTTCTGTTAAACCGACCCACGAGAGCATTCAAATCATGGCCGATCTTGCCAAGAAATACAATCCTGACTATCCGTTTGAATATGAATTCGTAGATGCAGCGTATGCACGAAAGTTCGCTAACCTCGAAACAACACGGGTGATAACCATCCTGGCCAGTTTCCTGACGATTGTGGTTGCCGGGCTTGGTTTACTTGGTCTGTCGACTTATCTGGTGGAAGTTCGCGTAAAAGAGATCGGCATCCGGAAAGTAATGGGGGGTTCCGTCCTGACCATTACCAATATGCTCACATGGGCTTCGATTCGCCCTATCTTGTTCGCTGTGCTCGTGGCTGGTCCGTTCACGTGGTTTGCCATGAACTGGTGGCTGTCTTCATACCCGTACAGAATCTCGATCGGATTTTTTACAATTCCGTTGGCGGCTCTGTCAGTTATTGGTTTGGCGATTTTGATCACGAGCGTTCAAACAATCCGCGCAGCGAAAGCCAATCCCGTGAACAGTTTGAGGAATGAATAAGCTGCCGTTTGTTTTCAGGATTCTGAAAACCTTCTGCCCCGAGCATCTCTACGAGGAAATTGAAGGCGACCTGATTCAGAGGTTTAACCGGGATCAGCGGAATTTTAGTGAGTCGAAGGCAACGCGAAAGTTGTACTGGAATGTTATTCGATTCTTCAGACCGGGAATTGTGTTACGAAACAAACTGCCTCAAAAAATAATCAACACCATTATGATTGAAAATTATTTCATCGTTGCCTGGAGAAGTTTCCTGAAACGAAAGGTTCTCAGTTCGATTAACATCATCGGGTTATCGTTTGGGATCGCGTTCGCCCTGCTCGCGTTCTTATTTATTCACGATGAATTCTCGTTCGACGAGAATCATAAAAATGGTGACTTGATTTACCGGGTTGATGTTCTGCCTTTTCATAACGACACACCCCTGGTTGACGAGCGTTCAACGTCCGTGCCGTCAGTCCTTCATTCCACGATCCGGCAGGAAATTGCCGGAATCGACTACGTGACGCGGTACAACGGAGCGAACAAAACACTGATCCTCGGTGAAGATAAATACACCGAGCGCGTTCACTATGTCGATCAGGACTTCCTCAACATGTTTACGATTGAGTTCATTGCGGGAGATCGTAAGTATGCGCTAAGCACACTCAACACCATGATCATCAGCGATGAAAAGGCGCTGAAGCTCTTTGGCACAACGGATGTGATTGGTAAAATCATTGAAACCAAACAGGCGCCCTTCACGGTTAGCGGGGTATTCAAAGCGTCACCGAAAAATTCAACGCTCACGTATCACATAGTAACACGTCACGAAAACTACTATGGAAAAGATGCGCAGCCCGACAGCTGGAATACCAGTTATGGCAGCATTTTTATTCAGCGAAAGCCTGATTTTTCGCCCGATGCATTGAAGGCGGCTCTGCGCAAGACGGCCGATACGCATGTGCCTCCCTTCAAATATGAAGAATATACCAAGCGTACTGAATTCGCATTAATGCCGTTGCCGGAACTTCACTTCGATACAAAATCAAACTGGAGCAACACCAGCAATAAAGCTTCGTCTTACGTTCTCGCCAGCATCGCTGTGATGGTATTGCTGGTAGCGTGTTTGAATTATGTGCTTCTTTCGCTGGCTGGATCAGCATCCCGAACCCGGGAGATCGGTGTTCGAAAAGTAATCGGAGCAACCCGTAAAATGATTCGCTTTCAGTTTTTGAGCGAGTCCATTGTTATCATTCTCATTTCAGTTCCGGTTAGTTTACTGTTGCTTTATCTCATTCTTCCGGAGTTTAACAATTTTATGGGCAGATCGCTTACGTTAACCGGATCCGGAAGTACATGGATGGGTGCCCTGACAATTATTATTCTGTTTACCGGAATTCTGGCGGGCGGGTATCCGGCTGCTGCACTGTCGCATTTGCTGCCACAAAAAATCCTGAAGAGCAATACAAGCGGAAACTACAAGGCCAAGTTTTCCGGCTTCCTCATCGTGTTTCAGTTTGCAGCCTGCCTGGTGATGTTGATCTGTGCAGTAATTATGTACAGTCAGATGAAGATGATTCAAACGCGCGATCTTGGATTTAACAAGGATCAGGTGATTGCCATCAGCACCAAAAATGATCATGCCGTACCTCCTGAAAAAATCATCGCAAATTTCCGCAATGAGCTGGGATCCGAACCTAATGTGTTAATGATCTCTGCGCTCGCATTTGACTTCGGAGACATTGGCGGAATATCGAGCAAGGTAAATGGAGACGGAAAACAGACGTTTGAATACTACGCCTGGATCGATTATGACTTTTTTGAATTGTTGGATATCAAGTTGATTGAAGGACGTTACTTCTCCCGGAATTATGCCGATACCGTTCCCAGACGTTTTGTGGTAAACCAGGCGTTTGCCGATCAGTTAAAGCTTGAGTCTGGCACCGCTTCCGTTCTGGGAAAAATGCCGAACCGTCCAAATGATGAGATCGTTGGCGTGGTCAGTAACTTTAATTTTGAATCGCTTGAAAACGAAGTGAAGCCCATTGCATTTGAGCTGGGCGGTCACAATGGCGACCAAATGCTTGTTAAAGTTAGTCCAACCGATATTCCGGGAAGCATTACAAAACTTGAACAGACGTGGAAAAAAGTTGTTGGCGATAATAAATTCACATTTACCTTCTTTGACGACTTTATCAACAATCAGTATAAGCGTTACACGCAATGGATCAGGCTTGTTACAATTTCAACTTGCCTGGCTATCGGAATCGCCTGTCTCGGGTTACTGGGAATTATCAGTCTGGCCGTTATTAATCGCACCAAAGAGATCGGCATCCGAAAAGTGCTGGGCGCTTCAACCGCAGCACTGCTGGCCCTTTTCTCGAAGTATTACCTGAGCTTGATTGTAGTGGCCTTCGTACTGGCCGCCCCGGCTGCGTTTTATCTGTCGTCTAAATGGATGCAAGACTTCGCCTACAAAATTGACATTGGATGGACGCACTACGTTTATCCGTTAACCGGATTGATTGTTCTGGCGTTGCTGATTGTGGGCAGCCAGGTAATCAAAACCACCAAAATCAATCCTGCGGAAACACTGCGAAGTGAGTAAACACCGTTTCTAAAGCTGCTTGATCAGTTCCACGTAAAGTTCGGTGAGCTTCGGTTCGGTTTTACGAGCCACTTTCACGATCTGCTTGATGTCGACCGGTTTCAGGTTGTCGGGATCGGCATCATCGGTTAACACCGAAATGGCGCAACAGGGTAAGCTCATGTGATTCGCCACAATAACCTCCGGAACGGTGCTCATGCCAACGGCATCACCGCCAATGGTTCGCAGGAATCGATACTCAGCGCGGGTTTCCAGGTTGGGCCCGGCAACACACACGTATACGCCTTTGTTCAGCGTGATTTTTTTCTTCGCAGCAATTTTCACGAGTTTGTCGTTGAGCTCTTTTGCGTAGGGCTGACTCATATCGGGAAAACGCGGGCCGAGCCGTTCGAAATTTTCTCCCCGCAACGGATTATCGGGCTGAAGATTAATGTGATCGTCCAGCAGCATCAAATCACCTTTTTTCCATTTCAAGTTCATGTTTCCTGCCGCATTGGAAATCAGCAGGTACTTCACTCCGAGCATCTTCATCACACGAACCGGCAACGTAATTTGCTTCGTACTGTAGCCTTCGTAGTAGTGAAAGCGTCCGCGCATGGCGATCACTTTTTTGCCTTTTATCTCACCAAAAATGAGCTGGCCTTTGTGGGTCTCAACCGTGGCTGCCGGGAAATTGGGAATAGCATTGTAGTTGATGACAACCTGATCCTTGATTTCTTTGGCAAACAGGTCGCCCAGGCCGGTTCCTAAAATCACCCCGATTTCGGGTGTGCCTTTAATGCGTTTGCGGATGTACTCCGTGGTTTCTGCGATTTGATCAATCATGGTTCGAAGTTAAAAAAATACCGACATGCCCCGCGAATGCATCATCATGCCGGCAACGCGATCCGATAGGTTTTTCCCTTCTTTACCACGAGTTTCTCATCGCGCAGCCAGGGGTTATGTCGCTTCAACAATTTATAATTGGTTCCGTTCCGCTGAGCGAATGCAATCAGGTCAGGAATGGACTGCGTTACCGTAACATAGCGAACAGGTTCGGGGTCGTACAAGTGACTTTCTTTCACATTAAAGCCATACTTCGCGGGATGTTCGATGATTTCCTTGCAGGCAATAATCCGGAACACATAGCGGGCTGTTTCCTCATTCAGGTAGAGGTCGTAGTACGAAGAAACATTCTGATTTTCAATCGCGCGTTCAATTCCACCCATCCCCCGGTTATACGAAGCAGCAACGGATGTCCAGTTACCAAATTTTTTATACGCCTTTAACAGGTATCGGCAGGCCGCTTCAGTTGCCTTTACAGGATCGTACCGTTCATCAACCTGGTCGGTGATTTCTAATCCATTTTCCTTACCAGCCGATTTCACAATCTGCCAGAACCCGACAGCTTCTTTTGGAGAGATGTCGTTCATCAAACCCGATTCAATCAGCGGAAGGTATTTAAAGTCATCGGGTATTTTGTGCTTTTTCAGAATCGCCTCAATTTGCGGAAACCACCGGTGGGCGCGCTTCATTAGAAAAATGGTGTTGTTATGCCAGTAGGTGTTGATGTGGAGTTCCTTGTCGAGTCGTTCCCGAACATCCGGTAAATTCAGTGGCACTGTTTCGCCCGCAAAACTGACCGACTGTGGCAGGTCAAACGAAACGGCCGGTGAAGGTTGTATCAGACTTTCATCGAGATCAGCCGGTGCAATAGAACCATCTTCCTGCCGGGCGCCTTCGCGCTGATACGATTTCATTTTCTGGTCGGCATACCGAACATACGCCAACACAATGGCCAGCGACAAAATGGAAATCAGTATCGAAAGATTTTTTACACTTAACATCACACTATCCGGCTTCACATTCCGCTGCAGCGGATGTAGATTAAAAGTTTGGTGACAACAGATACTTCGAGTAGAAGTCGTCAATCACTTTCACGGCTGCTTCGGGTGTATCCACGATGCTGAACAGATTAAGGTCGTCTTCATGAATCATGCCCTCGTGCAATAACGAATCCTTCACCCATGACAGCCAGCCTTTCCAGAATTTCTTACCCACCAGCACCAGCGGAAAGCGTCCGATCTTCTTGGTTTGAATAAGCGTCAACGCTTCCATCAATTCGTCCATCGTACCGAATCCGCCCGGCATAACAATGAAGCCTTGTGAATATTTCATGAACATCACCTTGCGGACAAAAAAGTAATCGAACGTGATGAGTTTATCCGGGTCGATGTAAATGTTCCCTTTTTGTTCGAAGGGAAGAAAAATATTTAATCCCACCGATTTACCACCCGCACGGTTAGCCCCTTTGTTACCCGCTTCCATAATGCCGGGGCCACCACCGGTAACTACTCCATAACCGTGTTGCACAAGCTTATATGCAATATCTTCGGCCATTTTGTAATACGGGTTCGCAGGCTTTGTGCGGGCAGAACCAAAGATGGTCACGCAAGGACCGATCTTCGAGAGCTTTTCAAAACCCTCAACAAATTCAGCCATCACTTTGAAGATTACCCACGAGTCGGAGCTCTTTATTTCAGCCCAGTCTTTGTCGGTAAAGGCTTTGCGGATGCGGTGTTCATCTTCAATCGTCTGCCGGGTAATCACCTCATCGGTTTTATCCTTTTTAATCTTTTTCTTCGCCATGCGTTAATTTCTTAGTACCGAAAGATACAAGGATGAAACGAAAAACAAACGCAACAGGATACAGCGCCTAGTGCAGTAAATCGGCAAGCGCATCCCCGAGGTTATCGAATTTAAACGTAAAGCCCGCCTGACGAATTTTAGCCGAAGACACGTTGCTTCCGTAGAGCACCAGGTACGACATCTCACCTAGAAAAAGCTTCAGCGCAAAAGCCGGAACAGCAGGAAGCCAGAGCGGCTTACGAAGTGTTTTTGCAATTGCCTGAGTGAGCGACCGGTTAGTAACGGCTCCGGTTACTCCGTTGTACGGCCCGTGCATCGACTCGTCTTCCACGGCCTTGATAAACATGTTACAGATATCATCGATGTGAATCCAGCTCACGTATTGCTTACCCGTTCCCAGCGGAGCGCCAAAACCAAACCTGACCGGTTGGGCGATCTCCTTGAGCGCACCATCAGTCTTACTCAGCACAACGCCCGTGCGGATTTTAACCAGTCGTTTTTCTTTCAGCAGGTCAGCCTCATGTTCCCAGGCCTTCACCACCTCTGCTAAAAAGTCAGTACCCGCTTTATCATTTTCCGTGAAAAGTGCATCAGTCAATGTCATTCCGTAAAAGCCAATCGCTGAGCCCGACACCAAAACCTGAACATCATTACCGCCTTTGTTTAGTTCCCGCACCAGCAGAGCGGTTGATTTGGTACGGCTTTCCAGGATTTCCCGTTTGCGTTTTACAGACCAGGGTTCATCGGCAATACCTGCACCGGCTAAATGAATAACAGCATCGATATTTTTTAACGCTTCAGGATCCATAGTTCCGGCCTCCACGTTCCAGATGAATGATGGAATGCTTCCGGGTTTTTTTGAACGGCCCAGATGCGACACGGTGTGACCGCGTTCGAGTAATAATTGTGTTAGCCGGGTACCCAGCAATCCGGAGGCTCCGGTAATTAATATTCTGCTCATAGTTGTCGTCTGTTTATTGTCAGGTTTCGACAGGCCTGTATGCCGGGAGGCAAGGCTCAACGTGACACGTGGAAAATCAAATTAACGGCTCAAATTTTGTAGCTTTCTGGCATTAAAGTCTCCTTCATAACATGAATACAGTTAAAAAGTTTTTTGCACTCGGCATTTTCATGCTGGCGGGTGTTTTAGCGTATGCGCAGAAAGTTACCGTATCGGCCGGTAGCGAACGAATAAACGGAAAAAATTGTGACGGTTACTCAACGCTCCTGACGGGCTCAGTTGAAGAGGTCAACACCTCGCTGACGAAATACCTGAAAACCCTGGGCAAGGTAAAGACAACCGGAAACCAGTTTCAGGTTTCGGAGGC
>JAEUUJ010000081.1 GCA_016786495.1 Cyclobacteriaceae bacterium
AACATCTCATGGACGAAACAAGAAGCAGGCTGGTGCTGGCCGAACAAAAAGCAAAAGACCTTTTTCAGGCAATCGAAACCCGGGGCCTGATCATTCCCGGCAAATCCGAAAGCCAGCTCTGCCGGGAGATTGTTCAAATAGCCAAAGACGACTTCGGCATCACCGACCATTGGCATAAGAAGATCGTCAGGGCCGGCATCAACACGCTGCAACCGTTCATGGCCGATCCACCAGACCGCATCATCCAGGATGACGACATCGTCTTCTTCGATTTCCACCCCGTGTTCGAAGGCTGGGAGGCCGACCTCGGCCGAACCTACGTGGTGGGCAACGATCCGCGTAAGCTCAAAATCAAAAAAGATATTGAGGCCGCCTGGCACGAAGCCAACGACTGGTATTTTAAACAAACCAAACTTACCGGTGCGGAGTATTTTCACTACGTAACCGACCTCACCAAACGGTATGGCTATGAATTCGGCAATGCCATTGCCGGACATATTGTAGGCAAGTACCCGCACGAACAACCAGACGACCCCAACGACATGTGCCTGGACGTCCACCCCGACAACCACACCGATATTTTTCAGCTCGATAAGCTTGGCAACAAACGCCACTGGATACTCGAGCTCCAGTTCGTAGATCGCAAGAATAACATTGGCGCGTTCTTCGAACAATTGCTGACGCGCTGAGGGATAAGCACCTACTCCATATTCAGCTCGTACCAGCTGTCGGCCGGTAAGTTGCCGCTCTGTGCAGCCTGAACCGCCAGCACATCGCAGCGTTCATTCTCCGGATGACCCGCATGCCCTTTCACCCACACAAACTTCGGCTTAAATTTTTTATGAAGGGGTATGTAGCGTTTCCACAAATCCGGGTTCGCCTTCTTGGCAAAGTTTTTCTTTTCCCAGCCCCAGATCCAGCCCTTCTCAACCGAGTCAACTACATACTTCGAGTCGGAGTAAATGGTAATCGGAATGCCGTCTTTCTTAATCGCCTCCAGGCCCACAATCACAGCCAGTAACTCCATCCGGTTGTTGGTAGTCAGGCGAAAGCCGGCAGAGAATTCCTTCTCATGCTGGCCGTATCGCATAATAGTACCATACCCTCCCGGCCCCGGATTGCCCTGCGCAGCGCCATCGGTATAAATGCGGATCATTCCTTGATAATCTTTAACGTCTTGAACCGGTTGCCCGATTGAAGGCGCAAGATATAAATCCCCGGAGGATTGTTTACCAGCGACAATTGCTGCTGCGTTACATTCGAAAACTGCTGAACCGGTCTTCCCAGGCAATCCGAAAGCAAAACATCAATCGGACGCGGTGAATCGATCGTCAGATAATCTTTTACGGGATTGGGATATGCGCTGATCAGCAGGTCATCATTTTCAAAACCGGTGATGATTTCATTTAAGGCATCGGGCGTACTCACTTTCGTGAACACAAAAGGTCCGGTAGCATTCGGGATTCTGCTGAAAGAGCCTTCGATCCGTTGAGCATTATAAACGTATTCATTAATCGTGTGAATGTTTTCGCCAAGCTTTTGATAAAGGCCAACGGCTTCACCATCGTTCGAGAGTTTAAAGCCCAGATGATCCGGCCCCTGCGCAACATCTTCATCAGCCCACAGAATTTTGTAGCTGCCCGGCTGCAGGGTACCAACTCCCGCAGGAAGTTGATACTTCGTACGGTTGTTCAGGTTATCGGTCAGGTACAAACCACCGAGGTTCACCGCTTGTGTTCCTGCATTGTATAATTCAATCCAGTCTTCAGCCTCACCGTTGTTATCGAGCAGCGAAGAGGGCGCAGTACTGATTTCGTTGATGATGATGTTGTTGATGATCGTTCCGAAAGGTTCAAAACTGGCTTCGTAGCTGATATCCGAAACGGCGGTGTCAAGCTGAACAGGTTCTGTAGACGTTTCGACTGTTTGGCTTCCCAGTTTTACCGTACTCAGGTTCAGGTCGAAACTAAGATCGGAACTGCTGGCATTGATCTGGTGAACTTCTACCGCCAGAACATTGGTGCCGGGTTTAATCAAACCTTTCGGGATGGTAAAGGCAGTGTAGGTACCTTCAATCGTGCCATCAAGCGCAAATGTCGAGTAGGTGATTGTTCCGCCCGGCATCAGCATCCGCGTCATCTCCACACCGTTGAGATAAATAACGGCTCCGTCATCCACCAGAATGTTTCCGCTCAATGCTGCAAAACCAACCGTATCGGCAACCGAAAACGTTTTGCGGAAATACGTTGTGGTAAACTTGTTGTTTGCATCCGGTCCGTAACTCACAACCGTTGCCTCATCGCCTTCGCCATAGCCAAGTTGCGCAGAGCCGGAAGCCCAGGTGCCATCGTTAAAGGCTGACGTGTTCCAGTTCACAGGCATGCTTCCCTGATCGAAATATTTCCACGTAGTTCCTGAACTGATCAGCGGCACAAATTGCGATTGTCTTTTGCTGATCTTCCATTCCTTGAAAGCATATCCGAGTGCCGGAACGGGCTCAATCCTGACAGGCAGGTTTTTAAAATAGGGTTGGGTGGCATTGGCCCCGGCTGTTACACCGTTAAGCTTTAATTGTCCTTCGCCCTGCGCCACGCTGGTGGAGATGTTAACCTGTTCATTCAAGCCAAAAAAATCGGCCATGTGCTGTCGCATGAATGGAGTGCGTGCCGTTGCAAAGTCACGCAGCCGTTGCACTTCCCAGTTCCAGCCATTCATGTCGCCCCACCAGCGCGTTCTATGGTAGGGCATCTCCTGCGCAATGCGCGATTGAAACTGGTTAACAATGCTGATCACCCGATCGGGATGAAAGGTAGTATTTAACGCAGTGTTCATGGTTTGAATAAACCGTGCTCTGAACAGCGGATTCTCCAGGCAAAAACGAATGTGCTCGGTTGACCACGGTGGATTGGGCCAGCCCGGACCATCGGTTGCGGTAGCAAAGCTCAGCGTAGGATGGGCAGGATCGCCCACCAGATAAAAACCGAAATCGGTATCCCACAAAACCCAGCGAAACTTTCCGTTCACGGAAGCATCGCGCCAGTACTTCATGTTGTTGCCGGGCCAGTCGGTGTTGGCAAAGTAGATTTGGCACACCAGATAGTTAATGTATTCCTGAATGTCGATGTGCTGATCGATGAAGTCGTACGCTTGTTGTGTTGTGCGGTTCATGCCCGCCAGGGTGTTCTTATAGTTCACGTACCCTTCGTACGATCCTTCCAATGCGTTCTGGTCCCACGTTTCAATTAAATCAAGATTGTCCCGATCAACGTTGTAGTTGCTTTCGAAAAAGTCAGCATCAATTTTCTCCCGAAGATTTTGAATGCCCATGTACTGTCCGTTCAGATACAGCACAGCCGGTTGATAGTCCATGTAATCGATGTCCATCTGGCCAACCGGTAATGCTTGCATGAACGCATCGCGGAACATGGTTACATTAAAGTCGTTACCCGAGTTGCGCAGCATCAGCGCACCAAACTGGTTGATGTTCTTATTCGGAAAGAACTTGTAATTCATGATGTTGCTGCCATATTTATCGCGGGCTTTAATGGCAAACGATTTTTGCGGCTGGTTGCGTGAGCAATTGCCCCCGATCCGCACATCCACCTCCTGATTGAACAGACGGTTTCCGTCTTTGTCGTAGTACTCAAACACCGCGTGACGGGCCCAGTCCTGGTTCCAGTTAACGGGATTCCCGTTACAGTAGCCGGGCACACCGTTCGTTCCTTCAACATAAATTCCGATCGTGTTGTCGTAGAGGTATTCCGGCTTCATGGAAATTGATACTACTGGCAGAGAGAAAGCGTGTTCATTGATAAAATACGTTTGAGTTTCTGTTTCACCCGGCAGAAACCCGGCGAGGAATGCTTTTGCTTTTACGGTTTGGGTTTGACTAACGGTAAACGGTGTGCTGTACAGAGCCGAAATGGTGGTAGGCTCGCTGCCGTCAACGGTGTACCGGATTTCTGCTCCTGCCTTGCTGTGCGTCAGGGATACTTGTACGGGTGCAGCATAGCGTCCTCCGCTAACAGAGAATCGGGGTTTATCCAGTTGTTGGGATGCACTTGCGGGATTGTTGCCCGTGGCGGGCGTAGGAAAAGACAAGTATGCCCACGCGCCTGTGCCATTGGTGACGCGGCCATACGAGATGTTCGTAAACTGTTTTGGAAAAGTAATCTTGTCCATCAGTTGTCCGGAACTGTTAGACACCACCACATCTTCACCTTCGCTGTCGAGTGAGAAGTTGGTATGCCTTCCGGTGTTTTCATCATCACACCAGAAAATAATAAACCCGTTGGCGGGAATGGTTGTGTTTGCCGGAACGCGCCATTTCAACGGAGTGTTCTCGTCATCCGACAGATAAAAACCACCGATGTTGACGGGCGATGAGCCAGTGTTTTGTAACTCAATCCACGAAGAGAAATTAAAAAATTCGGGATCGAAGTTTATGTCGGCATTCGCCGGACAAATTTCATTGAGTACCACCTGGCCCGAGGCCGCGGAGGCGATTAACAGCAACAGCACAAAAGACAGCTTCTTCATCACGTTCTGACGTATAGTATTAATAATGACCTGCAAACTTATGTAACCTTAATCCGCGAGCGTTTCGAGGTTACGCGACAAATAATTGGTGAGCGGCAACTGCTGTAGCGCATCCGTACTGGCAAGCCACTCGGTATAGGTTATTAAAATGTTTTGCCTGAGCTTCAGCGCAAGTTCTTCCAGTTTGATCAGGTTGCTTTTGAACCTGACGCTGGCTACCGGATTGCTTTTCTGAATGGTACTGAGTGTGCGGGCCAACGAACTTACGTTGAGCGCATTTATTTTTTCTTCAATTCTGCGATGGCTGGCAATCAGATCACGAAGTTGTTCACGCAACCTGACCTGGTCTTTGCTTGTTTCAACCTTTGCTTCTTTTAATTCCTGCTGCGATTCAATCGACTCAAGCCTGCGCTTGGTCATGTCGCCTTTGTTCGGATTAAACACCGGGATCGTTACCCCCAGCCCAACGCTCCAGGGTTTTCTGCCCTGATCGATGCGGAAGTCCTGGTACTTCGCCTGAATGTAGCCGAAGTTGATGTTGTTTCGTTCCAGTTTGAATTCGCGGTCTGCGAGATCAATTTTCTTTTGATAGTATGAGAGTGTGGTTGCCTCGGGCATGGTTGCCTGCAAACTGTCGAGCAGCTTTTCGATCTGGGGTATCGTGATAACTTCTGAAAGATTCCACTGCCTGGCACTTTGGGCGGCATCCGGAAAAATAGCGGCAACTTTTCGAATGGCATTCTCCGCTTCATACAATGCTTCATCGGCTTCCACCGACTTATCCATTTCCTCAAGCTTCAGATCGACATAATCTTCACCATCAAAATAACCTGACAGTTGTTGTTTCTCTAACATCGACAACGATGTCTGCGTAAGTTCAAGTTTGCGTTGCGCGAGGTCGCGCAGGCTCGCATACATCACCAGTTCAACCACCAGGGTGTAGCGCTGCACGAGGCTATTCTTCAGCACGATGCCCTTTTCAAGTTCGATGCTGGATTTGAGCTCTTTGAAGTATAGGTTGTTCTGCCGCACTTCCCACGGATTGGAGGGATTCAGGCGAAGCGCATATTCCTGCCGGTTGGGATCAAGTTGGTTGCTTTCTGTTCTCAACTCGAACTTTTGTACCGGTGCAAGGCGGTAGGGCCGTTTATTGAGATAATCAACCTGCAGGTCGAACATGCTTACGGCAGGATCGTTTTTGGCAGCGCTGATAAAACTTCCGAACCCGGATTGAGCCGGAGCGATGCGTATGATAAAAACCAAAACGATAAACAGCGTCAGCCTCATGATGTTACCGGATTAACACTTTTTCGCCATTGGCAAAATTGTTGGAAGACGGAATCTCAATGAATACTTCTCTTCCGAAGGCTTTCACGGCAGTCGACTTTTGCAGAATATCCGGTAATTGTGTTACGGCTCCGTAGCCGATCACGCGACCGGAAGTTTTGATGGAGCTGTTTCCATAAGCTGATACACGAACGGAGTCGCCTACGGCAAATGTATTATTGTTTTTTCCGGCCAGGTAGCCGATCACGGTTGTGGGATGCACGGGAGTAATGGAGAGCAAATCGGTATATGAACTCACTTGCTCACCGGGCTTCACATAAACGTTTTTCACTACGCCGTCTGAACCGGCATATTTCACCAGTTTACTTTTTTCGGTTTTCAATAAATCGAGTTCCTGCTCCAGGAGTTTGATTTGATTGTTAAGCAATTGCTGTTCGATGAAGCCTTCCTGGCGGATGTCAGCTTCTTTGATAACCATGGCTTGTTTGTGCTGCGCCTTTTGTTTGTAAAGCGAATTAAGTTTAACGCGAAGCGGGTTATCGGCTTCATTCCACACCGAAGTATCGCTGTCGGTGGCGAGTTCCTTGGTTAGTTTTTTATTCAGTTGAATGTCGCTTTTGGTTTGCGCGATTTCAGTTTCGAGTTCTTCAAGCGGAATCCCCTGATCGGCACGCAGGTAGTCTACCTGTGCCTGAATTAACCGGGCCTTGCTTTGACGTTCATCTTTCAGCAGGGCAATTCGGTTGGTGATTTTATCAATATCCATGTCGAGTTCGGTGCTGCCGAGGTCAATCAGTAATTGGCCTGTTTTTACCTGCTGCCCCGGAACTACCTGTACCGCCTTCACAAGGGCTGATCGTTCGGAATTGATTTTATACTCTTTAACCTCGGTTATCCCGATGGATGAATAGTCGCTGCCACGAAAGTACCGGGCGCTAATCCAGATCATGGCCGCAAAGATGATTGCCACCAGAACGTAAAACCAGTTAATGCCGGAGGTGTGTTTGTCGTTAGGCATTGTTGGGTTCGTTTACCGTGATTTTGGGTTGACTCAATCCTTCTACCACTGTCAGCGCGTTAAACAATACATCTTTCTCCTGTTCTTTATGGAACGTGATGGCGTACTGATAACGGGTTTCTCCGTTTTTTGAAACGTTAATCGTCACCAGCCGATGTGCAGCCGTGTGCCGCTCAATGATGGCGATCACGGCATTCAGGTCTTGTGTATTCTTCAAGTTGAAGAACAACATATTCGGACTGGTAAAACTCCGGAAAGGCGACATGTGTAGCAATGCGGCTATTACGCAGAATAGTATCGTGCCGGCAAATGATACGGTAAATCCGTATACACCTACCGCGAGGCCGGTGCTGAGCGCAGCAAAAAGGAATAGTACATCGCGGGGGTCGTCAATGCGCGTGCGAAACCGGATAATGGCCATAGCACCAAATACGCCAAGCCCGCGGGCCAGGCTGTCGCCAATGGCCATCATCACCATCGCAGTCACAATCGAACCCAGAATAAGCGATTGGAAAAAGTTCTTTGGATAATATTCTCCTGTAAAGGTGAGCCTGTGTGTTACGGCAATAATTGACGAGAGCACAAAACTCCATGCAAAACAGTACAGAACATTAATCAGTTGAGGGTACTCATATACCGGCTGATCGGGGAATAATTCAAACATCGGTTACGGTTGTTAAATCTCTTAATTGTTGGACGCTCCCGGTGTAGGGCTTGTAAACTGTTGCCATGTTGAGCCGCCATTGATGGTTGCACCGAACGATTTGTTATCGTCCTGCGCTCCGAATGTCTTGCTGTTGATCAACCGGCCATCGATATAAAACAATCCAACCGCTTCACCTGTTTTGCTCAACTTGAAACTCATGTGCAACGGGCCCTGGCTTCCTTGTTCATCGGCCCAGAATAATAAGAATCCACCCGCTGGAATTGTTACCCCGTTTGGGATTTTTGATTTGAATGGATCATTCAAATCGTCTGACAAATACATGCCGCTCAGGTCAATCGTTGAACCGCTGCTGTTGTAGATTTCAATCCAGTCGTCAAACTCGTCAACCCCGCCATCGTCATCCGGGCAGCAGGTGGTGCTGGACGCCATAATCTCATTAACATGAAGTGCAGGCAATGCATCGTTGTTTAACAGGTAATGGTATGAATCGGCCGGTGCATCGAATGGCTTGTAGCTGACGGCACCTGTTGTACTTTTTGCTTCCACATAATAATTCATCGTGCCGGTAACGCCCGCGCCCTGTGCCGGAATGGTGGCGGTGTAGTAGTTGCCAACCTTCGGCATCGCCACTGACGTGAACGCTCCACCCTCAAAACTGTAGAAGAGTTTTACCGTACTGAGCTGAGCCGTGTTGGTAAGTTCAGCCTGAATGGTGACCACCTGATTCAACGCAGGTACGGTAGGCGTACGGATAATAGTTGTAATGGCCGGCGCGTCTGAATCGTTATTGGAAGCGCCCTGACTTGTATTTCCGGAAACTGCAAGATTATCCGACCCGTCAGGGTAACGGCCATACGACTGACCATTGTCGAGTTTAGGATACGTGACCGCTTCTGCGATTTCTCCGCTGCCGTTTTTCAGCGTTACGGTTTCTCCGGTCGACGAGAGTTTGAAATTGGTATGTAAACCAGTGTTGGTATCATCGCAATAGATAATGAGATAGCCGTTGGCCGGAACGGTTGTTCCCGCGGGCAGCGTATATTCGGCATCGCCATCGTCCTGAATGCGATACCCGCTAATGTTCTTCTGACTGCCGGTTGAATTGTAAAGCTCAACCCAGTCGTCACCCGAAGCCGAAATCTCATTAATGAAAAGTCCTTCCGCGGCCGTGATATCCGGATCGTTGTCTTCGTCTGATGAGCAATTATTGAAAATTAGAAGCGTGCAAAGCGCAGTGCACGAGAGAACAAACTTCACGATATTCTTCACCATTTTTTCGAAATAAAACCCTACAATAACAATCTGTTAAAGGTAAGGTAATATTCGAAAAAATACACACGCCAGCCTGAGCCCGGCTTATGGGTGTTAGGCAGGGAATACGTTGTCTTTAAATATCTTAACCGCTATCGCGAGCAGGATCACACCAAAGATTCTTCGTAGTACTGCAAAACCTGCTTTGCCGATCACCCGCTCCAGCCATGCCGATAACCGTAGCACCGCATACACGAAAACCAGGTTGATCACAATGCCGACCAGAATGTTGATTTCGGCATAAACAGCGCGGAGCGAGAGGATGGTAGTCAGGGTTCCTGCACCGGCAATCAGCGGGAAGGCAATCGGAACAATAGAACCTGTGCCTTTGGCATCCGGATCGTCTTTAATCAGGGTAATGCCGAGAATCATTTCCATCGCTACAATGAAAATGACAATCGCACCGGCTACGGCGAACGATGCCACGTCAAGACCAAACAGGTTAAGAATGGATTGGCCGAGGTAAAGAAATGCAATCATCAAGACGGCAGAAATGATGGTAGCCTTTTCGGCATGTATTCGCCCTTCGCGTTTGCGGATGTTAATGATAAACGGGATGGAACCCAGGATATCAATCACAGAGAATAGAATAAGGGTTACCGAAAATATTTCCTTGAAATTCATGTCGCAAAGCTACAGAAAAAGAAGCTTACCGCTTGGGTTTCGAAGATTCTTCGAGGCGCTGTAAAAAGTCTTTCGACAATTGATGGTCAGGGTCAACCGCCAGTGCCCGGTTAAAATACTGTTTCGCGGAGTGGAGGTCGCCCAGCTTCAGGTAACATTCCCCGATCGAAAACTCGGCCAGCGCACTGTAGGGGTGGATGGTCAGCGACAATTTGAAATCATCGATTGCGTCCTTCCACCGGCCCAGGTCCATTTTGCAGAATGCCCGGTTGTCGAGGGCCTCATACAGTGTCGGGAAAAGATCAAACGCCCGGGTATATTTTTCAATGGCTTCTTCGTGCTTTTTCTGATCCGTTAATGCATAGCCTTCATGAAAGTAACGGGTGGCTTCTTCAATGATTGAATCCATGTTCTGCGTTTGGCGAAGGTATTCGTGATAGCCAATCAGTTCTTCATCGCGCACGCGGCTTTTTTTAAACAGAACAGGATTTTCAAATCCGTTTTTATCAATCGGAAAATGGTGGATGAACACGGTTAGTGCTTCAACCTTTTCAGGGTCTGGTAAATGTTCAGCGGGCGAATAGCCCAAGACATGATAGGTACCGAAATCGCGATCCACCTTCAGCACTTTGTGGAGATGGTATTTGTTTTCGATGCGGGTATAGAAGATATCGCCTTCGGTAAATTCCATAGCGGTTGTGGGAACGCCTGTGAAGATACGTGTTTATCTGGTATGCGCGTGTTACTTAACCCGCTTGTTTGGTTTTTGCATCTGCGTAAGCTTGCCCACCGTGAGCCCCTGGACAACGATGGAGAATACCACCACGTAATACGTAATTGCCATGAACAAATTGTGATGCAAATGGTCGTCAATCGTTAGGGCAAGTGCAACGGAAACACCTCCGCGTAAACCTCCCCAAACCAAAATAGTGATGGTTCGGGCATCGAACGTGCCGATGTTGGGAACGAATTTGATGGGCAGCCAGATGGAAAAGAACCTGGCCAGCAGAACAATGAGGATGGTGAGCGGGCCGATGATCCAATACTGCTGCAGGTTCGGTATCAGTAACAACTCGAACCCGATGATGAGGAACAACATCGCGTTCAGAATCTCATCGATCAGTTCCCAGAACTTGTCGAGGTAATCTTTATCTGCAGCAGACATCGCCACCGCTTTACCGTAGTTTCCGATAACAAGTCCTGCCGCGACCATCGTTAACGGTCCGGAAATGTGCAGCATGCGCGTGATCAGATAGCCACCCATCACTACGGCCAGCGTAATCATCACGGTTACGTTGTAACTGTTGATTCTTTTAATCCCCTGCGAGGCTATGTATCCAAGCAGAAGGCCCATGAGCAGTCCGCCTCCGGCTTCCTGAAGAAACAATCCGCTGATGTGCAGAAACGTCAGGTCTACTTCGCTTCCCCGGGCAAGTTGCAGCAACACGGCAAACAGCACTACCGCAACACCATCATTGAACAGCGATTCACCGGCAACTTTTATTTCGAGTGATTTTCGGATGCCAGCTTTTTTCAAAATGCCGATTACTGCAATCGGATCGGTAGGGGAGATGAGTGCGCCAAATACCAGGCATTCAATGAAGGGAATGGTAACGCCCAGTAAGATGAAGGTGAAATACATCATCGTACCCACAAAGAAGGTAGAGATGATTACACCCACCGTAGAAAACATCATGACCGGGATGCGTTGCTTGCGCAGATCGTGGAGGCTGATGTGAATCGCTCCGGCAAAGAGCAGGAAGTTCAGCATAGAACCCATGAGTACTTCCGTGAAGTCAACACTGGCAATGATATCGGTGAAACCGGTAAACATATCGGGATACGATTTACCCGCGATTACGAGGCTGATGGATACAAGCATGGCCAGAAGCATGATGCCAATAGCCGATGGCAACTTCAAATACCTGAGGTTCAGGTATGAAAAGATGGCCGTAAGCACAATCAGGACCGAAAAAGAATAGTATAACTCCATAGTTCCGTTTGCCGGACTTTAAAGATAGCAAAAACTGCTATTAAATGATGAAGGCCAACCCGTCTGGCCAGCCTTCAACCCCTGTAGTTACTCTAAACCTCAACTACGAAGAACGATGCTGTCATTTATCAAAAATGAATAAAGCATAACAGCAATAATAACAGAGAAGCACAAGCCTGCGAGGCAGCAGGATGCTCATGCACAGAAAGCAAATTGGATCAGATCAGATAGGTACAGTTCAGCTTGAACAGCGGTTCGTGTAATGGCCGCGTGTTTCCGTTGTTGTGAGAGCAACCGGAAAACTGTTGTGTAAGAATGCTGGTGAGGAAAGAAAAGTCGATCAGTTCGACTGCCAGGAAGGTACGATGGTTTGATTCTTCAATCTCTTCCGAATCCTCTGTGAAGAGCACATCCAGGCAGATGCCTGCCTCATGATGGATGGAATGGTAAGAAGCCTTAGTGTTGGCAGTTTGTTCCTGAATGCCCGCCTGCGCAATCCCGAAGGATATGAATTGAATGAACAGGACGATAATGATGGAACGCATGTGGCTGACGATAAGGCAAATGTCACAACATTCTGCAGAAATTTGAAAAAATCGGAAAATTTAATTTTGCCTCACCGATTCAGATTCTGAAGAAACTTTGTGAGCGATTTTATCTCCCGGTCGGTAATGGCGGGGAAATTGGCAATCCGAAGCGTGGTCGGTTTGAGATCGCCATAGCCATCACCCAGCAGGAAGCCTGCGGCCTTTGCCGATTTTTTGATCTTCTGAATAGTTTTTTCATCGGCCGTCAACGGCAGAACCGTGAACGAGCGTACGGCTTCATTTCGGATCAGGTGGCTGAGTTTTGGTTGCTTCGCCAGTACCGCCAACCATTGGTGGTATCGGTTCACCAAAATCTTATGAATGGCAGCGATGGGTTTCACGTCTTCCATCACCCGCATCAACAAATAAATGCCCAGCACATTCGGGGTACAGGAGGTTTGCCACTTGAGCATCATGTCGGTCATAAAAACCGCACTGTTATAAAATTGCCGGTTGTTGATTTCATGGGCGCGAACAATGGCAACTGGCGAGCAAATCATTATTCCGAGGCCTGCCGGTAATCCAAAACACTTTTGAACAGAGGCAAGCCAGATGTCGGCTGCGGAGAAATCGAGTTTAATACCTGCGAGCGAGGAGGTTGCGTCTACAGCAATCAGATGCTTGGGATTGCTTGTGCGAATGCCTTTGATAATTTCATTGCTTACCTGGGTTCCGTTCGAAGTTTCGTTCTGTGTAATGCAGATCAAATTATGTTCTCCTTCAAACACCGACTGTCCGGGATTCAACGCGGTTTCCCGCCCAAAGGGTAAAGCCGTTGCTCCCGGTCTGATCTTGCGGGTGTACTCGTACCACTTTTCACCGAACGCTCCATTATAAAGGTGAAAGCTTTTGTGGGTGATCCACGACTGTGCCACCACTTCCCAGCATTCGGTGGCAGACGAAGTAAACAAGATGGTGTACTCTTTCGGAATGGCAAGCTTCTGCTTCAGCAGCGTTACGGTTTTCTTCATCAATGCCATGAACTCAGTACTGCGGTGGTTCATGCTCAGTATTCCGCTGGTGTGTGCGTCTTTTACATACCTGGGAATGTTGTCATATACGCGTGAAGGGCCGGGATAAAAGGAAATCATGTGGATCTTACCTCGCTGCGTTCTTCTGCAATGCCCATTGAACTGCCAGTGCATATCCCTCCATGCCAAAGCCCGTAATCAAGCCGGCACATTTAGAGGTAATCAGGCTTGTGTGCCTGAATTCTTCCCGGGCATAAATATTGGAGATGTGAACTTCCACCACCGGAGTTTTGATGGAGGCAATGGCATCGTGCATAGCGATAGATGTGTGGGTATAGGCGCCTGCATTCAGTATGATCGCGTCAAATGAAAATCCTGTTTCCTGCAACTTGTTGATGATCTCACCTTCCACGTTCGACTGATAATAACTAAACGTTACCTGCGGGAAACGCTTTTTCAGGTCTTCGTAAAAGGCATCAAATGTTTGGCTGCCGTAAACTTCGGGTTCGCGCTTTCCGAGCAAATTCAGGTTCGGCCCGTTGATGATCTGGATTTTCATGGCTCCTAAGTTAAAATAATTTGCACATTTGTGTCATCGTTGCACACTGTGAACTGGGACTTACACATAAAAGGATTTGGTCATTACCTGAAGCTGGAACGCTCTTTGTCGGAAAATTCCATTCAGGCGTACGTCCGGGATGTGGAGAAGCTGAAGCAGTTTATGGAGGGCGACCATCCGAAAGTCAGTCCGCTTACGCTCACCACAAAACATCTGCAGGGCTTTCTGCAGTACATTAATGAGCTGGGCATGAGTGCGTATAGCCAGGCCCGGATTCTTTCCGGCATCAAGAGTTTCTACAAATACCTGATGTTTGAAGAGCTGATTACGAAAGATCCAACCGAGTTGATTGAAGGGCCGAAGATAGGCCGCAAACTGCCGGATACGCTGAGCTATCCGGAAATTGAAAGCCTGTTGAACGCCATTGATCTTTCAAAACCGGAGGGAGGAAGAAACCGCGCCATGCTTGAGGTTTTATACAGTTCCGGGCTACGCGTATCGGAATTGGTAGAGCTTAAGCGCACCAACGTGTATTTCGATATCGGATTTTTACGTGTGATCGGAAAAGGTAATAAAGAGCGACTCGTTCCGATTGGTCGCGATGCGATGAAGTATTTAAAGATTTACCTCGAAGAAATCCGTGTACACATTCCGGTGCAGAACGGGTATGAGGCGGATGTGTTTTTGAATAAACGCGGAAAGCGGATTACCCGCGTTTCTGTATTCAATATGATAAAAGAACTAGCGCAGCGCACGGGTCTGAAGAAAACAATCAGTCCGCATACGTTCCGGCATTCGTTTGCCACGCACTTGATTGAAGGCGGGGCTGACCTTCGGGCGGTTCAGGAAATGCTGGGGCATGAGTCGATTACGACTACCGAAATTTATACGCATCTCGACCGGGATTACCTGCGCCAGGTGATAACGGAATTTCATCCGCGAAAGTAAAAATGGTATCTTCCCTTAAATCATGGGTTATGAAAGCATGTATCGTGAGCGCATTGTTGTGTGTGCTGAGTATTTCCGTATCAGGTCAGGATTTTAAAACCTCTACGCGGAAAGGTATTGATCTCAAAAAGTACGACACGTTTACCATTGTTCGGGGGGAGGTGATCACGAGTGAAGACAGTAAGCTCGACAAAGATCAGTTTTATAAAGACTTCGTGCGGATTGCGGTTAAGGAGCTTGAAGCGCGGGGATATAACTATGTAGCGGATTCAACTGCAACACTTTCGTTGTCGTATGTAGCCGAGACATCGCGTGTCGTGGAATCGGAAAATGTTGGGCCGCTGGGGCAGATGCCACAACGTAATGCGGGAGATGTACAAACCCAAACGTGGTCGCGCGATTTTACGCGGGGCTCGTTAATCATTTCTGCGGAGGTTGGTAAGTCCGGGGAGGCGGGGCAAAACAATCAGGTATGGTCGGCAGAAGGATCGATGGATGTTGCCCGAACGCGGGGAGGTAATGTATTGGAATATGCAATTAAAAATGCATTGCGGGATTTTCCCAGTAAGTTCGAGAAGGAAAAGAGACGGAAGCGCAATAAAAAAGGCTGACGAACATGTCAGCCTTTTATTTTTATGTCTTAGACAAGCTTATCTAAGCTTGAACTTGGCACCGAAAAATAGGCCGAGCTGATCGGCATCGCCCAGTACAAACTTCACTTCCGTGAAGGGTTCCCAGCTCTTACCAATGTTAAAGTTTGCACCCGCACCGAGGTTAAGGCCTACTTCACTTTCACCATCAAAGCCGTCTGCTTTGGCATTAAACAAGTTAATACCGGCCAATCCGTAAAAATCAGCTGAACCTGCCTTTGTAAAATAGTAGTTTGCGTTCACGTTAAATTCCCAAACGCTTGCATTGTCTACAAACCAGTATACAAAACTTGGAGCAACAGAAACTTTTGAATTGATATTGAATTCACCATTTACTCCTAATCCCAGTTGCTCCACATCTGTTCCATAGCCGAGCATTACACCAATTTTCTGGGCATTGGAATCGTACGATGCAATCATGCACACGATAAAGGCCAGCGCCACTCCTAATTTTTTCATACGTTGAGTCATATTTGGTTTTTAATTGATTACAAAGCTATACTTTTGAGCCGAAAACCGCCTGCATCCCCATGTACAAATTCCTGTTTCGGCCAATTCTTTTTTTGATCGATGCCGAACGTGTTCATCATCTTGTTTTTAAGCTCTTATCCCTTGCCGGAAAAATGCCCGGAGTAAAATCTTTACTCGGTTCAATTTTCACCTATAAACATACAACCCTCGGGAGAAACATTCTCGGCCTGCATTTCGAAAATCCCGTTGGACTCGCTGCCGGGTTCGATAAAGACGCCAAACTGATCGATGAATTGAGTTGCTTCGGGTTCGGTTTTATTGAAATCGGAACGCTGACACCCAAACCGCAGCCGGGTAACGAAAAACCGAGGCTTTTTCGCCTGAAGGCTGATCAGGCCTTGATTAACCGGATGGGGTTCAACAACGGAGGTGTTGTTCAGGCAGCAGGGAGACTCAAAAAAAGAAAATCAAAAGTTATTGTTGGAGGTAACATCGGTAAAAATAAAATCACCCCAAACGACCAGGCTTTTACAGATTACACTAAATGTGTTGATGCCCTGGATGGATTAGTCGATTACTTTGTTGTGAATGTAAGTTCACCAAATACACCGGGCTTGCGGGAGTTGCAGGAGAAGGAACCGTTGCGAAAACTGCTGGCCGATGTGAAAGCACTTACGCTTTCGAAAACAAATCCGAAGCCTGTTTTGCTGAAGATTGCTCCCGACCTAACCACATCGCAGTTAGACGACATCGTTGAGATTCTGCTGGAGACAAAAACCGATGGGGTTATTGCTACGAACACCACTATTTCCCGAGAAGGACTTGCCACACCCGCTGGTGAATTAAACGCTATCGGCAATGGCGGCTTAAGCGGCAAGCCGTTACGCGACCGTTCAACGGAAGTAATTAAATACCTGCGCGAAAAACTGGGCCCGACCTATCCGATTATCGGAGTAGGCGGCATCATGACTGCCGAAGATGCGGTTGAAAAAATCAACGCCGGTGCCGACCTTGTTCAGATCTACACCGGCTTTATCTATGAAGGGCCGGGAATTGTGAAAAAGATTAACAGACTGATCAGGAATCAGTCTTAATTTTTAGAAACTCATCACCGAGTTGCTTTCATGGAATGTCAGGATCGCAGTTCTGAATCCGATCGTAATTTCGTGTGTTGTAAAGTTTGATCCAACCGAGTTGCCTGTTGGGACCTCGAATACATAGCCTACGCGGAACGAATTCCTGACCATGGCCTGAAGCATAATTCCATACGTATTAAAATTGCGCGTTACGAATCCCGCCTGATAGTTTTCAAACAGAATAAAAGACGCATTTACATCTACCGATGCGGGTGAGTGCTCCGTTAACTTGACAAGCGCGGAAGGTTTAAACCGAACGCGATCAGCTACAAAAAACAAATAAGATCCCATCACATAATAGTGTTGTGAATACACGGCTACGCTCATGTCTGCCTCATGAACATTTGCCTTCAACATTCTCGGAACAGAAAATCCGACATAAAAGGTATGAGAGGATAAAATTATACCCGCTCCAAGCGTGGGATTGAGTTTGCTTGCAGCGCCATCGAACAAAGGGTCTCCGGGGTCATACGGGTTAACCTTCGAATTATCAATTTTATAGTTGATCGCGCCAGCCTGAAGACCAAACGACAGTACTTTGTTGTTGTCAATCTTGATCCGGTATGCATAGGTCGCCATAAACTCGGTGGTTGTGCTGTTTCCGATTTTATCCGATACAAACATGACTCCGGTTGCCATTCGGTTATCGAACAGTGAAACATGACCATTCAGGTTAACCGTTTTTGGACTGCCCTCAAGTCCGGTCCACTGGTGCCGGTAGCTCATGTTTACATTAAGATCTTTCGTGAATCCGGCATACGCGGGATTGATAACAAAAGGATTGTTAATGTATTGTGCGTATAGCGGATCTTGTTGGCAGAAGGCTACAGTACAGACTAAAAAGACCAGCACGATGAGGATGAGGGATTTTTTCATGGTGTGACGGGGTTAGCGTTTTAGTTCCAGAAAGCCGGTTCGACTTTTCCCGGATGCGAAGATGATTTTGTAGAAGTAGGTGCCTGAAGGTAGTTTATCACCGGTATTGCTCTCCCCTTTAAACACGTTGGATGTGTTGTTGTAATTTTTAGTCTGAAACACTTCATCGCCCCAGCGATTGTAAATACTTACGGTGTTGCGTTGCGTTTCGGGAAGCAGTTCGATGTACTGAATGAAAAAGATTTCGTTTTTCCCATCTCCGTTTGGAGAAACAGCGTTATAAATTTTAATCTGCCCGCCCAGCTCAATGGTTACGGCTTGTTCGGTACACAGATTGGTTAGGTCGCAAATCCCAACCGTTACCCGATCCGTTCCGGAGAATGCTATGCCCGAATAGTCGATGTTTAGATTGAAACCTTCAAGCGTGGCAGAAGCCCCGCTTTGGGGTTGCTCAATAATTTGCAACGATGCAGGATCAAGGTCACTTTCGGGGTCGGAGATTAAATTCTCCAGGTTGATAGCGACAATCCCGTTAACGAATGCAGTAGCTACTGTACTTTCTACGGAGGGAGCCGTGCAGCTTTTTATCGATGCCACTATAGAGGTTTTGTTGCTTTCGCACGTTCCGTCATGTATAGAAGCCGAAAACGTTTTTGCCGATGTTAAATTGGCGACAGCAAGCATACTGTTTACCGCACCCGAAATGATCGTAGCGCCATCGTACCAACGGTATTGTCCGTCCGCTCCACCCGTTGCTGTAAGCGTTATCTCCGACCCAGGGCAGACAGGGTTAACGGGCTGAACAATCGGTGAGGTTGGCAACGGCAACACGGTACCGATAACTTCGGTGCGTGCGCTTTCGCAGGTGCCATTGTTAATAGCAACCCAGAAAGAAGTTGTGTTGGTTAACGCTGGCGTATTAAAGGTCGCGTTTTGCTGGGTGTCGGGTGTACCTCCACTGGCTGCGGTGTACCACCGGTATTGCCCGTTTGTTCCGCCACTGGCTACAATAGAAATGCTGGTTCCGCTGCAACCGCTATTACTGATTGCACTGGGCGCTGCTGGCGGAGTGTTGACAATAGCATCAATTTGCGTTCGACTGCTTTCGCAGCTGGTGGCTATGTCAAAAACGGAAACATAATAAGATGTGGTCAACGTAAGAGTTGGCGTAGTAAATGTGGAAGTCGAGCTTAAGGAAGAACCGCCTGAGGCAGCATCATACCAGCGATATTCTTGTGTGCCTGTGGCGCCTGTTGCCGAAAGCGCAACGGTTCCTGTTCCGCAACGATTTATGCTCGGTGCAGTGGGTGGTGCAGGGGGTGTACAAGCGGTAACCGAAACAATGAAAGGTTCTGAGGTTAAGGTTAAACCGGTGACCAGTGTATTTGTAATAACGACATGATAACTTCCGGCATCTGTTAGCTGTGCATTCGCTTTTGTAAACTGCATAGAAGTTTCCCCGACAACAGGTGCTCCATCCTTATACCACTGATAGACATTTTGAGTGCCACCCACTGTAAACGGTACGGTTAACGTACTTCCAACGGAAGTGGAAACCGCTCCGCCTTGAAGCTTGGCTTGAGGTGTGTAAGTGAAGCCAGCCTTGCCAATGTTTGGTTCAAGGTCTCCGAAATCGAGATGATTATTACTCACTGACAATTCACCGATTGACGGATGCGTGAAAGCGGGTATGCGGGATATCCTATTATTCTGAACCCCAAGCCAACGCATAGAAGGCCCAAAGGATGATGGAATTTCGCCCTCTAAATTATTCTCCTGTGCATAGAACCACCATAATTTGGTGATGGTATTATATTCAGTTGGAATAGGTCCACTCAAATCGTTATAGCTAATATTGAGGGCCTCAAGAGAAGTTAAGTTACCGAGCGAAGGGGGCAGGGTTCCCGTTAAGTTGTTTCTGTGAACATAGAGCGCCACAAGGCTTGTATAGTTACTCAAGGACGCAGGCATTGTCCCGGTTAATTTATTACCGTGTAGTTGCAAGCTGGATAAGTTGGGTGAATAGGTTGTAGGAATGTTACCCGTGAGCTGGTTTTCGGAAAGCCATAAATTTCTTAACTTAGGCAATGCTGCCACTCCGGGCGGAATAGACCCGGTTAATCCTGTAGTACCGCTGCTGGCGAGGTCTACAAATGCGCCACCTCGCAATTCAAGGAATTCTAAGTTTGATAAATTAGAAAGCTCAACCGGTATATCTCCAGTAAGTGAATGACTACCCAGGATACGAAGCATTCTCAGTTCGGTAAGGTTACCCAGGGAGGCGGGAAGTGTTCCGGAATATTGTCCCCATAGTTCGAGTACTCTAAGTTTTGTTAGCGTCCCTAACTCGGGTATCACGCTCCCGGATATGTTGCTAAGTAACGAGCTGCCTCCCTTTAGAATAAGTGTATCAAGTTCTGTCAGATTCTGAAGTTCAATCGGTAAAACTCCAGTCATGTTAGTTGTTCCGATGTTGCCAATTTTAACTCCAGTTATGTGACACCCGCGAACCGTAACACCAAACCAGGTGCTTTCGTCCGGACTTAACCAATTTTGGTTGGCGACCCCCCAGTTAGGGCCATCGGTTGCGTTGTAAAGTGCTATTAATGCATTTCGCTCACTTAACGGTACACAAGATCCTGAGGATAGAATATCGGTGAAAAAGGGAGTCGTTGTTGTTCCATAAGTGATGCCGTTTCCGGTCATTCGTGTACTGCTATTCAGCACTTCTATTCCCTGCCCCTGCCCGGCCTCATCCAGTTTAAAATAGGCCTCGAGATTAGGCTCGGTTCCGACAAGTGCAAAACATCGGTAGTCATTTATTTCCTGTAACGTTCGCTGAGTTGTCCAAAACCTGACCTCATCAATTTTTCCGTGGAAGCCTACTCCCCATCCTTCTTCCCCGCCAATTGATAACCACGAGCCAAAATTTGTAGTTGGTGTTGCGCCATAGACAAACTCAACTCCATTCTTATAGAAATAAATATTATCAGACGTATAAACAACAGCTACGTGTTGCCATTGATTAGGGGTGGCCTCCACTGGCATCCAGATATCCGAACCTGTATAAACGCCAAAGTTTGAAGTGCCTCCAGGTATGATAATTCCCCTGGAACCGGATACGATGACCTGGGTTTGTAAGTGATTTATTCGTAATGGATAAACCCAAGCTTCTATCGTTGTGCTAGGGTAAACGTTTGCGTAGTCGTTTACCGCAGTGGTGATCACATCGTTTAGTCCATCAAGAAAGCAGGCGTTGCCGGGAGGGGGTGTGGTACAATCTGAGGGAGTTACGGTGAAGTCTTGCATGCTGGTAACCGTAACGCCTCCGGACGTTACAGAAATTGGTCCCGAGGTTGCGCCCGCAGGTACTGTTATTGTTAATGTGGTTGAAGTATTGGGGGCACTTACAACCGCTGGAGTTCCGTTTAACTTAACTACGTTATTGGAAGCTGTCGGATCGAAACCGGTGCCGGTTATTGTTACCGTTGTATTAACATACCCCTCGAGCGGTGAAAATGATTGAATGGCGAGTTGTGGAAGCAGCAATCTATTCAGCGTCGAGCCATCCGGGAAACTTGCTGCCAATACTAAATTCCCATCGGGCTGAAGCACAGCATCTGCCGCATAGGGACTCGTCAACGGGCTGGTAAACGTATTGTCCGTACTTCCATCAGCGTTTAAACGAACGACTCCTTTATTTGAACCTGACCAAATTTCGTTGCCACAAACGATAACCTTGCCGCTTTCCGTTACATCCAAACTCGTTATTGATCCAAACGAACTAATGCCTAAAGCAGGCGTATAGCCGGTGTCTTCTGTTCCATCCGCGTTATATCGATTTAATCGCGAAGGATACATGCTTTCGCCAATGGATTGCAGCCAAACGAAATAGATTTTATTATCAGGTGATATCTTGGCAATATTTCCTAAGCCGCCTGCGAAAATTGTTATGAATGGGGGAAGCAACGCGGGGCTAAATGAAGGATCAATACTTCCATCGACGTTGAATCTCGTGAAAACTACTCCTCCTGGCCCACCAAGTGCAATTGGTTTTCCATCATTCTGCACTGCGAGAATTCCGTAGTTGGGAGTTGTTGGATTAAAACCAGTGTCGAGACTGCCATCCGGATTGAGCCTGGCAATGCCTGATAGTGGAACCCCATCATAAGAAGTAAAAGCGCCACTGATGTATATTTTATTATCCGATGTATTGATTAGTGCTCTGGTAATTGGCCCATCTACATGTATGCGGGGGTTGAAATTGTCAACGGTACCATCACTGTTAAACCGAACAATATCCGTTCTCGGTACTCCATGTACTGATGTAAACTGTCCCACAACGATAATCCGGTCAGAATTGTCAATCAGCAGATGACGATCATACGCGAAACCCGAATTGACAAATCCGCTGGTAGTGGTAAAGAAAGTAGGGTCAAAGGTTCCGTCGGCATTTAGTCGTGCAATTCCCTTGGCCGGATTGCCGTCATACGAATCCATGAAGGCATTAACCACGATGATTTTGCCAGTTGATTGCCGTCCGATTTGATTAACATATTGATTCCCCGATGTAAATGATGGATCAATGGTTTGAGCGTTGCCTGAATACCCAAAGAGCAGTGCAAGAATTATTGCAAATGACCGGAATCGACTTTCAGTGCGCATAGGTTCAGGTAATTTGTGACTAAGGTTAGATTTCATGGATACGATCAATTTCTCTGTCTGTTGAAGCGAGTTGCCTCGCTGAGGGAAACTTGATAAATCAAAACTCAGGTAAACATATGAGAGCACTATGACTAAAATGGCAGATTTGATGCCTTTACATATCCCACGTTTGTACTATCCTGCATTTAGGGCTAACGCCCGTACATTTGCCAAATGGTCGCTATCTTGGTAGACTGGACTTGGGTGGAGTTTGTCCCCCCGGAGTTCTTAACATAGGTATTACGCTATGCGCGGTTTGCTCTTTCTGATATTGTTCCTTACGGCATGGATGTGTTGCGCGCAGCGTTTTACCCAGCTTCATTACGATATTAGTAATGGGCTGCCCGATAACAAAGTGTTGACCGCGTTTCAAGACAGCCGTGGCTTTATGTGGTTTGGATCCACCGCGGGATTAACTCGTTTTGATGGTGTCAATTCGCGGAATTACTTCTCAACCTCAGATTTATCGTTAGCAACGGCTTGCATAGTCGAGCCGGAACCAGAGCGCCTTGCCATTACCAGTGCGTGGAAAATTATTCAAATGAACACGCTCACGCATCAATTCTTTCAGACCCCGTCTTTTGTCAATCGCCGGGCATATAGCATAAATAAAATTTCCAAAAACAGATTTTTAGTTGCTAGTGTTGATACTTGCTTTTTGACCGATCTGGGTTTTAAAATTCTGGAGATAATCGTACCACCCCCCGGCTCCGCACCCAGGCTAATAGTTGGGCACGAGCTTAATCGCGACAGGTTTCTTATCGGCAATTCCCTGGAGCACTATCTGTATGATGCCAGGAAAAAGGAGTTTGCACCGTTTACGATTTTGAGTCCGCCCGCTATTGATCACCTCGGATTTCAGTACTACGATAGTGTGAATCAATGGCTTTACTTCTCCAATTATTATAACGGTATGTATCGTTATTCGCTACAAGGAAAAAAGTTGAAGCATTGGGAAATCGGCGGGCATAATTCAATCGCTCCGATGAGTGATCAGTGTTTATGGTTTGGTTCCGTAACGGGTAATTCTTCTTTAATTCTAAATTTGAAGAACGACCAAGAGACACCCGTCAGAATCGATAATAAATCAGAGTATTCGGCTCATCAACTTTTTACGGATAATCAGGGTAGCCATTGGATGGCATCGGATGCCGGTGTTACGCGACTCATCCCAACCAGCAAGCTGATACACACCTGGGACAGTTTTGATATGAATCTAAGCCGGAACACTTTCCCGTTGACAATTCTAAAAGGAAAAGATCAACGCATTTACATGTCAATGTTTCAAACCCCTTTCTTATTTCAGTTTGACAATGAAAAGGATGACTGGAAACGCATCAGCAAAGATCTTATTACTCAAATTTGGTGTGCCAATGTCATGGGCAATGATCTTATTTTTACCGGGGGTCAAACTACCCGTTTTACGTTGTATAACCCAATCAAAGGTTTGATGCGGGATTCAACGGATTTTTTAAAACCGTATTTTCCTAATTCAGACATCCTAATCCTGGCGTTCAAACACAGCAATGGCGACCAATGGTATAGCGCGAATAGGGGTGGGGGATTTGTTCGCGTGAGTGCGAAAGACAACACGATACATCATTATACCAAGGATGGGCCCAAGGGTCGGTTTAGTTGGAGCTACTATGCTAATTATGCCGAAGATGCCGCGGGAGACTTGTGGTTTGGTGTAAATAAATCGCACTTTTTATTACATTGGAATAAAAGAACCGATTCATTCTCGGAGATTTTTTTCGATACCATCCCCGGGTATAAAAAAATTAATAGCGGAATCAATCGCATCATTCGTGATAACGAAAACAATCTATGGATTGGCTTTGACGCCACCGGTGTTGTTAAGTATGACCACCTCCATAATCGTGCAACGCATTACACCTATGAAGATGGCTTGACTTCGGGCGCCGTTGGTTCAATGGCTTTTGATGCTAAAGGACGTTTGTGGATTGGCACTAGAAATGGCCTGAATTGTCTAATCGTAAAAGAAAACAGGATCCGAACGTTTACGAAGATGGATGGGTTGAAAGATGATGAATTTCGGGAAGCCTGTATGTTCTATGACAGCGCTGAAAATAAACTTTGGGTTGGAAGTACGACAGCCGTAATGCGATTTGACCCGGATTCGCTACTTGCGAAAGCGACCCATAAAGTCAACGTTTATCTCGATGAAATTCATGTTAATGGTAAACCGCTTGTACACAATCCCAACGAGCAGCTCAATCTTAGCTTTGAGGAGAATAATGTTCATTTCAGGTTTGTGGCGGTTAACCTTGATCTAAGAGAAGTTCAACTCAGTTATCGGTTGGATGGCCAGGATGAGACCTGGGTTAGTAGTCTTACCGGTACGTCTGCTACTTACGCTAACCTTGATCCGGGTCAGTACACATTCACAGTGAAAGCTAATTACCGCGGTTCGCTGGATGATTTTATCCTTTCAAAACCATTCACGTTCGTAGTTGCCACTCCATGGTTTATGACTTGGTGGTTTAGGTTGTTAATAGTCGTCAGCGCTGTTCTCTCAACGGTTTTGCTGGTCAGGTTCTACTACGCACGAAAGGCTGAGAAGCAACGTCTTGTTCTTGAGAAGGAAGGAGCGGTTGAGAAAGAGCGTACCCGAATCGCCACTGATATGCACGATGATTTCGGGGCGAGCTTAAGCCGGATCAAATTCATCAGCGAGAAAATAAAGTTAAAGGAGGGACTTGATTCTGATCTGGATAACGACTTGAGCAAAATTTCCAGCTACAGCGATGAAATGGCCGGAAAGATGAACGAAATTGTTTGGGCATTAAATGAACGATTCGATTCGGTGGAGGACCTTGTCAGTTTTTGCCGATCATATGCAGCGGAATACCTGGATCATCATAAAATTGAACTGGATTTTAGTTCGCATGGCATCACGGGTGTTCGGTTGCGTGGAGAAGCAAGGCGAAACATTTACCTGGTGTTGAAAGAAACTTTGCACAATACGATAAAGCATGCGGGAGCAACCCGTGTAAAGATAACTTTCGAACAGTCCGAATTTTTGCAAATTGACTATTCCGATAACGGAAAGGGCTTTGACTTGAGTTCAATACGCCCGTTTGCCAACGGGCTGAGTAATATGGAGAAAAGAATGCAGGATATAAACGGCTCATTCGATCTGATCGTGAGCAATGGCGTCAAAATCCGGCTCAACGTTCCGATTGGTTGATAGCTTGTTGAATACTGATTATGGGGAAAATAAAAGTTGTCATTGTCGAAGATCTCGAAGAAGTGAGCGAAGCGCTGGCGGAGTTTATTCGGCTGGATAACGAATTGCAGTTGCTGGCCTCGTACCGAACGGCCGAGGCTGCTCTCGTAGAAATCCCGTTACTCAAGCCCAATATTGTGATCATGGACATCAACCTTCCCGGAATAACCGGGATTGAGTGTGTACGGAAACTAAAACCCGGTTCACCCTCCACACAGTTTATGATGTTGACTGTTTACGAGAACAATGAACAGGTTTTTGAGGCACTGAAGGCCGGAGCAAACGGATACTTGCTGAAAAGCGCATCACCCTCCGAAATAATTGCCAGTGTTAAAGAACTGCATCACGGGGGCTCACCGATGAGTACAACTATTGCCCGTAAGCTCGTAGCCTTGTTTCAGGAAGAACATACGCAGCGCGATGAAGCAGCTGTATTGACTCCACGCGAAAAAGAAGTTTTACAAAGTCTTGCTAAAGGAATGTTGTATAAAGAAATAGGAGATCAGCTGGGCATTAGTTTCAATACTGTTCGGCAGCATATTTCAAAGATTTATGAGAAGCTTCATGTGCAGAATCGAACGGAGGCAATTAATAAAGTATTTGGCCGGGGCGCCCGCAAACCCTGACAAAAAAATAAAGCCCGGATAAACCGGGCTTTACGTTTCTTTTTTGCGATACTCTATTCCTTTATTCCTGCCAGGTCCAGGATAAATGCATATTCCTGTGCAGTCTCGCGGTAGACTTTAAAGCGACCGGTTGTTCCGCCATGACCGGTTTCCATGTTCGTGCGGAGCAACAAGGTGTTATTATCAGTTTTCATATCGCGGAGTTTAGCCACCCACTTGGCGGGCTCCCAATATTGAACTTGTGAATCGTGCAGCCCCGTTGTCACCAGCATGTTTGGATAGTTTTGAGCTTTCACCTGATCGTAGGGAGAATATTCCAGCATGTACATATACGATTCCGGATTTTTCGGATTGCCCCACTCATCGAACTCGCCTGTTGTTAACGGAATGCTCTCGTCCAGCATCGTGGTAACAACATCAACAAACGGCACAGCGGCAATTACTCCTTTAAATAAATCGGGACGCATGTTCACCACAGCGCCCATCAGCAAGCCGCCTGCACTTCCGCCTGAGGCGAACAGGTGCTCAGGCGTGGTATATTTTTCTTCGATCAAAAATTCAGCACAGTCGATGAAGTCTGTGAACGTGTTTTTCTTTTTGAACATCTTCCCGTCTTCATACCACTGGCGGCCCATTTCCTGTCCGCCACGGATGTGCGCGATGGCATAAACAAATCCGCGGTTAAGCAAGCTTAGTCGTGTTGACGAGAATGCCGGATCCATGCTGGCTCCGTACGAACCATAGCCGTACAGCATGGTGGGATTGGTTCCGTCTTTTTTGATTCCTTTTTTATAAACGATCGACATCGGGATTTGCGTGCCATCCTTGGCGGTAGCCCAAAGTCTTTCGGTTTGGTAATCTGCCGGATTATACCCGCCGACTACTTCCTGTTGCTTGAGAAGCTTCCGCTCGCGCGTCTTCATGTTATAGTCGTAGGTTGAATTGGGCGTGGTCATCGAGGTGTAGCCGTACCGAAGCAAGTCGGTGTCGAAATCAAGATTGGTCGAGGAGAAGATCGTGTAAGCTGGCTCTTCGAACTTCATGTAGTGCTCTTCATTATTCTTTTGATTCATGATGCGGAGCTGCGTGCTGGCTTTTGAGCGTTCGCTCACAACCAGGTAGTCTTTGAAGATATCGATACCCTCGAGAAGTGTGTCATCGCGATGCGCAATTTTTTCTTTCCAATTCGCTTTGTCGGTTTTGGTGTCAGGCGTTTCCATCAGGCGAAAGTTCAGCGCGTCCCAATTGGTGACGATGTAGAATTTATCCTGATAGTGGTCGATGGAGTACTCCAGTCCGCGTTCGCGCTGGGTGAAGTTTTTCCATTTTCCGTCAGGTGTGTTGGCATCCAGAATCTGATAGTCGTTGGTTAACGTACTTCCGGATGCAATCACTAAGAACTTCTTCGACTTTGTTTTATAGATCGTAGTGTTAAACGTATCATCCTGTTCTTCGTAAACGATCACGTCTTTTTTCGGAGAGGTTCCAAGCTTGTGCTTCATCACCCAGCGGGGCAGGAGGGTAACGGAATCTTTACGGCTGTAGAAAAGTGTTTTGTTATCGTTGGCCCAGGTGAAACTTCCGGTAGTGTTCGTGATCGGTTCGCCTACCAGTTTGCCCGTTGCCAGATCTTTCACATACAGGGTATAGCGTCTGCGGCTTACGGAATCTTCGCCATAGGCAAGCAACTTGTTGTCTTCACTAACTTTTAACCCGGCAATGGAATAATAGCTGTGACCTTTAGCCATTTCATTGACGTTCAGCAGAATTTCTTCCGGTGCTTCCAGTTTTTCTTTCTTCCTGCAATAGACCGGATATTCCTTGCCCTCTTCAAAACGGGTATAATACCAGTAACCGTTTAGTTTATAGGGCACCGATTCATCGGTTTGCTTGATGCGGCCCACCATCTCATTATAGAGCTTTTCCTGTAAGGCTTCCGTGTGCTTGAGTTTCGCCTTCAGGTAGTCGTTTTCGCTCGTGAGATAGTTGATTACTTTGGTGGTCACTTCATCTTTCTGCTCGGCATTCTTTTGCTCTTCAGAGAGCTTCATCCAGTAGTAGTTATCGATGCGGTTTCCGGTAAGCGTATCGGGTTTCTTTTCGGCAATCGGTGGAGCAAGCTCGTCTTTCTTTGCTTCCTCCCGGGCAGGGTTACAGGCGTTCATAATCAAGGCAGCGCATATTGCTGCGTAAAGGTATCGTAATGATTTATTCATGGTGAAGTGTTGAGTCATTAAAGTACATCAATCCCCGCCTAACTTGTCAAGCCATTGAGAGAATCTTTAGTCCTTTTGTCAAGAAACGGGCGGTTAAATTGGCCCGAAAAATGATACGAAAGGCTTTTTTGGTCATTGCAAAATCATTTGACGATCTTGTAAGTAATTCCCCCGCGCATGCAAACAAAAATGAAACTTCTGTTGATGCTGCTGGTGCTCACCAGTCAGGCTGTTTTTTCACAATCCGAGACATTTGATCTGGTGACATTCACACCACCGGCCGGCTGGAAAAAGGAGACAAATTCCAGTGCAGTTTCTTACGTCATGACAAACCAGGGTAGCCGTCAATGGTGCAGAGTGACCATTTTTAAGAGTATCGGAAGCAGTGGTGACTTGAATACCGATTTCGATCACGAGTGGAATGAACTGATTACCAAAACTTATACCGGTACGGTTAAACCTAAACAAGACATAACCGAGGAGGACGGCTGGACTGCGCAATCGGGTGCTAGTGGTTTTATGTGGGAAAAGCAACAATGCTATGCGTTGCTTACCGCGATCAGCGGCTACGGGAAAGCGCTAAGCATCACCGTGATCATGAATGGTGAAGAGTTTAAACATGAGGTTGAGTTGTTTTTGAGTTCGGTAACGCTTAAAAAACCGGAAGTACCGGTAGTTGTTCAACCCATTGCTGCCAATGGAAATCAGGCTTCATCAGGAGCTGCCGGCATCACGGTTAAAGAGTCGCCCGGTAATCAGGGCATCACACTCGCCACCACAAACTTCGATGACGGCTGGATATCGCATCCTTTTGCTGATTATGTTAAAGTCACGAAGAATAATACAACTGTGTTGCTTCACTACGCTATCGAGATCACCGATGAAATGCGCAGCAGTAATATGGAAGGTTTACTATTCGATCGTTTCATTCTGCCGCGATACAATGTCTCCAATATCCGCAAGTACGATCATGGCGGCCCGTGTTATTTCTGTATTTACTTCTTTGAAGCAGATGCAGTCGAGAAAGCCACGGGTAAGCGTGTGCATATCGGATTTCGGGTGATCCCGAACAACGGCATTGCGCGATGCATTGAAATCATCTCACCCTCGCAGGCCGATTTTCAGCAGACCTTTCCAACGCAGGAAAAAGTGGAGGCGATGTTGAATTACAACAAGTTTGCGGTTACCCTGAAAGATATCGTGGGAACCTGGGAAGAAAGCTCCGGCTCGTATGTAAACATGTACAGTACCATTACAGGAGCCTACGCAGGAATGAATACTGCCTCATCCGCACATAAGTTCATTTTCAGTGCAGATGGGACCTATAAAAGTGAGCACAGTGGTGCGCATGGCATGGTGGGAAGCATGCAATTCTTTAGTCAGAAATATTCCGGAAAGGCAACCGTGACGAATTGGGACATTACACTACCCAACCGTTTCAAGGGAGAAACCGATATTTTATGGGCGCAGTTCGAAGCTGTCCGGGGTGGTCGTGTGTTGCACCTCGTTGAAAAGGACTCGCCGGTAATGGACTATCACCTGGTTAAAACACAATAGTACTGGTTGTGTTATCGCTTCAGCGAGATGTAGCCTGTTTTCAAGGTTCCTGACGAAAATCGTATCCGGTAATAGTACGTACCCGAAGGTAACTCTTTGCCGGCATCGCTCACGCCTGTGAACACCCGGTCGGTATTATTGTAGTTCGAAACCTCGAACACCACATCGCCCCAGCGATTGTAAATTGTTACCCGATTGGATTGTGTTTCAGCGATAACATCAATGTATTGAAGAATAAAGGCATCGTTTAGTCCGTCACCGTTTGGAGACAGCGCGTTGTAAATCACCAGTTCGCCCACCACTTGAATTTCGAAGAGTTGCTCCGTACAATTGCCCGCCACATCGCATGCGCGTATGGTTACTTCATCGGTTCCGCTGAACGACTTTCCCGTATAGTCGAGCATAAGCATGCCGTTGACAACGGTAACCACGGCTCCGCTCAACGGTTGTCCGACTGCAATAATCGAAGCAATATCGAGCGCACTGCTGGTCGTAATTAAGGGTATAAGATCAAGTGTAACTTGCCCTTCAATTTGCGTGGTCAGGGGCACCGGTGTAATCACCGGAGGTGTGCAGCTTGACGGATTGAGCGTAACGGTGACATCGGTGCGATTGCTTTCGCACGTAGCGGGATCGTAGATGGATACAAAAAATGTTGCATTGCCATTCAGCGGTGGCGTTGTGAAAGACTGACCGGTGAAAAGGATGGTGCTCGAAATCGCATCGGCATACCAACGGTATTCCTGTGCGCCTGTAGCACCGTTGGCTGAAAGCGTTACAGTGCCGGGGCCACACCGGCTTGCATCGGTTGCGGTGGGTGCGGCCGGTGGCGTACACGGAATGATCGTGAACGGTTCCTGAAGCACGTTGCTCCAATATCCATTGCTGTCTTTCGCACGAACGTGAAGTGTGTAGGTGCCGGGTGCCAGCACGGGTAAGTCTAAATTGAAGAGCTGATTGACAGCGGGTGTTGCCGTGAGAGTAACCGAAGTTGCTTGTCCGATTCCCGGGTCAGTGTCGACAAAATATTCCAGTTTCACGAGGTTGGGTGATAGCAATCCGGATGGAAGCAAATAAAAGCTTCGGGTTGTGAAGAGTGACCATCGCCCCTGATCATCGCGTGCCCGAACGCTGATGGTATGAAATCCGGGAGCCAGTGACGCAGTAGGTGCATCAACCGCCAGCGTAACTGCGGATGCCGCTGTGACCGGGATGGCAGTACCGTTGCCACGCCCCGGATCGCTATCGAAAAAGTACTCAGCCCGCGTTATCGTTAGGGCTGGCGTACCGCTGAATGGATTCGGGATTGCATAGAACGATCGGGTAGTTGTTAAACTCCATTTGCCCGTATTGTCTTTCACGCGCGCGTTGAGGGTGTGGAAGCCCGGACCTAACGCACCCGTTGGAATGGTGAATGATTGGTTGATCGATGCTGCAGGCGTTAGCGCAAGTGCTGTGGCGTTGCCCGTACCGGGATCGGTATCAAAAAAGTACTCGGCCGCAACTACGGTTTGTGCAGGTGCATCGTACGGGACAATCAGAATCGCAGTGGCAAGCAACAATGTGCCAGGCGAAAGCCGGATTAGCCTGCGTACGATCTGATGGGTAAAATACTTCATTGCCCTGCGCATGATGCCAATGTGCCGATCAATTATTCACCGTTGCCTGTATGGTCACCTTGAGTTGAGCGCCCGGCACGAGCGAAGGATTTTGAATGTTCAGCGTAGTGACTTGTGGAATCGGGGGCGGTGCGCTGGTATCATAACCGCTGCCTGGGGCGCCACCGCTGGGGAAGGGGAATGTTCCGCCGTAGATGCCAATATCGGTTCCATCGGTTCCTGCATTTTTTCCGGCCGATGAATTTTGAAGCCGGTAGTTAAAGATAGCGTTGTACGTGGTCAGGTTTGCGGCACTCACAAACTGCGGATCAGTTCCCACAATATTTCCGGACGCTGAATTTGGTCCGCCTGCAAAACTATTGGTAGGCGCAACGTCGCTCACTACGCTGGAGTTGGTGAGATTGTTGTTGAATGTAATGGAATTGGCAGCAATCACAAACGCACTTGCTGTGGGCCCCGCAAAGATGTTGTTGGTGATGGTAGCGAAGCGCGTAGATTGTATCGATGCACCGGACGACCGCAGAAAGAGGTTGTGGTCGATAATAACGGACGGCTGCACGAAGGATACGACCGATCTTGAAATGATGTTATTCTGAATGAGCACATTGGTGGCAATGCCCGACAACGTAGTAATGTCCAAGCCAATGATGTTATTGACGATTGACCAGCTGTCGCCATAAACTGTGATGCCGTTGTTGATTTGATTTCGGAAGATTTGAATGTCGTCAACGGGTTGGATGTTGGCTACTGAGATGGACGGAATCCGGAAGCCGGCGATTACCGTGCCCGATGAGTTGTTTCCGGAATTGTCGTTACTCAGGGTTAAACCATTAAACAATACAGTTGACAAATTTAGTTGGTTGGCAGAATTATAGCCAGCGCCCAGCAGCACCAGGCGTTTATTGACTACTACACTTTCATTGTAAGCCGTTGAACTTCCATTAACGTAAATGGTATCGCCTGATGTGGCGGCATTAATCGCTGCCTGAATGGTGGCGAACTGTGCCGGGCGGTTCGGATCGTTGCTGACCGTGCGGATGGTTGCCTGACTGGCGGTGATCGAAAGAATCAGGACGATGGGTATCAGATAGTGTTTCATCGCGAGTTATTTTAATAACCCGAAAATACACGATTTCAACACTAAAAGTTGCGTGCCTGCGTAGCGTTACGATTAAGTTTTTGTGCTAAAAACAGGGGATTTTTCAGAACATTTAAATCGCAGAATTGTTACCCGCGCTGTTAAAAGTTACTGATGGTTGTCTCGTGAAAGCGCAGCACCGATAGCCGGATTCCCAACGAAATTTCATGTGTGGTGAAATTACTGCCGACTGACTTATTGGTGGGTAACTCGAACACGTATCCAAACCGAAACTTCTCGCGATAGAGTGTCTGAAGCATCACCCCGTACGTTTTAAAATTCCGGGTAAACACACCCGCTGTGTGAACGCTGTTCAGGATGATATTTGCGCCAATATCGGCTGAGGGGGTTGCGCCTTTTACAGCACGTACCAGCGCGGTAGGTTTGAACTTTACCTGCTCGTTCAAATAAAATACGTAGGCCCCAAAGAGGTAGTAATGCTGGTTGTACAATTCAAACTCGCTGTCGCCTGCACTGAATTTTGTCGGGAGCATCCGCGGAACCGAAAGGCCGATCAAAAAATCCGAACCTTTTAGAATCACCCCTGCGCCAATGTTTAGCGTAGTGCCGCGCTCGTTGTTCAGAAAGGCTTCGTCACCTTCGTCATAGATGTTGAGGTCGGCATTGTCGATCCGGTAGTTTAGCAGTCCGGCCTGCATGCCGAAGCTCAATTGCCGGTCGTGACCGAGGTCAAGTTTATAGGCAAAAGAGGCATTCACTTCCGTGTTCCTGGTATTGCCGATTTGATCGTGTGAAAACGTAAAGCCGACACCCGCCTTGTTTTGAAGAAGTGATGAACTTCCGTTTAGATTAAAGGTGTTCGGCTGCCCTTCGATCCCTACCCACTGGATGCGGTAACTGCCGGTGACGTTTAGATTGTTACTCAGTCCTGCGTAAGCCGGATTAATCACCAGCGGATTAAGCATGTATTGCGAATAAATCGGATCTTGCTGCGCGATAGCTGAAAAACTAATGATGAGGAATGCAAGGGATAGTAATTTCTTCATACCGCGAACGTTTTTTTGACTGTTCAAGGTGGTCATAAACCTCTTGCCGGTAAATCGCATAATGATGTGATGGAACCTTCTTTGCTGGCTTTCCGTTCAAATCTTCTTTGAGTTACATGAGCGACAGGCAGAAATACTACTTTTTTATTATCCTGATTCTTGGGGCCCTTGCGACCATCAGCCCGTTCTCGATTGACATGTACCTCCCGGGATTCCCCGCTATCGCGCTCGACTTAAATACGTCCATCGACCAGGTTCAGCTTTCACTCACGGCTTATCTCGTGGGAATAGCCGTTGGTCAGTTGTTGTACGGCCCGTTGCTTGACCGCTTCGGCAGGAAACGTCCGTTGTACGTAGGACTCATCATTTATATCCTGGCGTCTATCGGCTGTGCATTTACGGAGTCGATCCATGCACTGATTTTCATGCGCTTCCTTCAGGCGCTGGGCGGATGTGCGGGTATCGTGTCCGCGCAAGCATTGGTGCGCGACCTTTTTCCGGTTAGCAAAACTGCGCAGGCCTTTGCACTAATCACGCTGGTAATTTCCGTATCACCCATGATCGCCCCAACTGTGGGAGGGTACGTAACGGCACACATTGGCTGGCAATATGTTTTCGCCATTCTCGCGGTCATCACACTCTTAATTCTTACCGCGTCATATTTCTTTCTGCCGAAAGGCCGCGGAGCCGATCCGACCGTTTCGCTGAAGCCAAAAGCGGTTGCGAAGAACTTTTATGAAGTGATCCGCAATCCGCAGTTTCTGGTGTATGCCGTTACCGGTGGCATCGCTTCGGCTGCACCCTTCGCATACATTGCAGGTTCGCCCAGCGTGTTTATGGATATCTACGGACTTACCGAGCAGCAGTACGGCTGGGTGTTTGCGTTACTTGCTTTCGCGATGATCGGGTCAACCCAGTTGAATCACATCATCCTCAAAAAATTTACGAGCGAACAGGTAATTCGTTTTGCCTTGTTCTATCAAACGTTCATGGGATTGTTGCTCGTGGCCGGTGTATACTTCGAGGTGTTCAATGTTTACACACTGATTGCGATGATGTTCATTTTCTTTGCCGGCCAGGGCATTACCGGGCCGAATGCAACCGCGTTATCGCTGGCGCCATTTTCGAAGCAGGCCGGAAGTGCTTCGGCCTTATTTGGCAGCTGGAGGTTAGGAGCGGGCGGCATTATCTCGGCGATTGTTAGTTTATTTCATAACAATACGGCATTGCCCATGGTGACCACGATGGCAGCTTGTGCGATTGTCGGCTTGACCATCCTATCCATCGGGAACTTTCGCGTGAAATACAAAGCGAAGAAACAACAGGTGGATGAAGCTACATCCATTATTCATCCAGCCTCGCAAGCGGAGTAACTACGGCAATTCCTTAATCCCAATATTCCGGTACTGATGCTTGGCGCCCGGTGCCCACGACTCCAAATGATCCCACTTGCCGGCAGACGATGAATACAGGGCAGTCCAGTGCGACTGCAACCCGATCATCCCCTCGGTAGCCTCGTTGATAAAATCGTTCTTCGGCTGCGTGACGTCCCACATTTCAACATCATTAATCCACAATGTAAGGTGCGGAATGTCACCCGTCATCCGTAACCGGAATGAATTCCATTCGCCCGGCTTCCATACCCTGGCCAGTTTTTCGGCCCGCACCGAGTTACTCACCGGCATGCGCTCTCCATATAAACTTCCGGTACTTTTTGCCAGTTCATCAAGCTCAATCTGGTAGGCCACTCCGCTTTCGGTTGAACGAATGAAAATGCCGCCATTGGTGTACAGATCGATTTTCACTTCAATGTATAGTTCAAAATTCCCGTACTTCTTATCGGTCAGAAGTACTCCGCCCTGTCCGTAAGGTTGTTGCGTTACCACGATCACCCCGTTCTCGACCCGGAAGTTTGGCGTGGTGCCCTGATGGGTGGTTCGGCTGACGTGCCAGCCCTTCAGATTTTTTCCGTTGAAAATAGGTTTGAATCCTTCGGGCAGTTGGGCCAACGCAGCAGCGGATGTGAGTGTGAACAAAATGAACAGATACGTTTTCATATTCATTTTGTTTTTGGTTTAGCTTCCATCACAATGCGGAAACCTATATCAAATCCGTTACCCGGACCGGCCGAATGGTTCATGTAGGTAGCGTTCTTCACATCTCCGGTAAATGAAGATCCCTTCAAAACATGCTGCTTACCTTTTTTTGGCGGAACCGGATCGGCAAAGATTTTTTCGTTGTAAACATCGTGAACCCATTCCCAAACATTTCCGAGCATATCATGTAAACCCCATGCATTTGGTTTTTTGGAACCAACCGCGGTGGTTGTTTGGCCTGACAGTACAGCGGTTTCAAAAATTTCTTTCCACGCAATATCGTCTTTGTTCCCCGCCCGGGCTGCGTATTCCCATTCAAATTCCGCGGGCAGCCGGTAGGTGTGCTCCTGATCAAGCTTGTTCAGTTTTTTCAGGAATTGCTGAACTTCCTTCCAGGTTACGTTTTCAACCGGATGGTTGTTCACATCGTCTGAAACTTTACTGGCGGTGAACACGGATGGATTTGTTCCCATCACCGTTGTCCATTGGGCTTGCGTTACTTCAAACTTGCCGATGTAATAAGGTTTGTCGAGGGTTACTTCGAAACCGGGCATGTACGCAGCTTTGGCGAGCTTCTCGGCTTTTGTGTAAAGCGAATCGGGCAGACGGTTGTTCGGATCATCGGGGCGGTCAACAGTGGGCTCAAACTTTCCAACCGTCATTTTTCCCGGCTGAATCAGAACGAACTCCATCCCGATGGAATTGGTAAATGTGTTGTCTTGCGCACTTCCTGCAAGCGCTGCAAGTACCAACAACACCATCAATCTGCTCTTCATGGCTACTTTTTGTTTCTGTCGCGATCCCAGTTTGTGTTTTCCGCGCGTCCCAGTTTTCCAATCTCAAGCGAACGCAGTGTGGTGCCGCCATCAACTTTGTACTGCGTGAAGCTGCGTACCTCTTTTACTTCCTCAACGGTCACTACCGAGGATTGATTACCGAGATCACTGCTGTTGCGAATGTAGCTGAGTACCGAAGCGATGTACTCGTCTGTGTTGCCGGCCATAGCAGGCATCACGTTCGGATAGGTTTTACCATCAACCGGACCTTGCAGGCCCAGTAACATCAACTGAATCAGGGCAATCTTGTCGCCTGTGACGCGTGCAGAACCCACCAGCGGAGGAGCCGGCATGGGATTACTGCCAATTAAGATACCTTTCCCGTCGGGCCCGTGACACGAAGAACAAAGTTGTTTGTAGTGTATGGCACCTTTGGAAACGAGATCGCGTTCCGCAGGGGTTAAGTTTTTGATGCGCGCCCGTTCAGCTTCTGTTTTGATTTTTGTTTCCTGGAAAACTTCGTACGAAAACTGCATGAGTTCATTGTCAGGGTTGGCAGTCAACAGGTCTTTAACAATTTGCTGTGCAGCTGCTGATTTATTCGTTCGCAGCGACAGCATCAGTTGAATTTTTACATCCGCGCTTGCGTCCTGTTGAAGTTTACCCAGTTCATTAATCACTTCAGCATCGTTCTGGTTAAGATACAATTCGCTGGCCCACACCGCAGTTTTTCGAACGTTCGCATCCTGATCGGCCAAAGCGTTAATCAAAGTAGCCTTGTCGAGCGACTCCAAACCTTCGAGTGTCCAGATTGCGTGAATACGCGCCAACGGGTTGTTGTCTTCCAACGCCATCTTTTTCAGTTCAGGAACCACCGACTTGTCGTTCCGTACGATGATCGTTTGCTGTGCCATGTCGCGCCACCAGCCGTTTGGATGCCCTAAATGTTTCACCAGTTCAGCCGGAGTTTCATTGAGCATGTTCGGTTTAACCGTGTCGCGTTTGAAGTTGTCGTGCACGATGCGGTAGATGCGGCCCATCCCGCGAATTTTATCAAGACCGAGTTCGGCAATTTTTCCCGCAACGTATGATCCGGGTTGTGTCCATTCGCTTTCCTGAATAATGCCGTGATACATGTCGACGATGTAAAAACACCCGTCAGGGCCGGTGTAGGTATTCACCGGGCGGAAGTTCATATCCGCGGAAGCGAGCCATTCCTTTTCATGATAAGCCGGCTCAATCACCAGCTTACCGTTTTGGTTGCGAACTTTTCCCCGCTTAATCACGCGGGCAACCGGTTCAGGAATAAAATAATCGCCAACCATGTCCGCCGGAAGGCGATCGCCCCGAAAAACAACCTGGCCTGCACCGGAAGTAAAATGAATTAACGTGTTATCATCACGTCTTCCTTCGGGACCGGTGTTGGCATCTACGTTCCCGATTACCGGCCACAAATAGGTAAAGTCTTCCGTGTACTGGTCACGCAGATTTAACGAACCGTAGGCAGGCATTTGCTGAATCTGAACAGCCGGTAAACCCGGGCCGGCTTCTGAAAAATACAAGCGGCCATAGTTGTCGTTGGTCAGCCCCCATTGGCCGAACATGTGATCAACCAGTGTGTCGACCACCAGTTTTCCATTTTTGTATTTGTACCGCAGATTATCGCGCGAAGGGTAAATCCAGTTGTCGAGGTTCCATACGAAGCCCCCGTTTTGGTGCTCGAGATTGCGCGAGTCGATGGTATTGTTTTCGAAAACAATTTTCTTCTGATCGGCGACACCGTCACCGTTTGTGTCTTTGTAACTCCAGATGTGCTGGGCGTTTGTAACGGTGATGTACACCTCATCGCCCACCGGAAGAACGGTTCGTGGCAACACCAGGCTGTCAACAAAAATGGATGACTTATCCATCCGGCCATCACCATCGGTATCTTCCAGCCGCATCACGCGACTTGTCGGCTCATATTCTTCTGTACCGTTCGCATCCTTCATGTACGTGTTCATCTGAACCACGTAGAGCCTGCCGTTTCCATCCCATGCCATGGCAACAGGCTCCTGCACCATGGGTTCGCTGGCCACCACTTCGGCATGATAGCCGGGCGGTAACTGAAATTTCTTAACGGTTTCTTCGGGAGAAAGGGGTGTCGGGTCGGGATTGGCGGTAATGAATTTTCGCTCAAAGCCGTCTGCATCGCGTTTCTCTGGAGATGAACAGCTGAACAAGGTGAGCAGAAAGAACAGGATTATATAGAGTCGGTTGGCAGACATAGCGATGCTAAATAAAAAGGCACACTAATGTGGATAATTATTTTTTCCCGCACAATCGAATACCTGTAATCTGCTTACAGGCTTTATAAACCGTTGATATAGTTCCTCGAAAAACGCGACCGAAATTCAATACCTTGCAACCTGATTAACCGATAACCCATGAAAAACCTCTCTGCTCTTTGCCTCGGCTTGCTGTGCATTTGTTTCTCGTGCAAGGAAGAAAGCCGCCCCGAAGTATTTTCCAGAATCAATACCGAAGTAACGCAAAACTCAAAGGCTTATTCAACGCTGAAGGAAGCCACCTCAACGATTGGTCATCGCCTCACCGGATCGGCAAACGGTTCGAAGGCAGAAGAATACACGTTTAATAAATTTAAGGAATACGGTTTTGAGGACGTGAAGTTTCAGGAGTTTGAAACGAAAGCCTGGGCACGCGGAACCATCGCGGTAACCATTGATGGCGATAGCGTGAAAGCAGTAACACTCGGCCATGCACCCGTTTCTGCGGATGTCACGGGAGAGCTTGTTGACATGGGCAACGGCTTGGATGCAGACTACAAAGCAAACCCCGGAGCGGCAAAAGATAAAATTGTTCTCATTTATATCGGAGTGCTGGAGGGTAGTGCCGAAGGAACTAAAAATTTACACCGCAGTGAAAAGACTGCTATTGCCATTAATAATGGAGCGAAAGGCGTTATTATTTTTAACCAGGTCGACAAAGGCGTGCTGCTGACCGGAACGGCTTCTGTTACCGGGGAGCTGATTCCCATTCCTGCGATTTGTATTGCGAAAGAGAAGGGCTTCGAACTGAAAGAAAAATTAAAAGCCGGTAAGAAGGTTCAGGCGCACATCACCATGACGAACCACAGTGATGTGATCAAAGCAAGAAATGTAGTGGCCACGTTGAAAGGCTCGGAACTTCCGGATGAGAAAATCATTATCGGCGGCCACCTCGATTCATGGGATTTGGCAACGGGTGCGATCGACAATGGAATCGGATCCTTTGCTGTGCTTGACATTGCCCGGGCATTTCAGGCAAACAAACTTAAACCAAAACGCACCATCCAGTTTGTGATGTTCATGGGCGAGGAGCAAGGCTTACTCGGATCAACACACATGGTGGAAGAAGCTGTGAAAGACGGTTCCATTGAAAACATCAAGTATATGTTTAACATTGATATGGGCGGGAATCCGATTGGTGTAAATGCAGGTGGCAAGTTGAATGATACCACGTTCTTTACGTCTATCGGCACGGATATCATGGCGATTGACACGATTTACAAGAATAAATTCAGCAACCGTTCGGGATTGCACAGCGACCATCAGCCGTTTATGCTGGAAGGTGTTCCGATCCTGAGTGTTACCAGCAACCTCGATCGATCGATCTATGGTTGTTATCATTCTGATTGCGATGATTTTAATTTGGTGAACGAGGCGCACATTCGTAACACCGCCCGTTTCGGAACCATGATTTTGTTTGCGCTGGCTAATGCCGATAAACTCCCTGCCGATAAAATGGATAGTGAAACCACCAAGCAGTTTATGATTGAAAACGGTCTCGAGGAGCCGTTGCGAATTGCGGGTGAATGGAAGTGGAAGTAGGGGTTCTTAACCTGAAATAAAAAATGTCCTGCTCGTCAGGACATTTTTGTTTGACGGAGCCTTCGGCTATTCCCGTTTCAGTGACAGGTACCCGGTTTTAGTTTTGCTACCCGACAATTCTATTTTATAATAGTATATCCCCGATGGCAGTTCTTTGCCGTTCTTGTTCAGGCCTTTGAATGCACGATCGTCATTGTTGTAGTTATCGATTTCAAACACAAGATCGCCCCAGCGATTAAATACACTGACGTGATTGTTCGAAAATAATTCGATGTTCGCGATGCGCATCATGTCGTTTTTGTTATCTCCATTGGGCGAAATGGCATTGTAGATTATCACATCGCCCTCAACTTCAATTGATAGAACTTGCTGCGCACACGCACTCAACAAATCACATACTTCAATCGAAACGCGGTCTACACCTATGAAGATCACGGAACCGTAGTCGAGTACCAATTCCGACGAGGCGTTGATGCTGGCTGCTGCACCCTGTTCGGATGTATTGCTTGTTAAAGAAAGTGTGCTTACGTCCAGGTTGTCGTCCGGATCGCTGAGCAGGCTCAGCAGTTCAACAGTTACGATTCCATTAACGGGTACACTGGCGGTGGTGGATGAAATTACCGGGGGCTGATTAACCGTTGTCGTAACGGTAAAGTCGTTCGTGCTTGTTGCGGTCATCCCATCTACCGTCACCGAAATTTTTCCGGAGGTTGCTCCGGCAGGCACTACTACCGTAATCGAGGTGGCAGTACTTGCCGAAACTACTGCGGCTACTCCATTGAACTGAACGATATTGCCGGCGGGTGTGGTACTGAAGTTGGTGCCGGTGATCGTTACGGTTGTGCCCACCGCGCCCGAAGTTGGTGTAAAAGAAATGATCGTGGGCGCAGGTGTGGCGGCGCAAATTGTGCCTGATGGTGTGTCACCTGTAATCGTCCAACCCTTTGTTGTCGTCAGATTAGTTCTTGCCGCTACGGCATTGGTGCCGTATTGCCTTCCGGTGGCTCCAAGTGTTCTGCCATTGGGTGTAGTTGCATTGGCACTCCAACCTATTACTGTGGCTGAATAATTCGTGCAATCCAGTCCATTATCATCAAACATAAATCTAAGGTCAACCCCTGGATTTAAAGTCCATGCACCGAGGTTTTGGTTAAAGGCAGTAGCCTGTTCAAACATACCCAGCATGCTTGTAACTGCCCCTGTATTCCACGAGCTTAAGTTTTGATTAAATGCGCTTGCTCTCGAAAACATTTGGCTCATCGTGGTAACTGCTGCAGTATTCCACGCCCCGATGTTTTGATTAAAGACACTGGCAAATTTGAACATACCACTCATATTGGTAACGGCTGCGGTATTCCACGCGCCAATGTCCTGATTAAATGCGGTCGCTTCTGAAAACATGTTCGACATATTGGTAACCGCCCCGGTATTCCATGAACCAATGTTTTGGTTAAAGGCATAAGCTTCCGTAAACATATCCGACATGTTGGTGACAGCACTCGTGTTCCATGCTCCAATGTCTTGATTGAAGACATCTGCATAGAAAAACATACCACTCATATCGGTAACGGCTGCCGTATTCCATCCGCCAATGGGTTGGTTAAAAGCCCTCGCGGAAGAAAACATTTCCGACATATTAGTAACTGAGGCAGTATTCCACGCCCCAATGTTTTGGTTAAACGCATCCGTATTGGCAAACATTCGTTGCATAGTTGTAACTGCCCCAGTATTCCAGGAACCTATGTTGCCGGGTGAATTTAGGATGTCACACCCGCTAAACATTTCCGACATATTTGAAACACCTGCTAAATTGGGTATATCAACAGCGGTTATCTGCAGATTAAGACAATTTCGAAATGCAGTTTGCATGCTTGTCCAGGCTACGCTGCCCCATTGCTCCACCTGAATAAGCCGGTTACGATCTGCGCCATTGTTGATGTTGATCCGTTGGAAATTGGCAGGTGCGATCAGCAGGCGAATCGTTGCATTGGTGGGTAAGCCACTGATCGTAAGTGTTGCACCGGTCCAGGAGCCACTGCCGGAAGCTGTTCCCGGAGAAATTTCCTGCCAGGTGTAATTAACGGTGCCGCTGGTAGCGGTGCCAAAGGTTAGTTGTGTAGCCCCGGACCCGGTCGTGGCGAGGTTCCACTGCGTTACAAAATTATCCGTCACAATGAAGTCCAGTGTACTGCTGGCTGTAACACAATCTGTCGTAACCGAAACTTTTCCGTTGGTCGCTGCCGCGGGAACAGTTACGGTAATGCTGGTGGCTGTGCTCGCGGTAACAACCGCTGCTGTTGAATTAAAGGTTACCGTGTTGCTGGCCGGAGTAGTACTAAATCCGGTCCCGGTGATGGTAATTGTACTTCCGGGAACGCCTACCGATGGTGATACGGATGTTACATTCAGCGGTGTGGCGACAACCTGCGTAAGTTTCACGGTAAACGCATCGTCAGCTCCCGCACTGGTCAGGTTTGCTGTACAAGCACCCGGATCAAAGTCGGCAGTGCCTTGAAACCAGCCCGATACATAAATGTTGTCGGAACCATCGGTCGAAATACCAAAACCCTGATCGTCAAGCGTGCCGCCCATGGCGCGTGCCCACGCAAAATTTCCATTCTCGTCAAACTTCGACACGAAAATATCATCGTTGGCTCCTGAAGCTGATACGTTGAAGGTGCCGGCTCCCGGATCAAAGTCAACGGTATTAACGAAGAACCCCGTCAGGTAAATGTCACCGGTTGTGCCAAGGCAAATACTGAAAGCCTCATCGTAACCGGTACCTCCGAACGATTTTGCCCAAACGAAATCTCCATCGGTTGACATCTTCAAAAGATAGGCATCGTAGCCTCCTGCGGGTGTAAGGTTGAATGTGCCGGTACCGAAATCAAAATCGGTAGTACCCGAATACCGGCCACTGCTATACACATTGCCGGAAGCGTCCACGGCAATCTTCCGACCGTAATAGCCATCGGTGTAGTAGGTAGAGGTGCTGTTCACCATGGCCTTTGCCCAGACAAAATTTCCGTTGGCGTCAAGCTTGGAAAAGAAGACGTCCCAACCGGTTGATCCGCCTACCGATGTTAGATTAAACGTACCCGCTCCCGGATCAAAATCTACTGTGCCTAAGAAGTAGCCGGTCGTATAAATGTTTCCGGCAGCATCCAGGGCAACGCTGTAGCCCCGGCTCTCCAATACATTTCCGATGTCTTTGGCCCAGATGAAATTTCCATCGTTGTCGAGCTTCAGAATAAAAATATCTTCCCAGTCTGCGGTGAGAAAGAACGTACCCGGTCCCGGATCAAAATCCCGTGCACCGCCCTGATAATAGAAGCGGCCCACCACATGTACGTTGCCCGTTCCGTCAACCAATATGCTGTAACCATGATCAAACCATGTACCGCCAAGGATTCCCTTTGCCCAGACAAAATTTCCGGATGCATCGTATTTGGCGATGTAGATGTCGGTCTGACCGGCAGACGTCATGTTAAAAACGCCCGGCCCTGGATCGAAATCTGCTGTGCCGACAAATCCTCCGGTGATGTACACATTTCCGGTTGCATCGATCGCAATGGCCATGGGCGAGTCGCCTCCGGTTCCGCCAACTGATTTTGCCCAAACAAGATTTCCATTCGCATCCAGTTTCGACATGAAGATGTCGGAACTTCCTGCAGAGGTGAGGTTTGACACTCCTGCACCCGGGTCAAAATCAACGGTACCGGTATAATAGCCTGTGGTGTACACATTGCCTGCAGCATCTGCAACCATATCGCGGGAGCGATCAGCACCTGTTCCACCGGTCCGTTTGGCCCAGTTCAGGATAGCGGTTTCCTGCGCAAAACCTCCCGTACTACAAATCAAAAGCAAGGCGAGGCTTGCGGTCGGAATCAGTTTTAATGCCCAGTCCCCTGTTTTCATATGGCGCTGTAGTTTGATGAGGTGCTGCAATTCTGCGCAGCCGATCTGGAAAACCGCACTGCATAAAGACGTCTTGGCCTTTAAAGGTAACGAAAGATCAGCACGTACGAATCACATCATCATGTGAGCCTAACGCCTGAGGCTAAGGTAACCCGTTCGCGTTTTCAGGCTCCCGGGGAACTCTATTTTATAATAATAGATACCCGAGGGAAGGTCCTTGCCACCGTTACTAACGCCTTTAAACACCCGGTCGGTATTGTTGTAGTTAGAAACATCAAACACAACATCGCCCCAGCGGTTATAGATAGAAACGGTGTTCTCATTCGCATCCGGGATCACGTCAATGTATTGGATGAGTAATATCTCGTTTTTGCCGTCACCGTTTGGTGAGATGGCATTGTACACGGTGATGTCGCTGCCCGTTTCGATGACAATGTCCTGTTCGGTACAGGCACCCTCGGTATCGCACACACGTAACGTCAAAGACTCCGTCCCTGAAAAAGGTGTTTGCCCATAATCAATAATGAGGTAACCGTTTTCAATGTAGGCTGATGCTCCGCTGCTGGGCGGAGTAATAATGCTGGCCGTAGAAAGATCAACGTTATCTTCAGCATCGGAAATGATATCGGGCAGGTAAATTGAAATCCTTCCCTGGATCGGAGCGGATTGAACGGTGGCTGCAATGGCCGGTGCACTGTTGTTACTGGTTGGCAGAAGATACTCCCCATAGCCGAATCGTTGAATGCCATTAATCGGATAAACGAAGTTTCCACCGACTAATAACTTTCCTCCCGCCACGGCTAGTGCCCGGATGGAACCTTCCCCTTGCTCAACATCTTCTAGGTCGGGTTGCCAGGCCGCGAGTTGTCCCGTAGTACCATCAAGATGAACAAGGCCCGGTGAGAAATTACCGCCCAAGAAAATAGAATTGTTGTTGACCGCTACCGACAAAATGCCTATTTGAACAGGCTTCCAGGTGTCCGCGACACCCGTTACGGGATGCACCCGCCTGACGATGTCATTACCCGAAAGGTCATTACCAATAACGTACACGTAAGAGTTTGTTATCGCGGCAATACGCGGATTGAAGGCATCCGCAAAGTCATCTATTTGCGGATTCCAGGATAGTAAAGCACCGGTTGTTGCATCGAATGCCGTAAAACTATTTCGCGCTTCTCCATTTGCCGTGAATGAAAATTCACCCGCCACATAGAGGATATTATTCTGTGCCGCCATGGAGGTGACGATGTAATCACTAAGCGCAAGCGGAAAGTTAATCGTGAAGGGGAGTAAGGCTCCGGTTTCAAGGTCTAATGCGGCAAACCGATTCCTTGTTTCCCCGTTTATGGTCATCGCATTACTACCCTCATCGGCCAGATAGAGTGCATTATCCGAAAATGCCCACCCACTAATGGGGTGGTCAATTGTGGCCAGCCAAAAAGCGTCATCGTTTTCTACTGCACCCAGATAGGTTGTACCATCGGAAATATTCAAGTAGTAATACAGCACGCCATTCTGAAAGTGAAAATCATAGCTGGCGTAGTACTCACCCGCGGGTGGAGGCGGGATATTTTCGATCCACCCGTTTTGGCCTGTTCCTGTATCTTCATCAAGGAGGGCGATACCATTCACCGATGAGCCTAAATGCCCGATGATATATCCGCCTACGAAAATATTACCTGCATCTACTAAAAGTGTGTTTACCTCACCATAGATTTTTTTATCGCTTGGCTCAAGAACTCCGGTTATCTTATCAACCGAAGCGAGGTGAGGTTGCTGTGCGTCATTGACGAGCGTGAACGTGCCGCCGATAAAGAGTTTACTGCCGTCTATGCCTATTGCATTAATCTGGTCGTATCCCAAGAAGTTCGAGTTCGAGTTGCTGAAGAAAATTAGTTCAAACGGTGTTAAGGTTGACGTTGCCAGTTCAATTCTTGCCACGCGGAATCTTACCACGTTAAATACCCGATCGAACCCGCCTGCCAGGTAAAGCATGGGACCATCCAGCAGCATGGTTCTTACGCGCCCGTCAGGCCGTGGATTGAAAGCGTCCAATGCCCCGGTGGTTGCATTTACGGCAGCAAAATGCCTGCGGCTTGGTGCAGCACCGTTTACATTGTCGAAATATCCTCCGAAATAAACTACACCCGCATGAACGAGGATGCAATTCACTTCGGCCAGTGAGTTTCCAGTCACAGTAGCATTCCAGGAAGTGGCGAGACCTGTTGTTGCATCCAGTGCTGCAATGTAGGTGCGCGCTTGTCCCCCAATGTTGGAGAAAGCCCCACCTGCATACACCGTGCTTCCGGAAACCGTGAGCACATTAATGTATCCGTTCACATCTACCGCAGGATTCCAACTGGTGAGCGTATTGTTGGTTAGATTAATAGCAGCTGCACTGCTGCGGGCCGTCCCGTTTACCGATTGAAAGTATCCTCCGAAATAAAGTGTGTTCCCTGATTTACTCAACGCATAGATAAATGTCGATTCGCCTGCCGAAACGAGTTCTTCAATTGTTTTATCGGCATGGATGTGAATAATTTTGCTTTCATAGGGAGTTCCCTTATCCCGGATGGCAGCATACCAGCCTCCGGCTTCATCCGATATGGCCGTTAAAACTTCCTCGTCAATTTTTGGAAAGGTTTCATTCTCTACCAATGAGTTGCTTAGCGACATTGTACCGCCGTGATAAGCCGGACCGAACCAGTCGAACTCGCCCGCCAGGAGAACCTTGCCGTCACCAGTAGTAATATTATTTACTTTGCCATTGGTTATCCAGGAATCTTTGAGCGCGGTTTGGGCGTAACCGATGGATAGTACAAACAGAAGAATGGAGAGAAGACCGTATTTTTTCATGTTCAAATCTGGACAGATTTGAAGTTTCCTGAAATCACATAATAATGTGAGTTTCTTGCTGGTGCATTTGAATGTCTTTTTTGAAAAAGAAAATCTTCCTGTTAATTCGAAATTTTATCAAACCGATGATGCATCAGATGGATACGCCAACAACGAAGTTGTGAGATCGCCGGCATCGTTAAAATGAAAATGTACCAGCTATACTAATTTTTCGTGAATAGCTTTACTCACTGCCTCCGTCTGCGAATGCACCTGAAGCTTCTCGTAGATTTTTTTGATGTGCGTGCGCACGGTGTCAATGCTGATCGCAAATTCCGCAGCAATTAATTTATAGCTGTTGCCTTTGCTAAGAGAGGTTAGAATTTCCTTTTCACGCGCGGTAAGTTGATATGGATTTTCGGTAGCGGGTTTGTGCATGGAGGCTAATACCATTCGGGCAATGCTGGGCGACATCGGTGCTCCGCCTTCCATCACTTCATCAATCGCATCAAAAAGTTTTGTGGAGATGTGTTTCTTCAGCAAATACCCTGATGCCCCCGCCTGTAAGGCTTCGAATACGTGAACGTTGTCGTCAAAAACCGTCAGCATGATGATGGGCACCTGGTTGTTAACCCGTCTTATTTTTTGAACCGCCTCAATGCCGCTCATGCCCGGCATGTCGATGTCCATCAAAATCAGATCGGGTTTATACGCCCTGAGTTCGGCTTCCACGTTCAGCACGTTTTCGAACGCTGCCTCCAGTATGAGACCCGGATTGGCTTGAATCATCACGCCCACGCTTTCGCGGAGCAGGGCGTTATCTTCATAAATGAGTACCGATAATTTCATAGCCAAAACAGACTGTTACAAAACTGCGGATTTGAAGTCAATCAAAAATACCCCGATCATGTGATCGGAATCGAAAGTGAAATGGCCGTACCGGTTCCGGCCGAAGATTTAAGCTCAAGCTTGCCCCGAAGACTGGTGGCCCGTGCTTTCATGTTCCGTAAGCCGTTGCCGGAAGAAATAACCTCCGCATCAAAGCCTTTTCCGTTGTCCTGAATAGCCACTTCCAGGGTATCGGCCTGTTTGTTAAAATGAATGGTTATGATACTGGCGCCACTGTACTTGGCGGCATTGTTAACGGCTTCTTTAAAGATCAGCAATAGATTTTTGCGGGTAGCGGCATCGAGCGTTACCGCGTGAAGGTTTTCTTCACCCGTAAAGGTGTAGCCAATATCCAACGGGTCCAGAATCTCCGCGGCAAACTCTTTCATTTTGCTGATAACCTGTTCCGGTGAATCGTTGTTGGGATTGATCGACCACACAATGTCCGACATACTTTCCATCATGCTGGAAGAATGCTGCGCAATCCGCTGGAAATTTGACGAACTGCCGTTGGCATCTTTCAATGCCATCTGACTGATGATGTTAATGCTTGACAAGGTTGAGCCGATGTCGTCATGCAAATCGCGCGCGATGGTATTCCGCATTCGTTCCAGTTCTACCAGCCTGCGCGTTTTATTCAGAACCCGGTAACGATTAATCAGCAGCACACTGATCACGATCACAGAGATCAATGCAACGACAATGATCGTTGTGTTGGCACGCTGCCGGCTGATTTCTGCTTTTTGCAGTTCCTGGTCTTTCTTAAGCAGTTCAATCTCTTTTTCCTTCTGATCGTTTTTGAACTGCTCTTCCATGGTTCTTAACTGTACCAGCACAGCACTGCCTTCCAGGCTGTCAGTCAGCGCTTCATGTTTTTTGAGGTACTCAAAGGCTTTTTCGTAATCCTTGTTGAGGGCATAGTATTCACTGAGCCGGTTGTACTCGAGGGCGAGTCCACTTTTGTCGCCCGACACAATAAATGTGTTAAGGTTATTCAGGTATGCTGTCTCCGTTTGTTTTTTCTTTTGTTCCTCCATGTCAATCCCCATCAGGGCAGACTTCAATCGCGTGGATAGCGTACTGTCTCCGAACTGACGCGCACGCGCGAGTCCATCACTAAAAACTTTTCGTGCTTCTGCCGGGTCAGGCTTGCGCATGTAGTTCATGCCCATCTGGTGCAGCGTAATAATTTCGTCACCGGCAAGTTTCATTTCACGCGCCATCGCCAAACTCTTCAGGTAGTATTGGTGGGCGGTCTCGAACTGGTTTCGGTCCTTGGCAACGTTTCCCAAACCCTGCCAGGTGGTGATCAATCCGCGCCTGTCGCCAAGATCTGTTTTCATCGCCAGCGAGCGGTGCAAATATTCTTCTGACTTGCTGAGTTGTTTGAGAAAATAATAGTCTGTGGCAAGACCGTGGAGGCAAAACGACTGCCCGCGTTTGTTTCCGAGCTTTTCAAATATGGTCAACGCCTGTAAATGATACTTCATCGCATTCCGGTAATCTGCCATTTGTGAATACGTGTTGCCGATGTTCAGCAGGGTGCCAGCCTTGTTCTCGTCTTCCTTGGTCGCCAGCTTCAGGTTTTCAAGAAAGTAGGGCATTGCGCGTTGATACTCGCCCTGTGCTTTGTAAAAAAGTCCGGCTGTTTGGTTGTAGTTCTTTGGGATCCGGAAGTCTTCCGCATGTGCTTTGGCTAATTTCTCCAATTGTCCGAGGTAATGTAATGCGCTGTCGGTTTGGGTGCCTGATTGAAACATCGAAACCATATAACCATAGCCTGCGCACATTCCATACGGATAGTTGAGTTGGCTGGAGGTTCTGACTACCTGTTGGGCATACAAACGTGCCTGGGAAACATCTTTTCTTAGAAACTCATTGGTGAGTCCGAGCAACGCTTTTACCTCCAGGGTATCGTGCCGGTTCAGGGCCACAATTTGCCGGAGGCTATCGATCATCCGGGTTTGGCCGTATCCGGAAATACCGAAAGCCAGCAAGGCGACTATGGGTATGGCTCGTTTCAGGGGTGCAGGATTTTGATCAAGTTACTAATAAAATTGACGTCCCCGCAGCGGTGCTCCCACTGTCGCGGGTTGCCAAATTTTGCTTAGCTTTGAATACTTTTTAAACTAATGGCGGAAAACACTTTTAAAACCAACACCTTCAAGAAGCCTGAAAAAGAAAAGAAGGGAAAAAGCTCAAAGTCGAAAGGAAAATTTAACTGGTCACTCGATTTCCTGAAAGACCCCCGTTTTGTGCTCGCAACCGGGTTTGTGCTGATCATCTCTTCCATTTTTCTTTTCGTATCCTTTGTGTCGTTCCTGTTTACCTGGAGTGCCGACATGAGCATTATTGTGCCAAACGGCGACTCGGGCGTACTGGAAGAAGCAAAGGAAGTTCAAAACTGGATGCGCTACCTCGGTGCATGGAGTTCACACCATATTATATACAATGGCTTCGGCATCGGGTCGTTTTCTATCCCGGTACTGCTGTTTATCATCGGATTTAAACTTGCCTTTAAGCGCACACTGCTACCGATTTTCCAGGTTACTGTATTCTCGGTGTTTGCAGCACTGTGGCTTGGCTTGCTCTTTGGATTTTTAACGCTTAATGTAGAAGGTGAAACCGAATGGAGTTACCTGGCGGGAAAAGTTGGCTTCACACTCGCGCAGTTAAGTTATAACATGCTGGGCTGGGGTACATTCCTGTTACTGGTATTGTCGCTGTTCATCTTTATCATTTTCTTCTTCAACGTTACAGCGATCAATGCATTTCAAAGCATCAAAGATCCGAAGCCCATGGGTAACGATGCCATCCTGGCTACACCCGAAGCTCCCGCAGAATACACCGATGATAAAGACAAGTGGGTAAAAGAAGAAAAGACTGCAGTAACGGAACCAATCGTACTGGTTGCGCCACCCGAAGTAAAACCTCCGGTTAACGAAGTGAAGCTTGATCTCGAGAAGCCGGTCGAAACCAAAAAAGACAATAAGCCCGAGCCGGCCTTTACGATCGAGGAGCCAACCGAAACGGAAGAACTGGCCGAAAAACTTGTGGAAGAGAAAGGATTGTACGATCCTACGCTCGACCTGAGCAGCTACAAATTCCCGCCTCTTGAATTGCTCAACGAGTATGAAGTCGGCAAAGTACAGGTAACGCAGGAAGAGTTAAATGCCAACAAGGATAAAATTCTGGCCACGCTTACCAACTTCAAAATTGGTATCACGAGCATTAAGGCAACCATCGGCCCGACTGTAACGCTGTATGAAATTGTGCCGGATGCGGGTATTAAAATTTCCAGAATCAAAAATCTGGAAGATGATATCGCGCTGAGCCTGGCTGCATTGGGTATTCGTATCATTGCACCCATTCCGGGAAAAGGAACCATCGGTATCGAAGTTCCGAATAAGAACCGCGAAATGGTGAGCATCCGTTCGGTATTGTCTTCACCCGGGTTTGTTAAGACAGATAAGGAACTTCCGATTGCGATCGGAAAAACAATTTCAAACGAAGTACTCGTAATCGACCTGGCCAAAATGCCACACTTGCTGGTAGCCGGTGCAACCGGTCAGGGTAAGTCGGTGGGCTTGAACGTAATTCTGGCATCGCTCTTATATAAACGCCATCCATCGCAGCTTAAGTTCGTGCTGGTCGATCCGAAGAAAGTGGAAATGTCGCTGTTCAGTAAAATTGAACGCCACTATCTCGCCAAACTGCCGAACAGTGAAGAAGCGATTATTACCGATACCAAGAAAGTTGTGCATACGCTCAACTCACTGTGCATTGAAATGGAAAACCGGTATGAGATTCTGAAAGATGCCGGTGCACGTAACCTGAAAGAGTACAATGCCAAGTTTGTTGGCCGTAAGCTGAACCCCAAAGAAGGTCACCGATTTTTACCGTATATCGTGTTGGTGATTGACGAGCTTGCCGACTTGATGATGACGGCCGGCAAGGAAGTAGAAACACCGATCGCCCGGTTGGCGCAGCTTGCGCGTGCAATTGGTATTCACCTGGTGGTCGCCACGCAGCGTCCTTCAGTAAACGTTATTACCGGTGTGATCAAGGCAAACTTCCCGGCTCGTCTGTCGTTCCGCGTAACGTCGAAAGTCGACTCGCGCACAATTCTCGATGCGGGAGGTGCCGATCAGTTGGTGGGGCAGGGCGACATGCTCCTGTCGTCAGGATCAGATGTTATCCGGATTCAATGTCCGTTTGTTGATACACCTGAAATCGAAAAGGTCTGTGATTTTATTGGCGCGCAGCGCGGCTATGATTCAGCCTATCTGCTTCCGGAATTTGAGGGTGAAGACGAAAGCGGTGCTGCATCGGTTGATTTGGCCGAACGCGATGCCTTATTCGAGGAGGCTGCCCAGCTCATCGTTAACCATCAGCAGGGAAGCACGTCACTCCTTCAGCGCAAACTGAAATTGGGTTATAACCGGGCAGGTCGTTTGATCGACCAGCTTGAGGCCGCGGGTATCGTGGGGCCGTTTGAGGGCAGCAAAGCCCGCGAAGTTTTAATCAAAGATCAGCTCAGTTTGGAACAATTATTGAATAGTTTGAAGGAAAAACACGGTCAGTAGGCTATTTTTGCCACCGGTTTTAATCAATCTTCCACTAACGGCAGTTTCCCTGATGAAAAAATTCATATTCCTGGCTTTTGCACTGGTTGCGTTTAACGCGGCTTTCGCACAATACGATGCACAAGCGCTCGCGACACTCGATGCCATGAGCCAAAAATATAAGGCCTTTACTTCCTTTGAAGCGAACATCACCACTACCATGACCAACGAAACGGAAGGTGTGAAGGAAGAGTATAAAGGAAAGATCACCGTTAAGGGCGACAAATATCGGCTGGTGATGAGTGAGCAGGAAATCATCAATAACGGAACTACGCAGTGGACGTACATTCCTTCCGCCAAAGAAGTGACCATCGATAATTACGATGCAAACACCAGCGAGATCAATCCTTCCAAGATTTATGAAATCTATAAAAAAGGATTCAAATACCTGCACAATGGCGACCGCACCGAAGGTGGTGTAACGGTAGAGGAAATCGATCTGGTACCCGAGAAGAAAGATGCACAGTTCTTCAAAATCAAGATGCTCATCAACAAAAAGGATCGCAGTATTCAAAGCTGGACCATGATGGAAAAGAACGGAACAAACTATAAGTACACGATTTCAAAATTCACTCCGAATGTTGCTGTGGCCGATACGTTCTTTGCATTCGACACGAAGAAGTATCCCGGAGTAGAAGTAATTGACTTGCGCTAGTTATAACCGTTGGGGATGAACAAAGCCCGGCTCTTTGAGCAGATCAAAAAGAAAAATTCTTACCTCTGTGTAGGGCTCGACACCGACATTTCAAAAATTCCCGCGCATCTTCAAAATTCCGCTGACCCGGTTTTTGAATTCAACAAGCAGATCATTGACGCAACGCATGCGTACTGCATTGCCTACAAACCGAACATCGCTTTCTACGAAGCACGGGGAGCAAAAGGCTGGGAAAGTCTCGCAAAAACACTCGAGTACATTCCGAACGATTGCTTTACCATTGCGGATGCCAAGCGCGGTGATATTGGTAATACCTCTTCGCTCTATGCAAAGGCTTTTTTTGAACAAATGAATTTTGATTCGATTACCGTTGCGCCTTACATGGGGGAAGATTCGGTAAAGCCGTTCCTCGAATTCAAAGATAAATGGGTAATCCTGCTCGCGCACACCTCGAACAGCGGCAGCAGCGACTTTCAATTGATCGAATCCAAATCAGGAAAAAAACTTTACGAAGAAGTAATTCTTAAATCCCAGCAATGGGGAACACCCGAGCAGTTGATGTATGTGGTGGGTGCTACCCGGGCCGACAAAATTGCAGACATCCGCAAGCTTGCGCCTGAACATTTTTTCCTGGTGCCAGGCATTGGCGCGCAGGGAGGAGACTTAGCCGAAACATCGAAGCACGGACTGAATAAGGAGTGCGGTCTCATTGTTAACTCGACCCGCGCGATCATCTACGCTTCCGCGGATAAAGACTTCGCAACGGCAGCCGGTAACGAGGCTAAAAAAGTACGTGAAGAGATGTCGTCACTTTTGGATAAATACCTGTAAACACCATTAGTCACACCTGACAAATTCTGTCAGTACTTTTATTCCCGGCTCGTACTTTCATTGGATTTCAATTCGCGGTTGGTAAAATCGTAACGTTAAACCGTTACGCCGTGACCGAATCCTTTCTTCATTACATCTGGCAGCTTCAATATTTCCGGAAAGCTGATTTAAAAATTTCATCCGGTGAATCCCTTCAGGTACTTGCGCCTGGTTCCCGCAACACCGATGCCGGCCCCGATTTCTCCGGTGCGCGCATCAGGATTGATAACCTGGAATGGCGCGGAAGTGTGGAGATTCATATTCGCGCTTCGGGGTGGAACGATCACAAGCACAGCACAGACGATGCCTACGAGAAAGTTGTTCTGCATGTGGTGTGGGAAAATGATAAACCCATCGTTCGCACGGATGGTACGCAAATGCCAACACTTGAATTAAAGGATCGAATTGACCCGGCATTGTGGAATCGGTACAAGGATTTGTACGTGAGCACGGAACTCATCCCGTGTGGTAATCGGTGGAGCGCTATCCCTGAAATCCACAAACTTGCCGCGCTCGATAATGTGCTGCTGCAGCGTCTGCAAACGAAAGCACGGATGGTTGAACAATTGCTCGTACGGAACAACAACAATTGGGACCAGACGTGTTATCAACTCCTCAGTAAAAATTTCGGATTCACCATCAATGCGGAACCCATGCTCAGGCTGGCGGAAGTGGTGCCGTATAAAACGTTGCAAAAGCACATCGATAAAACCCTGCAGGTGGAAGCGTTGTTATTTGGTGCCGGTGGATTTTTGGAGGACGATGGAGAAGATGAGTACGTTCTCCTGCTGAAGCGTGAGTATGATCTGTTACGCAGGAAGTACGGGCTCGATGGGCGGCAGATGAATCTGTCGCAGTGGAAGTTTTTGCGACTTCGGCCGGCTAATTTTGCAACCATTCGCATTGCACAACTGACCGGATTGCTGGTCGGCCAACAAAATCTTTTCTCGAAAATCATTGAAGCAAGCAATCATAAGCAGGTACTGGCATTGTTTGATGCGGAGCAGTCTGCGTATTGGCGAACGCATTATCGGTTTGGTGTAGCGGCCAAGAATCCTGTGGCTCCGCTGGGTCCAGCCAGCGTCCAGAATATTATCATCAACACCGTTGTTCCGCTGCTGGTGGCGTATGGAAAGATTCACGATGAGAGTTCGTACAAAGAGCAGGCGATCGACCTTTTACAAAACCTTCCGGCTGAGAACAATAAAATTACCCGGCAGTGGCTTCCGTTGGGCATGAAGGTCAAAACTGCGTTTGACTCACAGGGGTTGATCGAACTCTACAAAAGTTTCTGCATGAAAAGACGATGCCTGGAATGCGGGGTTGGTTCGTGGCTGATAAAATAACGATCTTGCGGCCATGCTGGCTGCTATCAATATGCTGTTCCTTGCACTCGCGTGCTTCTGGATTTGGAAGCGCGATGCGCAGCCTCTTCATAAATTGTTTTGGCCGGCCCTGCTGGTGAAATGTTTGGCCGGCATTGCACTGGGGATTATTTATTCCACGTACTACGATCCAAGCGATACGTTTATTTTTTTCAAGCTGGCCTGCGATCAGGCGAATGTAGCCCGGGAAGATTTTGGTACCTACGTCAAGGTTCTGTTTACGCAGGAGCAGGGTTTTTTTCTGGGTGAATACAGAACTGTATTCTTTTCAAAGATAACCAGTGTGCTTGCGCTGCTGACGGGTAATAACTACTGGATTTCTTCTTTGTATTATTCGCTTCTGTCCTTTTTCGGTGCATGGTACCTCTGCAACACGATCGCACGAATTTTTCCGGGTGTAAAAACCGCTGCGGTGCTCGCGTTCTTGTTTTTACCATCCGCAGTCTTCTGGAGTTCAGGTATTATCAAGGAATCAATCACCATGGCCGGGCTTTATTTTTTAAGCGCGTTGTTTTTAAAACTTTGGAAGAACGAGAAAATCCCGATTGTCTCCGTATTGCTGGGGATTGTGAGCGTAATCGTAATCTTTAAACTAAAATATTACTACCTCGCGACCTTTATTCCGATCACCGTTTCGGTGCTGATCGTAAAATACCTCACGGAAAAACTTTCGGTAAAAAAACCAGTCGCAGTTATAGCACTATGGATGGTGTTGCTGGCTTGCGGATTTACAGCGATTACGTTTCTCCACCCGAATTTTTCACCGGCCCGCGTATTAACCGTCATTACGTTTAATAACAAAGTATTTATGGATGCCTGCTCTCCGGAAGATGTCGTGCATTACTACAACCTGGAACCTACGTGGGGCAGTATGATGATCAATGCTCCCTGGGCTTTGATCGCGGGATTGTTCAGGCCGTTTCTTTGGGAAGCAAACACCGTGTTTAAATTCATTACGGCCCTCGAGAACCTGGCGTTGCTCGCGCTTACCATATTGTCGCTTCGGTATGTGAGAAATCTTTTGCGCACTCCGGAATACCTGCTGGTTTTGGCTGTACTGGGCTATTGCTGCGTATTATCCGTTTTTCTTGCGCTATCGACACCTAACTTTGGTACGCTTGCCCGGTACGGAGCCGGATACATGCCCTTCTTTGCGTTGTTGGTTTTCAATCAACCGTTTGTTACACGCTGGCTTTCCCGGTTCCACTTGTAGGCTAATAGCGGCCGGTGTATTTTTGCCCTTCTTTATAACAAAGCATGGAAAATCCGGTGATAATATTTGGTGCGGGCCCGCTCGGTCGCACGGCCAAGGAAATTTTTGAAAGCAATGGCAATGTGGTGTACGGTTTCCTGGACGACAACAAGAATCTGCACAACAAGGAGATTGACGAGTCGTTCGTTTTGGGCAGCACGGATGATGATGGTTTTTTGAAGCTCATTGGCAAGAAGTGCGAAGCTTGCCTGGCGGTAGACGATAACCGGCTTCGGAAAAGCCTGGTGAAAATGCTCAACGATGTTCGTCACGTTCAGCCGGTAAACGCGATTCATAAAACGGCAAACCTGTCGAGCCATGTGGAACTGGGTCACGGAAATCTCATCGACCAGGGTGTGATGGTGGGTGTAGGCACAAAGATTTCAAGTCATGGTGTGATTCAGTCGGGATGTGTGGTTGGTGCAGAAGTAACGATAGGCAACTACGTGCAAATAGGATCGGGTTCCGTGATCAGTGCGGGAGTTACAATCGAAGACGAAGCATTTATCGGGTCTGGTGTTACGGTTGTGTCGGGAATAACAATCGGTAAAGGTGCACGGGTTGGGGCTGGTTCGGTGGTGATCGCACCAGTGAAAGCTGGCGAAACCGTTTTCGGAAATCCTGCTCAGCCGGTTAAGGCATAGAAAATCTCTCAAAAAATTTAAAACATTACATCCGTTGAAAGGGTCGGGTAATAACTGTACCTTTTTGTAGCGATTGTCCTATGCCTAAGATTTCCGAAACCGACCTGATCTTAAATCCGGATGGAAGTGTTTATCACCTGAACCTGCTGCCCAAGCATATCTCTGATACCATTATCACGGTGGGCGACCCAAGCCGGGTGTATAAGGTTAGCCAGCATTTCGATGATGTTGACTTTGAGATGAACAAGCGGGAGTTTATCACGCATGTGGGTCGTTACAAAGGCAAAAAGATTACCGTCATCAGCACGGGTATCGGTACCGATAACGTGGAAATATTCTTCACCGAAATTGACGCGCTGGCCAACATCGATCTCAAAACACGCGAACCGAAAAGTCGAAAGAAGAAATTGAAGATCGTTCGCATCGGCACATCGGGGGCTTTGCAGGAAGATATCCCGTTGGGTTCGCACTTATTTTCAAACTATGCCGTGGGCCTGGATAACTTGATGCAATTCTATGAGTTGCCGATGGATGACTTTGAAATGAAAATCGCGGCTGATATTCAATTGAAGACCGGGCTGCCGTTCAGACCGTATGTTGTTGCTGGTTCTGAAACGTTAAAGGAGCAACTGGGCTTTGATATGATCTCCGGCAACACCATTACAACACCAGGCTTTTACGCTCCGCAGGGCAGGGTAATCCGCGCTCCAAATAAGTTGCCCAAGCTGCTGGACGACCTGAACTACTACCACAACAAGAGCAGTGACTTCTGGCTGACGAACTTTGAAATGGAAACGGCCGGATATTACGCGATGGCGAGATTGCTCGGCCATGAAGCGCTGAGCGTGAATGCGATCATTGCGAACCGCATAAAGGGTAAATTTTCGAAAGATCCGGAAAAAGTGATCGACTCGCTGATTAAAAAAGTTCTCGAACGGATCTGAAAACCTTGATCCGCGGAGACACAGTTGCCCGTATTTCCGCGGATTCCAAACCAAAACTATTGTCCGTTTACAGCGCTGTCCATGCGGATGATGAACCGGCCTGCGTTATACGAATCGTTGTTGTAAAATCCTGAAAGAATCCGGTGCGCGATCTGCTCGATGATTAACTCGTCATCGGTTTTCTCTCGCTTGCCTTGCCAGAAGACGCGGTTGGGGTGGCGTCTCATGTCTTCCACATACATCTTCGCATGATTGAATTGCTCATCCGTGAAGGTGATCGTAAAGCAGGTTTTTACTTTCTGAGTTTCCATAATGTCTGGAGTTTTACAATTGTTATGCCAGCTAAAAACTTCTAAGTATAACGAAAAATGCTGTTCGAAGTTTGGGTGCTGCCCGTTAGCGGGCATTCCTGTTCATCGTTGGGACGGGGAGCCATTAACCTGTATTTTTGCCGGCATCCATGAAAAACGAATTCCTTTTTACGCTTCCAAACGGCATCCGGGTGGTTTACCAGCATGTGCCCACGACCAAAATTGTGCACTGCGGAATCTTCCTTGATGTCGGCAGCCGCGATGAAAATCACGCAAACCAGGGGATCGCCCATTTCTGGGAACACATGGCTTTTAAGGGAACGGAAAAGAGAAAATCCTTCCATATCATCAGTAGCCTGGACGCAGTCGGGGGCGAACTCAATGCGTATACCGACAAAGAGAAGATCGTGTTTTATGCGTCTGTGCGCGATCAGTATATGGAGCGGGCCATCGATATTCTATCTGACATCACCTTTCACTCTGTTTTTCCGCAGGCCCAGATTGATAAAGAACGGGGTGTGATTCTGGAAGAGATGGCCATGTACCTCGACACACCGGACGATTCACTTCAGGATGAGTTCGATGCCCTGTTGTTTGAGAATCATCCCATGGGAATGAACATTCTCGGCAGGCAGGAAACAGTGTCGTCTTTCATGCGAAAAGATTTTGTTTCCTTTTTCAAAAATCATGTCGATACAAGCCGCGTGGTTTTCAGTTGTGTGGGTAACATCCCGCCCGATAAAATTGAAAAGCTCGCCACCAAATATTTACGTATTCGTAAATCAACCCGTAAAGTCGTTCGTGAACGTGCCGTTCGGTACGTGCCACGCGAAAAGGAGGTGACCCGCCCGGTAAAGCAGGGGCGTTGCGCCATGGGCCGCGAGGCTTACCCGATCTACCATGAAAACCGGATTCCGTTTTATATGCTTGTGAACATGCTGGGCGGACCCGGGATGAACTCGAGGCTGAACATCGCGTTGCGTGAGAAGTACGGTTTTGTATACTCCGTTGATGCGCACTATGTATCGTACACCGACACAGGGATGTTTGTAATTTATTTTGGAACGGAGATCAGTCAGTTGGAGAAGTGTATCAGTCTGGTGAAAAAAGAACTGGTTAAACTCATGGACGCTAAACTTTCCGTGCGGCAACTGGCGGCTGCAAAAGAGCAGATCAAAGGACAACTTGCCATGTCGGAGGAGAACAACCTGAACCAGATGATGATGATGGGCCGAAGCATTCTGAATCGCGGGTATGTACCTTCGCTGGATGAGATTTTCGGACTGATTGATCAAACAAATGCCAAGAAGATTCAACAAATGGCACAAGAAATGTTTGATCCTGCTCAACTGAGTTATTTGAAAATGATACCGGGTAAAAAGTAGTTATGGACATTACCAACCCAGCCATTCAAGCGTATTCGGAGGATCACACCTCGCCCGAAAGCGAGCTGTTGAAGAAGATCAATCGCGAAACGCACGTCAATGTGATGATGCCGCGGATGCTCTCAGGTCATATGCAGGGCCGGATTCTTTCGATGATCAGTTGCATGATCCGGCCATCGGCTATTTTGGAGATTGGTACATACACAGGCTATTCGGCTTTGTGCATGGCAGAGGGATTGAAGCCTGACGGAAAATTAATAACCGTTGACATTAACGAAGAACTCGAAAGTCGTGTGCGCAATTATTTTAAATATTCCCCGTTCGATGCACAGATCGATTACCGGATCGGAAATGCGCTGGAGATCATTCCTGCACTGAACACCGATTTCGACCTGGTTTTCATTGATGCGGATAAAGAAAATTATGCGCGTTATTACGATTTAGTGATCAATCGCGTACCTTTGGGTGGGTATATTCTGGCCGACAATGTGTTATGGAGCGGGAAAGTGCTGGATGAAAAATCCGATAAAGACACCCGGGCCATTCAGGAGTTTAACAAAAAAGTTCAGGACGATGCCCGCGTAGAGAATGTGTTATTGCCGGTACGGGACGGAATTTTAGTAATGCGCAAAGTCCGTTCGTAATTTTTTGGAGGCTCATTATTTTTTAAACTCGTTATCATGAAGCTTGCCGCTGCACTTGTGCTCGTCACCGCTGCCGTATTTGCACAGGCCCCTGAAGTTCCTGACAAAATGCAGTTTGCCGGAATCACGCTTACGATTCGCGATGATGCCAGACGCGAGATCCAAAAGGATGTTAATATGCTTACGCAATCGGCTAAGCATCATACCATCAAAGTGGAGCGAGCTAAGACTTATTTCCCGATCATCGAAAAGATTTTTGCAGAAGAAAATGTTCCGGACGATTTCAAATACCTGGTACTTCAGGAAAGCGCGCTGATTGCTGACGCAGTTTCGGTTTCCAATGCAGTGGGATTCTGGCAATTCAAAGATTTCACGGCCGTTGAAATGGGGTTGCGCGTTGACAAGGAAATTGACGAACGCATGAACATTGTTTCGGCTACGCGCGGTGCTGCACGCTATATCAAAAAGAACAACTATTACTTTAATAATTGGGTGTATGCGCTTCAGGCGTACCAGATGGGTGCCGGGGGTACCATGAAGGCCGTGAAAGACTACCAGAGCGGAACGAAGCACATGACCATCACTTCAGAAACCTATTGGTACGTAAAGAAATTTCTTGCGCACAAAATTGCCTTCGAAAATTATGTAAAAGGCCCGGGCGAAGTAAAAGTGTATACCATCACCAATCGAACGAAACGATCAATCAAAGAAGTGGCAGACGAGTTTGCGATTGATGAGGAACAACTCCGGCAATACAATAAATGGGTTCGGAAAGATCATATTCCTGATGATAAATCGTACATGCTCTCCATTCCAACAATAGGGGAGTCTGCAAAACGCAATGCAGCGATTGCCCGGGCGGAATCGTCAAACCCGTTGGAACCGCCCAAACGTATTGACGCTGAGCCTGCACGTGCTTCAACGACAACGATGATGCTGCACGGGATTCCGGCCATCAAAGCGATTGCAGGTGAAACACCGTCTGCGTTAGCAAAACGTGCAGATGTTGATTTGTCGGGCTTTTTACGGTACAACGATATTTCAGTGAGTGATCGAATCAATGCCGGAAAATTTTATTACCTCAAACGGAAGAAGACCCGCGGGCCGGTATCGCACCACGTAGTAATCGTAGGCGATAATTTGTGGTCGATCAGTCAGCAGTACGGAGTTCAGCTTCGCAAACTGGAACGATACAATAAAATTGATCGCGACAACACGTTGAAAGAGGGATCTGTTATTTACCTGACGGGTAAGCGTACGGTGGAAGCGGTACCAGAAGCAGAAGAGCCTGCTGTCGAGATTGAGACGGGCGACACATTCAACTGGACTGTTCAGCCGCAGGCTAACCCTGTGCCCGATGTTCCGGCAACTCCGCTTCCGCCACAACAAACTCCTGTTGAGCCGAAACAGGAACTAGCGCAGCCTGACTCCGTGAAGGCTGATACTATATCGTTTGATCAGCATGTAGTGGTTGCCGGGGAAACCTTGTATTCAATCGCCAAGCGATTTGAGGTGGGTGTGATGCAGGTTGCAGAGTGGAACAACCTCTCATTGTCGGACGGGATCAAGCCGGGTCAAATTTTACGACTCCGGAAGCCTTCGGAAACGTTAGCAGCGCCCGCAGCCACGGAAGTGATTCACACCGTTAAGGCATCTGACACGTTGTACAGCATTGCGCGGGAGTATGGTGTTACCATCAAGGAGCTCATGGATTGGAACAAAAAGAAAGATTTCGCGCTTTCGGTAGGCGAAAAACTCGTGATCGTAAAAAAGCCCTAGCCATTTTTAGCTTTTTACCCATTTTTGTCTGGTAAATGACCCCATTTTCATTTGTTTTCCTAAAAACCTTCGCAAAAAGATTTATTTTTGTAGCTCATAGGAATATCAAAGGTGACCCTATAACCCCTCTAATCGGAAAATTAAATGGTAGCGGAGACGACCCTGGATTTGGTGATGTTGGTAGATGACAACGATACCGATAATTTTATCAGTAAACGTATTATTGAGATTACCAAGTTTGCAAAAGGAGTAGAAGTAAAGAGTTCGGGAAAAACAGCGCTCGACTACTTAAAGGAAAATCAAAATAACATCGAGAAAATACCCAGCCTGATTTTTCTCGACATCAACATGCCTATCGTTGACGGATTTGTATTTCTGTACGAATTCGAAAAATTCAACGAGCTTGTTCGGAACAAATGCAAGGTGATTATCTTATCGAGTTCGGATAACAAACGCGACATCGACAAGATCGTGAACAACAATCACGTGATCAAATTCATCACCAAGCCGCTGACCGAGATCGCGCTTGACGAGATCAAACTCGGAAATCTGTAAGAATCGCCATCCGATCGCAATCACTCCGACCGCAACACCTTGGCGGGATTAATGTTTGCGCCCTTCAGAATCTGGAAACTTACCGTACCCAGCGCAATGAGCGTGAGAATAACTACCGGCACTACAAATAAATCCCACTGAAGGCTGATCCGGAAGGCGAATCCCTGCAGCCATTGATCAATACCATACCACGTTAAGGGTACCGCAATCATACATGCGATGATGACGAGTTTCAAAAACTGCCACGACAGCAGTGAGAGGATTCCGCTTACCGATGAACCTAGTACTTTACGGATGCTAATTTCTTTGAGTTTTTGAGTGGTCGTGAACGAAGCGAGGCCCCATAAACCGAGGCAGGCAATTACGATGGCCAGGATCGAGAACAGACTGAATATCTTTCCGAATTGCTGTTCGGACTGATACTGCGCATTGAAAAAATCATCCAGAAAGAAATAGTTGAACGGGTTGCCGGGAAATGCCTCCTTGAACGTAGCTTCCACAGTTTTGATCACTTCATTCATGTTGCTGCTGTTGACATGGATAGAATAGTTCCTTCGGGAAATCGTATCAGCTTTTAATAACCAGGGCGAATGCTCGGTTTTTAAGGATGCCCAGTTGTAATTTTTCAATACCCCGAGTATCGCTACCGAATCGTCACCCAGAATAATTTTCTCTTCAAGGGCCTGCTCCGGAGTTCCGAGATTAAACGCAGTAAGCGCAGCTTCATTGACCAGTACTGATTCCATGTCTGATCTGTTGGCGATGTTAAAGTTGCGCCCGGCAAGCAGGGTCATTCCATAAGTGTCAACAAAGTCAGGATCAACCCACACTACACTGCCTGCTTTATTATCTTCGGCTTGCGTTCCAACCTTGCGCATGCTCGTACCCCAATTGTGGCCGCCACCAGGGATAACTCCGGAGGTAGCTACGTTTACCACTCCCGGAATCTTTTGGATCTCGTTCTTAAGGGATACTAATCTGTTCTTTACAGCTTTTGCATCTCTCCAGTCCAGTACGCTTGGCCCGTTAATGACAAGCATTTGCTCCATGGTCAGGCCTTTGTCCTGCGTTCGCATGAAGGTGAGTTGCCGATAAATAGCAAACGTGCCTGCAATCAAAATCAGGGAAGATGCAAATTGAAAAACCACTAACGCCTTGCGCAGAGAGAATCCCCGACCCGATTGCGCCACTTTACCTTTGAGAACTTCCGTGATCCGGAAAGAGGAGAGCAGGTAAGCCGGATATAAACCGGAGATGAACGAACCAACGACAAACAAACCGGAGATAACAAGCCATAGCCTGTAATCCGTAAAATCGAAGGTCAATGTTTTGCCAACAATGTCGCCCAGCAAAGGCAGTAAGGCTAATGCGATGCCTAACGCAATGACCACGCTGAGCAGATTAACGAGTACCGATTCAAAAACAAACTGCATCATCAGCTGGCTCCGGAATGCGCCAATCGATTTCTTGATACCGACTTCCCGGGCCCGTTCCATGGCACGTGCGGTTGAAAGGTTGATATAATTAACCCAGGCAATCGCGAGAATAAATCCTGAAATCAATAGAAAGAAATAAATCGTGTTTACACTGATGGTCGCGCTTGTTTCGTGATTAAGACCCGGGTGAAGATGTATTTCGCGAATAGGTTGAAACGAATACACGCGCGTTGAGTTTGAACGGGAAAGATCTTCTCCCTGATATTTTTCAACGAGGGGAGGGAGTTTTTCTTCCATGGCGCTGAGGTCTGCGTTCTTCTCAAGTTCAACGTACGTTACAAAGTTGTTCCAGCCCCAGCCGTCATCCTGCTGGTATTGTCCGTTCGTTAATAGATTATGCATCGGTAAAACAATCTCGAACGGAAAGTGCGAGTTCTGCGGTACATCCTCGATAACGGCTGTAATCTCATACGCTCCATCGGCCCAGCCGCCATTGATTTGAAAAATTTTTCCCAGCGGATCCTCGTTTTCACGGAAATACCGCGCAGCGATTTTTTTGGTAATCACAGCTGAATTGGGTCTGTCGAGTGCGGTGCTGAGATTTCCCTCAATCGCCTGGTAGGTGAATACATCGAAGAACGTGGAGTCAGCAAATTGTACGTTCTCTTCATGAAAAATTGACGGATTGTTTTCGCGTTGATACGTAAACACTGCGCCTCCATACATGGGATGCGTACGAACGTATTTTTTTACACCCGGTATATCACTGACTAGCGCGGGTCCGAGCGCATAACCGGAAATAATATTCGAAGTACGAAGTTCTCCGTTTTGGTAGTACGCGCTGGTGACACGATGAATTTGGTCGGCACGGCGATGATAGCTGTCGTAGCTAAGTTCAAAATCCACGTATTTCAGGATGACCAGGCAGACGGCCATGCCGAGTGCAAGCCCGAAAATGTTGATGAATGAATAGACTTTTCTTTTTAGGAGATTTCGCGAGGCGATGAGCAAAAAGTTCTGAAGCATGGCGAGAGGTTATTGAGGGAATACCGTCGGTTTGCGGTATGGTTACGTAACCGCGCCAACAATTTCTTATAACATTGAGTTACTGGAGTTACAGGCTGGATTTGCTGAAATTATTTATCTTTAGACAATCGCCTTATTAAATGAAACTAAAGTCTGCTGTTGCTCTTTTATTTTTGACTATTTCCCTTCTCGGTGGTTGTTCATCAAGCGGTGGTGAAAATGAGCCGTCTTCGCAAGAGGTTAAAGCTTCTGTCCCGGCTACAGAGGTTAAGGTTGTCAAAGCCACCGTTCGGCCGTTTGAGTACCTGATCTCCGCTTCCGGTAAAATAGCCTCTGCTTCCGAAGTTCGAATGCAATTCAGGCGTTCAGGTATTATCGATAAAATCTATGTAAGTAGTGGTCAGGCCGTTTCTAGGGGACAGCTTCTCGCAGAACTCAATAGCGAAAGTCAAAAGCTATCTTTTGCGAAAGCAGAATTACTGTTGAAGGAAAAGCGACTCGCATTTGATGACCAAATCATGAGTTACGTAATCGACAGCGTGAGGCGTAAACAAGCTTCCGAAAACATCCGTGTATCAAGCGGGTTAGCGGCAGCTGAGTTGGCGTATCAGGAAGCTAAGTTAGAGTTTGACAATTCATTTGTGCGGTCTCAAATTTCGGGTGTTGTCTCAGGTGTTGAATTGAACGCGGGCAGTCCGGTAAATCAAGGAGACTTGCTATGCTTTGTTCATGATGAAGAGAATTTATTAGTGCAGGCTGAAGTTTTGGAGAGCGATGCGCTATTACTCAGTCGTGGAGTATCTGCAGAAATCCGCCCGGTTGCTTCTGCGGAGACTAGCTTTCCGGCTAAAATCGAAAGCATTAATCCCAGGGTGGATGAGCGAACCGGATTAGTGAGGGTGGTCTTGCATCTGACAGCAAAGTCCAGGGCACTTCCCGGAATGCATGTTCAGGTGGTTATGCATTTGCCGTATAGTAAAAACATTATTGTTCCAAAAGAAGCAGTGGTCGTGCGGTCAGGCAAAATGGTGGTCTTTACAGCTTCAGAAAATCTAGCGAAATGGAATTATGTTACTACAGGTCGGGATAACGGCAAAGAAATTGAAATTTTAAGTGGGCTTAACGATGGTGATGATGTCATTATCACGAACAATTTGCAGTTGGCGCATGATGCGGCCATAACCGTAACGCCTAATGATAAATAATCTTTTCTTTTTTCCTGGCGGTAATCCAGTAGACCAGGGGAACAAAATAAAGCGCTGCAAACGTAGCAACAATTAACCCGCCAATCGTAGCAATAGACACCGGTTTTTGCAGATCGGCACCTAGCCCGGATGAGAAGAGTATCGGTGTCAGGGCGAGTACGTTTGTACAGGTATTCATCACAATAGGTTTTAATCTGTCAAGTCCGGCCCGCTCGATGGCCTCTTGCAAAGGCAATGTTTTACGAAGGGTGTTGATGCGATCAATCTTCAGAATGGCATCGTTGTCAAGAATTCCCAATACTACAACAAGGCCAATACCCGACATGATGTTGATTGTCCCACCGGCGGCCCATAAAAAAAGAAGACTTCCGGCAAAACCGATCGGAATCGTCAACATCACAATCAACGGTTGTGAAAAAGATTCAAACTCGGCCGTTATAATGAAGTACATCAATATAAAGGAGATGATCAGAATCACAAGCATCTGACGGAGGTTTTCCTGGCGGTCAAACCAGGTGCCTGTAAAATCAACGTTGAGATTATAGTTCCCGGCTTTGGTTGTCCAGAAGTTTCGCAAAGCGGGTTCATCGTTTACGTGGTCGGCAACTAAAGACTGATAAATTCCGGCATTGTCAGCAGTAATATTTTTGTACGCTTGTTGAAATGAAGCATTCACAAACTCACCAATCGGGTAGCTTTTCCCGTTAGTGGATTGAACTTCCGCATACCGAACGGCAGTTTCAAAATCGGAGGCAGACCCTTCAAAAACAACAGGAGTTATTTCACCGAAATTTTTAAAGTCCGTTATCCGGTAGTCGCCAAAAATTATCTTCAATTTGCGATTGAGTTCGTTGAAATCGATTCCATAAAGTCTCATCTTTAGGAAATCAAGCCGTAGGAATACCATTGCTTCAGTTTCGAAACCTTTCCCAGACCTCAATTCCAACAGCGAATCAGGATGTATTAGCAAGTTTGCCGTTTCAACCGGAATGACGCGCTTCGATTTTAAATCGCGCAGACGGACTTCATATAATGGCTTACTTGAAATAAACAGTTGTTCAAACGCATTCGGAGCATTCGAAAAATCAATGCGTGCTGCCGGGTATAGCGAACGGAAGTAATCCTTCATACTTTTCTCCGTTTGTTCTTTTGCGGAATGACTTTCAAATTTTAGATAAACAGTTGCCTGCTGAGCTGAATTTTGAGTTACCGTAAGAACAAATTGCTGATAGCCGATCTCGGCTTCGGCTTGCCTGATCTTGGCTTGATGATCCGTCAGAAATTTTTCAAGCCTTTTACGAGATTCAATAACTTCAAGTGGTTCATTCCAGTCGATGTCAATGACAATTTCCGTACGTTCAATATTGGGAAATCCTTCTTTGGGAAGTGAAATCAACAACATGATAAAAACCGGAATAAGCAGTGTCATGCCTACGAGGCTGATGACTTTGTGATTCCATACCCACAGGAATGACTGGTGATACATTTTTTTCATCCAAATGAAAAAACGGCTATCCTCATGCTGGCTGAGTTCCCGGTTTCTGTTTACTAACAAGTAGAGCAGCGGGACAAAAATAAATGTACACACGATTGATACGAACAGAATGCTGGTCACCGCTATGGCCTGGTCGAGAAAGAGTGCACCGGTTATGCCGCTCATAAAAATCAACGGCACAAATACAGCAAGGTTCGTCAGGGCTGAACTGACAAGCGGGGTAATAACTTCATGCGTTCCCTGAACACAACTGTCCAAAAGTTGCAACCCTTCCCTTCGTTTAATGACGATGTTATCGATCACGACAATCGAGTTGTCTACCAGCATGCCTAGTCCCAACGCAAGACCGCTTAGCGAAATGATGTTTAGCGAGATGTTAAAAAGATAGAGAAGTGAAAAGCTGAGTATTAGTGATATCGGTAAAACGATCCCCATCACAACAGGCTCACGCCATCCGCCCATGAACAAGAACAAAATGGCAAACGCAAACAGCCCCCCCCAAACAAGCGCCTGCGACAGATTTTGAATGCTTAGCGTTAGCAATAGTGATTGATCTTGCGTTACCGCGAATGAAATGGATGGATATTCGTCCTCAAATTGCCCGACCACCTCGTAAATCCTGGGCATGACTTCAGGCATCCGGGCCTGAGCCTGTTTATGAACTGTAATAACAATTCCTTCATTGGAATTGAATAGGTGAAATCCTTGAGGCGTTTCTGATTCGTTGTAAACTTTTGCGACCTGCTTCAGTTGAATGACCGAGTTACTGGCGGGAAGTTTAATGGGAAGATTCTCAAGCGTTGCAGGATCGTTGATACGCGATGTCATTTTTAGAAAGTACCGGTAGTTCCCATCCCGAACGGCCAGAGAGCCAAGATCCAGATTGGCTCCCTCTACAGCTTGTGTGATATCGTTTTCAGTAAGATTAAGGCTCCGCAGAGTGGCGTAGTCCGGGGCAATTCGAATGATTGTTCGGCGTGTACCGTTAATATCCACCAGTCCTACACCCTCAAGTTGCTCCAGCCTGCGTTTTAACACGTTTTGTGCTAAATCAGAGATGACCAGATAATCGTCCTGCCGTTGCGGAATTACCTGAATCCTGATTACCGGAATATCTGACGTGTTGGTTTTTACAACCTGTGGCCGGTCCAGGGTGCGCGGAAGCGAAGCTGTAAGCCGGTCGATTTTCTCATTCGCCTCAATGTACGCCAGGTTCATGTCGGTACCATATTCAAGGCTGAGGGAAACCGTGCCACTTTCCTGACGGGCGATGCTCTCGGCTGATTTCAGGCCGTTAAGCGTCAGCATACTTTCGCGAATCGGACGAAGGATATTCTGTTCGATTTCTTCAGGTGGACTGTTTGGATATTGAACAGCGATGGTAATCTCGGGTACATCAATATCGGGTAAAAGCGATACGGGTAGTTTATAGAATGCCAGTAAGCTCAAGGCAAGCGCTGCGATGAGTACCATGATAACCGCGATTGGCCTGAGGAGGAGAAATCTTAGCATAGATGGGTTTTGCCAGAAAAAACAAGGTAATTAAATTATTTCTATGGTACATCACCGGCAAACGCAGCTAAATACTCTCCTCGGTATCTGTTGCGTTATCATGGCAACTGCGGTAACCGTGTGGAAACCAGTGACGTGATAGACCTATGGAGGGTGGATATTGCCGCGTAATTTTTTGATTTCTTTACTTTTTCTTACATGCCATAGGAGTTACTCCTATAGAAGGTCTTCCAGATTTCGATAAAATTTTAGAATTGACAGTTACGCTAAATCCCTACATAGCTTATGCAATTTGAAAAATACGTGAATCGCATGCAGTATTTGCAGGAATTGATCGAAAAACAAAGTACTGGAACTCCCAAAGAGCTTGCAAAGCGATTGGGAATTTCTGAACGAATGCTATATCATTATATTGAAGGACTAAATACCACTCAAAACGTCAAGTTCTGTAGAAAAAGAAAATCATACATATTTAAGTCACTGCAATAAAATTGCTGCTAAGAAAAGTTATTTTGATTAATGCTCGATTTTAAGTAGAAACAACAAATATCAATTTTTATGAAAAAGTTTTTTGGTTCTTTACTGATTACATTGACTGTATTGGGTGCTTTTGGTTTAACCAACGTAGCAAACGCTCGCACTGAAGATCCCAATGGCAAAAACGGTGGCTGCAAAAATTGCACAACGCCTAATCTGGTAAAAATAACTTGTTCGGGTGCAGGCTATCACTGTGTCGCAATAGAATGTACAAATGGAACTTGCGGTGTAGAATAATCTACGCTGGTCTATTTAGAAGACTACCCGAAGGTAGTCTTCTCTTTTTTAACCCAACACTATCATACCTAGAATGAATCCCATGCCACCCATTAAACGCGCTCTCTTAAGTACGTTCATAATTATTTTCTTTGTTCTTTGTTCCTGTGACACATCTAAAAGGGGTGAAGAACGTAGTGCACCTGTCTTAACCTTATCACCCGATCCAATATCACCTACTGAGCCTATACCATTGGATTCTATCGTAGCTCAAATAGATTTCGTCCATTTGGAAACCACCGATAATAGCTTGTTATCAGAAGTTACGAAGATTAGAATTACCGATGACTACATTTTAGTTTTAGATGAGCAGCAAAAATCACTTTTGTTTTTTGCAAGAAATGGAAAATTTGTAAAACGAATAGATCGTGGGGACGATCCTGAAAGCCCTTCTGAACTAACTGACTTTACAATACAGGAGGACAATACCATTTGTTTACTCGGTGAACGGGAGATCCTTTTCTACAGTAAAGATGGTTCTTTTAAAAAAAGGACTAAAATAGAACTTGACTATGACTTCATTAACTACGGCTATCCGTACAAATTTGCTTATCTAAAAGGTGATTTTTATCTCTGGATGGGTTCTTTTGGCAGGAACGAACTGTCTCCTGCTAACCCAGAATACTCACTTTACAAGCTGAATTCAGATTTCAAGATTACGAACAAGTATTTTGTAAATGGCATAGACCTTCTTGAAATACCCCGATTTCAGGAATTCACGGACAGTCTCATTTTGACTCCAACGTATTTACGCGACACGTTATATAGAATAACAGATAAGGACATTTCTTCCCGGTTCTTTGTTGATTTTAAAAGCAGAGCAATATCCAATCATTCGGATGTAAAGGCAAAGCTACGAAGTGAAAGCTCTATTGCCTATGAATTAGGGAATAATACAGATTTGTGCATGGGCGTTCGGTATTTTCTCACAACACAGAATCATATTTTCTTTCAATATCGGTGTGGGAATAATGGTTACGACTATATCTTCAATAAAATTTCGGGCAAAGGGTATTCAGGAAGATATTTTGATGCCAAAATAGGAATCATGCCAATGTTATTCCCAATTTCAACATGGCAGGACAATTTTGTTTTCTATTCAGAGGCTCCGAGAGTAATAGAGGAATTAAAGAATTTTAATTCACAAGATAAGTGGCCAGCATTCCTTCAGGACAAAAAAGAAGACTTGTCAAAAATCAGATTAGATGATAATCCGGTCATTTCAATCATTAAATTAAAGAACTTTAAATGAGAATCATCATTCTAGGAACGGCAGCTCTTGTTCTAATAATTGTCTTTTTCGTTTATCGAAACAACAATATCCGAATTGATGAAATTGAAAGCAGTGTTCAATCCTGCAACTATGAGCTTGGTGAGCTGAAAAGGAATTTTCTGTTATCTACTGCGCGGGAAGGTAAGTTGGACTTAAAAATCAATCTCTTCTCTTTTGATGATACGCTTACGCTGAAAGAACTGGTTAAGCGTCCTACCATTGTATATAAATTCAGCAGTTTAGATTGTTCAGACTGCGTTTCTCAACAATTAGCTTTCATAAATCAAATTAGTGCTGATAACAGTCTCGATATTTTGATCTTATACGAAGTTGAAAATATAACTTCTTTCAAGAATTACAAAAACAAGCTTAGTAAACCCCAGTTGATATGGGGAGTTAAAGACTTTAGCATCTCTGATCATGTATACTTTATTCTGGAGCCTGAAGGAATAGTACACAGCTCAGTTCTTGTTACAACTGATAACACTCAATTTATACAGCAGTACCTCAAAAATGTAGCACAAAAGCTTAATGTCACCTCCGGGACACCAGAGGACTAGAGTCTTCCGTGTAAAATTTAATGTTGACTTCTACTGCATTGATCAGATTGAGTAAAATAGCTGCCCAGTTTTTTTTCTAATTCTTCATCTAAGGAACGCTTAAAGGATTCAAAAGTTAGGAAAATTGAACGGAGAAAACCTGCTACCCTTCCTCACTAGCCGTGAGCAAATACTAGTTGAGAAGCCATAGTTATCCTGCTTAGCTAGGATGAGTAATATATTTGCGTTTAAATCCCAGACGTATTCGCCATCTCTTTTAAAAAGCGATAAAGTTATTTAAAGTAGGTAATCATAATTTTTTTTATACCGATCGGTGGATAGAGTGTTTTTTGCATTTCATACATTTCTACTGTATTAGCTTTTATCATGCTTTAGGCAAATCCAAAAATCAAAAATGCAGTACGAGAAGTATTTGTTGAGAATTCGCTACCTGCGCGAGTTGGTTATCAAGGAGCGAACAGGGCCTCCAAAAGAACTTGCCAGGAAACTTGGAATTTCTGAGCGCATGGTTTATCGATATTTACAAATGTTAAATGAAGAAAATCCGATCTCTTATTCTCGTTTAAAAAAATCTTACATTTTTTCGACACTGCCTCAAAATGGCAGTGATGTGCTCTAAATTGGTGACAATCTTTAAGTGAACAACCGTTTGTTTCTATTTGACATCATTTTACAACTAATAATTTTAAATCTAAAATTCTATGAAAAAAACAATTTTTGTTGGTGTAACTGCTTTGTTAGCTACCGTTCTTATTTGCTTTTCTACAACCAAATCAGTTTCATTGGCTGCTTGGGAATTTATTGGAACACCCAATGCTTCGGGTTGTATTTATGCAATAGTTCCGGTGAAGGCATCGTTTGAAATTAATCCGAAAGGAGCAGGAGGTTCCATTGAGTTAGACACAAAAATGGGTACTGAAATTCATTGCGATGGCTGGTCAGGACTTTGCAATGGAACAGGTTGTAGAGCTGACAAGAAAGCAAATTAGAAATGCTAAAAATTAGTCTGCATGCTCTCGCGGTAAGCATCACGGCACTAGTATTGACGTCCTGTGCAAATAAGAAAGCAGTTGAGGGTAGCAACGAAAGGGACAGCTTGGTATTAAGCCAGGCTCGTCCTTTATTGGTTGGGAGAATTCCTGAAAATATTGGAGTTGATTTGTCTCAAAGTAGAAGCTTGGTGACATCTAAGTTAGTTTCGGATGACCATGAGATTATCAAACTCGAGACTGCCGATAATTACTTAATTGGTGAGATTTCGAAAGTTATCGTTCATGGAAACCGGATTTTCATCCTGGACAGAGGGGTGGCAAAAACTGTATTTTGCTTCGATCGAACTGGTAAATTCATAAACTTGATCGGATCTCGGGGCGGTGGACCTGGTGAAATTGATGACCCAAGGGATATTGAAGTTGTTGACAATCGGGTCTATTTGATAGACAGACAGTGCCGGATTTTTACTTTTGATCTCGATGGAAGATTTTTGTCGTATTTCCGTCTGCCGTTTCTTTCAACTCAGTTTTGCTTGCTTAATGGGCAAAGTATATTCTTGTATAATCAGGAGAAAAGTGATCAATTTACCGATCACTTAATTCAGATCAAGCAATTTCAATCTGTTGTTTCATCAGACTTTACCATAAGATCTGAATTTGTATCAGATTACAGTGGATTGCAATCATTTGCTCGTAACAAAAATAGGGCGCTATTTATTAAGATGTTTTGTGACACTATCTTTAGATTGGACAGTATCAGCGTTTATCCTGCCTTTGTAATTTCCTCATCAAAGCAGATACCTAGCGATTATTTTTCAAGTCGCGCGAAGGTGCAGGATGCTTTTAGTTCTAATGATTATTTTAGACTAGCGCCTCAAAATTTTGCGGAAAATGACTCTTCATTAATTTTTACCTCAACCTACCAGGGAAGCCTTAACTACCATTACTTTGACAAACAATCGCGGAAACACGTTTGGTTTAAAAGATTTTCAGACGACTTATTCCAAGGTGGCCTTTTCCCGCCTGTCGTTGTGGGAATAGACGATGAACATTTCGTTTATGTTTTATCGATGCCGGAAATGTTATCTAATTATAGAAGTATTCGGTCGGAAAACCCGGAAGAATTGGATGTATTGATACAAAAATATCCCAAGCTGAAAGACTTTTTCCTGCTTTGCGAGAAATCTACACCTGACGATAATCCAGCGCTACTAGTTACAAGGGTAAGTTCAAAGATTTATGAGTAAAAAAAATGTTGTGGCAACACGTTTCTGGGTGCTATTTATAACATCACTTTGTATTTCATGCTTGTCAAATACCTCAGAGGTAAGCCGAGAACCTCAAGGAGATTTTATGCAGGCAGTAGCCAATGACCTCAAGTTATGTTCTAAGAGTGAAACAGAATCCGCCAATCTGCAAGTAGTTTTGCAAAACGTAGTTTCTGGAGAGAGTGTACAGATGTCCGATCTTGCGGGAAAGTTTGACCATACTATTTTCTTTTATTATTCTCAAAGTCATTGTAATCAGTGTGTTTTTAATGAATTCTCATTTATTAAAAAATATTATTCAAATGCTGAAAATGTTATTATTATAGGAAAAGAAAAATCTCTCAGGATCCTTCGTGTTTTAAGAAAGAATGAGCAGATTCAGAATCCGATGTATTGGATGGACATGCAGAGTAGTTTTAATTTTTCCTTTGAGCAGTTAAACAGACCGGTATTTTTTAAGTTGAATGCCGATGGCCGCCCATACAATATTTACTCTCCAAAATTTTCTTATCCACAATTTTCGGAAATTTATCACAAGACAATGTCAGATATCTTGGCGTTAAATCACTCTGACAATTGATAGTCGAAACGACTTAATGGAATGCGTTATCTTATTGGATTGTGAGGAGCTTCTATACTTAACGATAAGAGAGTGGCAACGTCTATGATAGCCGACTAGTTTTTGATATTACGTGCAAGCAACAATACCGGAAGCACAATAAAGGCCACAAAAATCGAGAATAGCAGCCCGCCCGTTGTGCCCGCGGCCAGCGCAAACCAGAAAACTTCGTTCTGACCACCTATCATAAAGGGAAGCAGTCCCAGGCAGGTGGAAGCGATGGTCAGTACAATCGGCTTCATTTTTCCCGATACGGCTTTCAAGACTCCACGATTGTGGTTTCGGTGGATGATGTTGTTAAAATCATTCACGATATAAATTGATGCGTTGACAACCAATCCTCCTAACATAATAAAAGCTGCATATCCACCCTGGTCGAAGTAAAAATCAAACACAGAGAAACTGAGAAATATACCTATAAAGGAAAACGGAATGGTGAGTATGATGAAAAAGGGCAATTTTAAGTTTTCAAACAGAATAGCGGAAATGAAAAACACCCCTACAATGAGAATAATGACAAGACCGTACTGCCTTTTCGCTTTGTCCCAGTTCCACGACCATGAATTTTTCTTTGCTGTATAACCTGGTTGCATTTCAGTACTCATTTCGTTAAGCACACCTTCCAGAAATTCATTTCCGAACTGGTAACTTCCAAAGTACTCGAACCCAACCATTCGAATATACTGTCGGTCTTCCTTGTGGATCGCATTAGCAGAAATCTGTTGCCGCAAGGAGGAGATAGATGATAACTTTACCTGTTGACTATCGCTTATCACTAGACTTGCTTCCAGTAAATCGTAAGTAGACAAATCTTTACCGTAGGGTCTCAAATAAACGGGATACAGTTGGTTATTGAGGTTAATAACTGTTGAAGGGTTTGTTCGTTCAGCTTTTTCAAAAAGTTGTGAAGTCAGTGCATTTGCATTACCGGCAAAGTTACTAGTAAAAGCAAGCACCATTTGTGGCGCGTTTTTTTCGCTCCAGCTGAGGCGTTCATTCGTATTTACTTTTTGAATACGTTTGTGAGTTAATAGTTTTTTAGCCAACGCTTCTGCATAGCTTTCAAGTTGGTCATAGTTATAACCCTTCATCTCTACCGTAAACGAAGGAATGTTATCGCCGGAGTTATTGCTAAACCCCTGCCCGACACCATAAATACTCCAGGTTACACCACCCCAATCCAATGAGCGAGCAATCAGCCTTGATTTTAATATGAATGGCAATGACGAGTTTTCGGTGTCTTTGGTGAAACTTATGGCAATAGACGCCTGTTGTCCCGATGCAACCTGGGTGATATATTTGTCGATACCCGTCACCTGTTGCAGATAACTTTCCATACCCTCCATCACACGATTCATGTCTTCCAGTGTATTCCCGTGCGGTAGTTCGGCATTTACATACAATTGGGTACGTTGGGCTTCACGGTAACCGCTTCGCTCGTACACGTTGCGGACAAACAGTCGAAGTGACCCACCCAGTATTTTATCGGTGTAAGGCCGTAGAGTTTCCTGGTAAGTCGTACTCCCAATAGTTTCGTTGTACCATTTGTGGCCCTCCCATTTTGCTGGCAGCATGAAGACGGGTAGCCCGAAAGCAAGAATGCAAAGTGTTATAAACGATTTCCTGAAGCGTGCGATGAACGTGATACTCCGACTGTATGCTATGAATAGCCGTGCCCGGTTCCGAAGCGCTTTCATTGAAATTCTTTTGCCGGGCGCGAGATCCGGCTTATAAAATTGGTTCACTGCAGGAGTGTAGAAAACAGCCGTTGCTACTGAACATGCGACTGCAATCGACACGATAATGCAGAACCCGGTAAGATTTTGACGGTCTTCTTCGGGCAGAAAAAAAACAAGCGACAAAGCCATGATGGTGGTCAGGGCGGCACCAAGTACTGCGCGTACGATTTTCTTATCGCCTTTCGTTTTAAGATGGTCAAGCACCACAATTGAGTTGTCTATGATAATGCCAAGTGAAATGGTAAGGCCTGCAATTGTGTAGAGATGAATTTGTATCTGAAAAAGAAAAGCCGCCAGAGCGGTAAGCCCCAGGCTAATCAGGATTCCCGAGAACAAGATTAACAGGTGCCTGATATTACGATAGCTCACCAGTAAGAAAAGCAGAAGAATGCCAAATGAAAGCAGCGAGCGATTAACATTCTTATCGATTTCTTTCTTAAGAAATTCAGTGTCGTCATAATCCGGAATTACACTAAAACCGGCAGGCAAAGTTGCTTCTAACTGTTTGACTTGTTTTTTAACACGGTTGGCTAACCGGAGTCTGTTTACGCCCTCATCAGCATAAAGTGTTACAGTTATGGAATTAAGGCCGTTTATTCTGAAATACTGCCTTGGCTTACTTTCTTCCACATAGACTCGCGCAAGTTTACCAAGGCTTACGTATTGCCCCGAAGTTGTACGGATCATCAGGTCGTTGACTTCCTGAAGATTCTGCGGTGCCTGCCCTCCTTTTATTGTGAAACGCTGCTTTCCGGAGGTTAGTAAGGCACCTGGATAAAAAGTTTGAAAACTTGTTTGAATCTGCGAGACGATCGACTGTGTGGTTATCCCGAATTGTGCCAGGCGCGTTTGATCATACTCAAGGGTGATTTGTAATTCTTGTGCTCCTCGAAGGGCTACCTGATAAATTCCGTTCGTACGTGACAGGACCGGAACCAGAATGTCTTCAGCAGTTTTTCTGATCTGAAACGGTGCGAGTTTGGCGTTAATCCGATAGACAAGCAGTGGATTTTTGCTTTTATCTTCACGGCTTCGTTGTTCAATTATCGGATAACTTAATTGCGTGTTTAGTTTTTTATAGACTTGACGTACAATCGAACTGGCTTCAAATTTCTTAAACGCGATATCGACATCTTTATCGAATGTAATTTCAATCGAACCCTGGCCATAGCCAGATACAGAATATATGTTCTTTATTCGCGAAATTTGCGACAGGGCGTTTTCTAATGGACCAGTTGCTTGTTGCTCCAGAATTTCAGGAGGTGCGTCAGGAAGCGAGTACGAAATCGTGATTACCGGCAGTTGCGTGTTCGGTACCAGGTCGACCGAAAGTTTGGGAATAAATAAATATCCCAACAAGGCAACAATGACAAAACTTAAAACAATCTTAAAGGGTGACATCAAAAAAGATCATCCTCTAAGATAGCCTTTCCTTTTGATCAGTGCCAGACTTTTGTTGATCCGTTTTTTGGTCGAATACGAACTATTTTAAGCTGTATAACAGAGATTTAACCAGTTAAATACTATCCGTAGATCTGGTTCAAAACTCCGGCCAACCGGATACCCGCTTTTTGAATTTGCTCCAGCACGGTATTGAAGTTTTGATAATTGTAATCATATCCAAGCTTACCATCGCCATAGCTGTAAACCTGCTTGCGAAACGTCATCGCCTCGTTGGCCATATCGCGAACAGTGGCTTGTTGCAAACTTTTCACGCGTGTGGCATCTGCCTTTGGCCAGGCATTGGCAAGTTCGGTGTAACTCAGCTTGGAACCATCGATCATGTCGCTGTCCCAAACTCGGTGTAAATTGGTGTTTGCTCCGAACCATGTGAGCTTAACCTGGTTGCCACCCTGATCGGTGCCGAAGCCAACGTGCAGCGGCTGATGGATATCGCCAAGCAGGTGCACAATAATTTTAAGATGCTCGGCTTCCTGTTTGGCGTTCAGTTTTTTTGATTTCAGCTCGGCAATCAATCGCTCAAGCGTCATAATTAAATCGCCTTTCGGATTTTTGACAGACTGGTCATACGTTTCTCCGTTTTGGATCGTAACCCAATGCCAATCGTGTGTGTGATCGTATGTTGAATCTGATTTGATGTCATCCATCCAGGTGCCGGCCATGGCCAGCGACTGGCCGCGGAGAACTTTTTCAATCGCCAGCCGGGCTTTTTTAGACAGATGCTGATCGGCAATGTACCCGATCGCGCGGTGGCCGGTGGCTCCCCAGCCAAATGCGTTAAACATGAAACCGGTAAGGAAAACGAAAAGCAGCGTTTTTTTCATGGCGGTGAAATCTTACCGCAAATCTCACCTAATTTTTAGATCCTGAAAGGGTAAACAGTTGATTTTCGTGTTACCGAATGATGAAAAAGTGATCGTGAACCCACCCATACGGCAGGCTCACGAAGAAAATTATTAGTTAGCGGTGATGCCGGTGGCAGGCGTTGTAATACTGCCGACCAAAACTTTAACCACCGTACCTTTTACTTTGTAGTTGAGTGTTGATTTCAGGATGATGGTGTAGGTACCTTCTTTTGCGGTAGGGCTGGCGGTGAATTTCACAACCGAACTATCGATCAATCCCTCAGACGGACTGAATTCCACGGTAACGCCCTCCGGAAGAGATGAAGACAAGCCCAGTTGTGCTTTTGCTTTCGTGAATGAACGGGAACGTAACAACGTAAGGGTGATTTCTTTTGATTCTCCGGGTTTAACCTGGACTGAATTTTCAGATACGGAAACCGAATACTCGATGCGTGGAGCTTCTTTTTCCTGTGCAGCAGCGGCAAACGTTAAGGCAACAATCGCCAAAACAGAAAGTAATATTTTTTTCATGGTCGTAAAGTTTATGTCAACATTACGCCAGGTACATGTAAAAGATTTCCTTTTCCGGCAGGTTGAGGTTAACCGTGAGCCTTTTGTGGCGGCCTGATGCGTGTGTGGTTAACCGTGCAGACGTTGGGGTGAACGGAACTAGTAGAGTTCCATCATGTTTCGGAGCTGGCTGATCTTCTCCATCAGTTCTTTGCCTTTCGGCCGCGATACGGGAATGGAAAATTCAGAATCACGAATCTGGAGTTTGTAACCGTTGGTGTTTCCCGAGATGTTGCTGATCGCATTCACGTTTACGATATAGGAGCGGTGGCAGCGAATCGCAAAGGTGTTGTTAAGCTGGCTTTCGATGTTTTTCAGGTTGATCCGGAGTAGTTTTTTCTCAATTCCGTGGCCGTTCTTCCAGAAAAACGTGGAATAATTATCGTCTGCCTGAACGAACAATAAGTCGGGCAGGTGAAAGTTGAGTGTTTCACTCGTATCCGAATAAATGGTGATGGTGTTGGTGGCCTTGCTGGCCTCGTTTTTCAGGTTTTTGATTTTGGTGATCTCCTGGTTGGCGCTGATCGCACTTTTCAGGTTCTGCTGCAGCAGGTTATTCTTAAACATGAGCGTCATAATGGCAATCGGAATGATGCCCGTTAAGGCAATCTGCTGAAAAACACGGGCGGTGACGTCTACCATCGGCAGTTGAGGGCAGATGTACAATTTGTCGACTACCGTATTAACACACCCGATCACGAAGCAAATCCAAAGCACATGCAGGATGTATTTTTTAACCGTCCAGTGCAGGGAATCCACGAACGAGAACGTGAAAATGTTTGGAACCAGAACGATGTGAACGAACATCACGACAAAGGTGATTCCCCCAAAAAGTGCCTTCTGACCGATGTTAAGTTCTAAGTCGGGAGTTCCGGGAGTTTTGTACACCACATGGAATAACATCACAAACAGCCCGACCGCGAGGCAGAGAATGGTGTTCTTGCGGTCGTCATTCAGATAATAGGGAAAAGGCGCGTTGAGTCGTTCGCGAAAAGTCATGATTTGGCCGGATACGAGCGGTGAAGTTACTTCGGATTTCATCGAAACGACAAGGGCTTTAGCCACACGGTCGCTTTAACTGTTAAACTATTGGGCTGGTTTGCGGGAAACCGCGGTTTGTGGGGTAAAAAGAACGGCTTTGGGGTAAATTACTAGCCTTTCAGTTCGTTTAGCAGCTCTTTCAGTTTCATGAGGTGATTTCCGTAGAGCTTTCGCAGGTACAAATTGGTAATCACAAACGTGAATACGAAGAATGCCCCGGCAAACGCGACCAGTAATACCACCGTTTTGGGCTCACGCATTTTGTCAAGAAACCCATCGATGCCGGTTTCCAGCGCACCAAAGAAAATCCCCAGAAAAAAGTAAACCGGATAGAGCACCGCATAGCTTTTCCGGTAGAAGTTGATGTAGATGGTCAGCTTTCGGTACAGGTGTTCAAGGCTGGTTTTTATGTTTCCGTCCGACGGGTCGAAACTCCCCAGCAAAATGAGCTTCTTCACATAATAGAACAGGTAGGCTGCGAACAATATCAGCAACGAGATGATCGTCCACATCATTGCACCGGGTTCCAGCGTAAATGCATACACCAGCAGCGCAATACTGCAGGCGATGGTAAAAATCAATTCAAACCAAACGTTGCGTTTTATTTTTCCGATAATTGAATTGCTTCGCCCCTGAAGCATCAGCGCAATCTCCGATTCTTTCTTTGGCTCGTAGCCCTGCTCATGGCTTTTCCATATCTGCTTCAAGTCGTCCAGTTCTTCCATAGCGTTAGCGGATGAGGGTTCGTATTTTTTCACGGATACGATTCATCCGTACCCGTACGTTGTTTTGTGTAATGCCGATGTTCTCGGCAATTTCATCATACGGCACTTCGTCAAGTGCCATCATGATCATCGCGCGCTCGATTTCCGAAAGCTGGCGGATAGCCCATTGCAGCTTTTGAAAATTTTCTTCAAAGTTATCTTCGGTGTTATCCGAAATGTTAAAGTGAAACTCTTCCAGTTCTTCCGTTTTGATCTTCCTGCCCAGCTTGCGCAAACCAGAAATGGCGGTATTCAGCGCGATGCGATACATCCATGTGGTGATTTTTGCTTCGCCTCTGAACGTAGGAAACGATTTCCAGAGCTGCAGCACAATCTCCTGAAACAGGTCGTTGCGCGCCTCCTTGTCAGTTTCGTACAGGATACAAACCTTGTGGATCAGCCCCTGGTTCTCGTTTACCAGTTTTACAAATGATTTCTCCTGATCTTGGGTCAAGGCGGCTGTTGATTTGATAAGTCGAAAGTAAGAAAAGATAATTACAACCTGATTGATTTTAGCCATGCGGAACGCGCAATTTTTCCTATCTTCTCGTTTGATTCGTAGAAAATCAGAGTCGCTGTGACATTCTTAACCAAAGCCATCCGTAATTTTTTTGGAGCCACACGTGCGCAAACCAATGGTTTCGTGGTGCTGCTGATGGTTATTGCCCTAGCCATCTTTTCGCAGCCGCTTGCGAGATGGTGGGTTAGTTCACAGGCCCAGGATTTTTCTGATGATAAAAGAATGCTCGACAGCCTGGTGCAGCAATGGGAAACAGTTCCGGGTACGTCCGTATCGGTGGTGTCGGAAAATCATCCGGTATATTTCGAATTCGATCCGAATACACTTGACAAGCAGAAATTCATCGCGCTTGGTTTTTCCGATAAACTCGCGGCCCGGATAATCAACTACCGTAACAAAGGCGGAACGTTCAGGATCAAATCCGATCTAAAGAAGATTTACGGTATGGATACCGTGCTGTATCAGCATATCAGTTCATACATTCTGCTGCCGGACGAAAGTGTAAAACCTTTGTCTTCCGCAAAAACTACCGAACCGTTTAAGCCAAAAGAGAAGCCTCAACAGTTTAACCTGAACGAAGCAGACACCACACAGCTTCAGAAGATTTATGGCATTGGCAGCAAGCTGGCGTTACGCATTATCAAGTATCGCGATAAACTGGGTGGGTTTGTTTCGCAGCGTCAGTTAAACGAAGTGTACGGACTCGATTCTACAGTTGTCAGCCGGGTGGCAGCGGCCTCGTATCTGCCGGAACAACCCACGGTAAAAACAATGAATTTGAACACCGCGGAAGAAAAGACGCTGGCCGCTCATCCGTATTTTGGATACCGCATAGCCCGCGCCATTGTCGCTTACCGGTTTCAGCATGGAAATTTCAAATCTGTTGATGATCTTGGCAAAATCCCGTTGATTGAAAAAGAGAATTTGGGAAAACTACTTCCCTACGTGACCGTTGATCCCTGATACCCATCATATCCTCCGTACCTATTTACGGAGACTTACGAATCTGAGCGGTAATAACCGCTCACTGTTATTGTTGCGCCTGCATAGCGAACAATTGATGGACGTGCATCAACTGACGTTCTTAAACCATGAGCCTTCGTTCGAGATCATCAAATCCGTTATTGCCGGCAAACCGAAAAAGATTTGTGCGGTGTTGGACAGCCGGATAGAAGCGGTAAACCAGGCAAGCTCCAAATTGAAACGCCTGCAACGGATCGATAAATTTATTTTTGATGAGCGTGGCTCCAACGATTTGCACATCGGCTGGCCGATGATCCGCGGAAAGTTTTCAGATGGAACATCGGTGCGGTGTCCGTTACTGTTTTTCCCGGTTTCGATTCAGGAAGAAAATAATCACTGGGTTTTACATCCGCGCACAGACGCAGGCGTAACACTCAATAAATCATTTCTGCTCGCGTACTCATTTTACAATAAGATTGCGTTGAACGATGATCTGCCTGAAACTTCGTTCGATGACTTCGATAAAGACAGTACGGTATTCAGAACACAACTGTATCAACTCCTGAACGATTCGATTGAATTAAATTTTAATCCGGATACGTTTACGGATGAGCTTACTGCATTCGGGGAATTCAAGAAAGAAGATTTTGAAAGCCTGCACAAGGATGGTGAGTTGAAGTTGTTCCGGGAAGCCGTGTTGGGAATATTTCCGCAGGCTGGTTCACAACTTGTGCCGGATTACCTGAAGCTTATTGAGGGCGACACGTTTTCAGACCTCGAAGATTTCTTTGCCAAACGCATTCCGGGATCAAGTGCGTCAATCGATGAGTGGGTATCGGCTGTGAAAGAAGAAAAAATTTATACTCCGTTTCCGCAGGATGCGTATCAGGAGCATACGCTTCGGGTAGTGAAAGACGGGCGATCGGTGGTGGTGCAGGGTCCGCCCGGTACCGGCAAGTCGCAACTGATTGCCAACCTGATTGCCGATGGAATTGCCTCCGGGAAAAAGATACTGATGGTGTGTCAAAAGCGGGTAGCACTTGATGTGGTGTACGACCGGCTGAAGAAAATCGGACTGGAGGATTTTCTGGGATTGGTCCACGATTTCCGGAACGACCGGAAGCCGGTATATCAAAAAATCGCCCGGCAAATTGATCGCATTGATGAGTTTAAGGCCGAGAATCGGAGTGTTGATGTGATTCAACTCGAACGCAGGTTTCTGAAAGCGAGCCACACCATCGATCAGCTCGCGGAAGAACTTGAGGAGTTTCGTAACGCATTATTTGACGAACGTGAATGCGGCATCAGTGTCAAGGAACTTTACCTGACCTCCGATCCGCACGCGGCATATGTTGATTTGCGCCAGCAATACCGCAATTTCAACTTCGGATCGATTCAGGATTTTGTAAACAGACTCAGGAGCTTTGTCCGGTATTCAGCGCTGTTCGACCGCGATGAGTACATATGGAAGAACCGAAAGTCGTTTGCATCTTACTCCGTGTCGGGGTTGCGTACGCTTGAGCAAACGGTAACCGGGGTAGCTGACGTTCAGCGCCAGCTTACTAAAGAAATTCGGGAAGTCGTGCCGGTTGATTTACATGTTGAAGAGGCTGAGTCGCTGTTGAGTCAAAAAACTACAATCGATGAGATTCTTACGCTGCTCGACTCCGAACAGAAGTATGACTACTTTCAGCGGCTCGTGAAGGAAGATGAGATTGGCGTAACGGCTGAGTGGCTTGAAGAAGCGGAGGTCCGGTGTGTGAATTGTTTTGATGAGGCCGGCATTGAAACTACGCTTACCCTCCAGCAAATCATTCCGGTTCAGTTAGCCCTCCATCAACGGATCGAAGCGCGCGGCAACATATTCCGGCTGTTAAAGCTGAAGTTTTTTGCGAAAAACCGATTCCTGCTTAAGCGGGTAATGCTCGCCAACAAGTTAAAACTTAACCGGGTCGGTCTTGAAACCCTCGAAAGAAGAATCGATAACCGCCTAAACCTGGAGCATCAACTTACCCTGTTGCGCGAAAGGAGATCGTTCACCGATGTGCCTGCGGCTGATGAAAGTGTTGCCAGAATTAAAACATGGTTTGCGCGGCAGGAAAAAGCACTGCGCGCGAAAGTACTTCTCGGTGATATTCGTGAATTACGGGGAGCATTCCATGTTCCTTCTCTGGCATACGTGCAGTTCACTTCGAAACTGCAACGTATCGTTTCGGTGATTCAGAAACTACCCGCCTTGCGGGCCGGGTGGGAGCGCTACCTGACACCCATACAAATCCGGGTACTGATTCATAAACCGGAACAATCAGCCGTATTCATCGATGCGCTTCGAAATGACTTCGATAACCTGGTCGAGTTTGATAAACTTAACGGATCGCTTGCCTCATATGAGGCAGAAACCATTAGCAAACTGCATGATGCAGCAGGTGAGTGGAACATCGCCCGCCTGGAAGATCTTTTTCAGAACAGTATCCGGCTGGCCTGGATCGAGCACATCGAAATTAAGCACCCTGTGCTTCGAACAGCTTCTACTTTTCGGATGGAGGAGATGGAGTCATTGCTTCAAAGGAGTGTTGCCGAGAAGCAGACACTGAGCAGCGATATCCTGAAAATTCGGGCCCGTGAACGCGTTTACGAGAGCATTGAATACAACCGGCTAAACAACCGGGTCACGTATCGCGACCTGCATCATCAAACCACAAAGAAGAAAAAGATCTGGCCCGTACGAAAGTTGATTGCCGAATTCGGGGATGAGTTGTTTAACCTCATGCCGTGCTGGATGGCATCACCGGAAGCAGTGTCAGCCATTTTTCCGATGGAGCAGATGTTCGATTTGGTGATCTTCGATGAAGCTTCACAATGTTTTGCCGAACGCGGAATTCCAGCAATGTACCGAGGGCGGCAGGTTGTGATTGCGGGTGATGATAAACAACTTAAGCCGTTTGAGCTTTACCAGGTGCGCTGGACAGAGAATGAAGCTGAGGCACCCGATCTTGAAGTTACCTCGTTGCTTGAACTGGCCGGACGGTATTTGCCCACGGTACATCTGCAGGGTCATTACAGAAGTCAGTCGCTTCCGCTGATTGAATTCTCGAACAACTTTTTCTACGATGGCCGCCTGAAACTTCTGCCGGACAGAAATATGATCAGCCGCCAGGATACGCCCATCACTTTTCATAAAGTGGAGGGGGAGTGGGCTAACAATACCAATCTTGTTGAGGCGATAGCGGTCGTAGATTTTGCGTTGTACATGATTCGAACCTTTCCGGAAAAGGAACTCGGGATCATTACATTTAACTCCCCGCAGCAGATGATGATCATGGATTTGCTGGAAGAAAAGGCGGGGCGTGAAGGGCTGACAATTCCGGAGTCATTGTTTATTAAGAACATTGAGAATGTTCAGGGTGACGAAAAAGATGTGATTGTTTTTTCTATCGGGTATGCACACGATGCAAAAGGGAAGTTGAACATGCAGTTTGGCAGTTTGAATGTGGCAGGCGGTGAAAACCGATTGAATGTTGCGGTAACGCGTGCCCGTGAAAAGATCATTGTATTCTCCAGCATCGTGCCGGAAGACCTGAAGATCGAGGATGTAAAAAATGACGGCCCTAAACTTTTAAAGCGATATTTGGAATACGCCCGTGCCGTGTCGGAAGGGTCGTTTGATGGATACGAACGCGAGGCGTTTCAGTATGCTTCGGGCTGGTATCTGAACCGTCACGTAGTGGGGTCGGGAGCATCGAAGTACCCGCAGCTTTCGTTTTCGATTAATGAAATGCCGTTTACCGACATCACCGTGCGTGAAGGGAAAGCCTATCACGCAGCTGTGCTTACCGATGATCAGTTATACCAGTCGGCCACCACCGTTAAAGAGCCACATGCCTATACGCCAGCCCTGCTGAACCAAAAGAACTGGCAGTACTTTCGGGTCGTAAGCCGGAACTGGTGGAATAACCGTGAGCGCATGGAAGACGAATTGGCGAAGTTTATTTATCAGGCTACGGAGCGGTGATGGTTTGTTGAATCGGTTACCTGATCCGATTCTTTAGGGTTATAAAAAAGCCCGACACGACTGCCGGGCTCTTTCAGGTTAGGTAGAATTTTTTTTATCAGGCCTTTCGGGTTGACAAGGTTTCCGCATGCTGGCTGAGGTCAAGGCCGATGACTTCCTCTTCTTTGGTAACCCGAAGCTTCGTGATCATACCCGTGATTTTATAAATCAGCAGTGATCCAAAGAATGTAAAGGCACTAACAATCACCAATGCGAGCATGTGATACAGAAACGTTTTGGTTTCACCGTTTACGAGGCCCACGTCTTTTGCAAAGATGCCGGTCATGATCATACCCACGATGCCACCCACACCATGACACGGGAATACATCCAGCGTATCATCAAGCGTGGTGCGTTGTTTATAGTAAACCGCCAGGTTACTGATAATCGCGGCAACAAAACCGATAAACACACTCTGACCGACACTTACAAAGCCTGCGGCAGGGGTGATGGCCACCAGCCCCACAACGGCACCAATGCACGCACCCATGGCGGAGATTCTTCTGCCCACCAACGCATCAAACATTACCCACGTAATCATCGCCGATGCAGTTGCCATGTTCGTAGTTGCGAATGCCTGAACGGCCAAACCGTTTGCGGCCAGTGCTGATCCGGCATTAAAGCCGAACCATCCAAACCAAAGCATGCCGGTGCCTAATAAGATGAAGGGAATATTTGCCGGCTGATGTGTTCCGTGTTCACGCTTGCCCAATACATATGCGCCTGCCAGCGCTGCAAATCCTGCCGACATGTGTACCACGCTTCCGCCCGCGAAGTCCAGCACGCCCCACTGACGCAGAAATCCTTCCGGGTGCCACGTCCAGTGGGCGAGCGGGGTATAAATCAGCAAAGAAAACAGACACATGAAGAGTAAGTACGAAGTAAACTTCACCCGTTCGGCAAAGCTTCCCGTGATGAGTGCGGGAGTGATGATGGCAAACTTCAGTTGAAACAATGCGAAAATCAAAAACGGAATGGTGGGCGACAGGGCCGGGTGAGGCGCCAGCGTCACGTTGTTGAAACTAAAGAACGTTAACGGGTTGCCGATAATGCCATGGAAACTCTCTCCGAAAGCAAGGCTGAACCCGACCAGGTACCATAACAAGCTGATAACTCCCAGGGCGATAAAACTTTGCAGCATGGTTGAGATCACATTCTTGTAGCTCACCATACCGCCATAGAAAAACGACAGACCGGGTGTCATAAAAAGAACGAATGCGGTCGCCACAATCATCCAGGCAGTGTCGGCTTTGTTGATGCCCGCGGCTTCATCGGGTGAAAAGTTGTTGCTTGACGTGAAGAGAGAAAGAAGTTGCAGGATGACCAGAACCGAGAAAATGATAATCCAGCGCCTTTTGGGTTTTCCCATACCTTTAGTGGTTGATATTTTCATTAAAAATGAGAATATCAGCTTGTATTATGAACCACTTTTCAATAAAAACTATCGAAATCGTTTGAAACCGGTTCCGATTATAGCAACCGTAAGCCGGCCCCGAAATGTTTGTACTTCAGATAATTCTTGGTAGAATTAGCTGCCTAAACCGTTCGTAATGAACCAAGTTCGTAAAAAACCTGTCGCACAGGGGTTTATCCTGAACCTGTGTGTTCTTGCAGCATTCTTCCTGACCGTTGCGTTACCCGCAAGTGCCCAAATCGACAGTCTGAAGCGGATTGCAGGATCGGATGCTGCTGCTGATACCACCCGGGTAAAAGCGCTCGATGATCTCTGTTATGCCTATTTATCGATCAACCCCGACTCTGCCATCATCATGGGCGAGGAGGCCGTAGCGCTTGCCGACAAAATTCAGTTTAAGAAAGGCGCAGGCCAATCGAGAAGTGATCTCGGGCTGGCATACTATTATAAAGGAGAGCTTCAGAAAGCCATCACGCTTTGGGAAAGCGCATCGGCCATCCGTGAAGAATTGAACGATAAGAGTGGTGTGGCCTCCACCAGCATGAAAATCGGGGCGGCCTGGTTTAAGCTTGGCAACTATGAAAAAAGTTTAGCAAGTCAGATGAAAGCGCTAAGCCTTTACGAACAACTTAAAACTGACTTCGGAGTTGCGCTGGCGTTAAACAACGTGGCTGCAGTATTTGAAATGCAAAAGCAGTACAACAAAGCACGTGAGTACTACTTCAAGGCGGTTGGCATTCACACCCGGAATAAGGACTCCATCCAGGCAGCGCAGGTGTTAATCAACATCGGAAATATTCACTATCGCGAAAATCATTTCGACAGTGCCGCGCGTTACTGGAAACAGGCGTTACGAAAAATGCCGGCCGGAAAAGTTCCGCAATATGAATCGATTGCGTACAACAACCTGGCGGAACATTTCACCGTTACCGGCAAATACGACAGTGCGTTATTGTTGATTGATCGTGCGATAGCGCTGAGAAAAGCCACCGGCGATTACCAGGGACTTACCTCCAGCATGAGTAATCTTGGCAGAATCTATGCGCTTCAGAAAAAATATTCCCTTGCAGAGAAAACGTATGCTGCTGCCCTGGATTCCGCGGAAGCGAAGAACCTGAAGATTGAGGAAAGCAAAATCCGGTTGAACCTCTATCAGCTATATGAAAAAACAGGTGATTTCAAAAAAGCCCTGACAAACTATGTGCAGTATGCTACGATTGAGGATTCGTTGTCGAATGAGCGAAGCCGGAAAAACCTCGATGAGCTGTTGGTGACATACGAAACTGACAAGAAGGAACAGGAAATCGTAGGGCAACGTGCAGTGTTGGCGTCACAGCAGGCGTTGCTCGAGCGCACTTACTTGATTATAGGAGCACTCGTGATTATTGTCGGATTGCTGGCCGTGATTTTTTTATTGGCCAGAGGTCGATTTAAGCGGAAACAGCAATTGGCTGAAAACGAGAAACAACTGGCCGTACGCGAAGCCTTTATAGATGCAACGATCCGGTCGCAGGAAAACGAACGCAAACGGTTCGCCCAGGACTTGCACGACGGAATGGGTCAGTTGATTTCATCGTTACGGCTGATGGTTAGCCAACTAGATAAAAATTCTTCGGTGGAAGATAAACTTTCGATTGCTGCACGATCGGAAGGGATCCTGAACGACATGCACACGGAGATTCGAAGCATCGCGTTCAACCTCATGCCCCAAACCCTCATCCAGCATGGATTGCTTCCTGCGCTTCAGGAGATGGCGCTGCGAATCAATCAGACCGGTAAGATAAACGTGAGTGTAGCCGGCTTTGATGTTCCGGATAGACTAACGGAAGTACACGAGATTTCACTTTATCGCATCATTCAGGAATGGGTGAACAACGTGATCAAATATGCGCACGCTACAAAAATTGAAGTGCAGTTAGTCGGCCACGAAGAAGAAATCAGCATTACCGTAGATGACAACGGACGCGGTTTCGATCCGCGTAAGCTTGACGATAGCAATGGCAACGGCTGGAAAAATATTAAATCACGGATCAATCTTGTGAAAGGCGATGTTGAAGTTGATTCGGCTCCGCAACGTAATGGCACCTCATTAATCCTTCGGGTTCCGGTGACCGCTGACCAAACTGTTTCTGTTACCCGGTAATATCAGGCTATGAGAGTGTTGATGAGTTTTGTGATTTTTTGTTGTATGTCTGTTGCCGGTTTTGCGCAAAACACTAAAGCCGACAGCCTGGAGCGGGTGCTTCCGGGGCTTTCGGGAGTTGACCGCGCAATCGCGTTGTATGACTTGTGCCTTATTTACAGCCGCTCGGACTTTAACAAGCTTTCCAGGATTAGTGGCGAAGCAAAAAAACTGGAAGCTTCTTCCGATAACCTGATTCGCACCTATTCCACGCTGGTGATGGCTATCCAGCAATCCGCTACCGGCAAGAACGACAGCGCGATTATGAAATTGAAAAGTGCCAAAGAACTGGCCCTTTCCTCCGGGAATGCGAACGCCATCATTCGGGTGTGCGGCACACTGGGTCGGTTGCTTGTGGGCGCCGGCAGCGCAGAAGAAGGTTTGAAAAATCTGTTCGAGGCACTGAAACTTTTAGAGAAGAATCCGAACGCAGAATTCGAAGCGAAGGTGCGTGTGAACATCTCCTATGCCTATTTAGAGTTGAAACGGTACCGCGACTGTATCGATTTTGGCGGCCGAAGCCTGGCATTGATGAATGATCCCTCGCTGAGGTACATCCGTTCGTACATTTATAATAATTCAGCAGTGTCGTACGGTGCATTAAAAATGCTTGACTCTGCGAAAGCAATGGTTGATCAGGGGCTTGACATCGCTAAAGCCAGCAACGACAATCAGAATGCTGCAAACGGACATTTTATTCTTGGAACGATTTATTCCGATGCCAATCAATATCAGCAAGCGATCAAGCAGTATGAACTTGCAAAGCCGTATCGTGAGAAGGTGGGGAACCCGTTTTTTATTGCGGCTGACTTGCATGCCCTGTCAGACTTGTATTACAAAACCGGCAACTTTCGTGAGGGCATCAAAGCAGGGGAGCAGGCGTTGGCGGTTGCTTCGCAGCACAACATGCTGTTGAAGTTCGAGAACATCTATGTGGGCCTGGCAAAAAATTATCGTGGCCTGGGCGATCATCAGCAGGCGAGCCGGTATTTTGAGTTGTGGGCTATCGCCAAAGACAGTATTTATAAGAACTCAAGTGCTGAGGCTATTGCTGAAATGCAAACGCGCTACGAAACCGAAAAGAAGGAACAACAGATTGCGTTGCAGAAGGCTGAACTTTCGGAGCAACAGCTGACGCTGCAGAAAACTTACCTGACGATTGTTGTATTGATTGTGGTGGTTGCCCTGATCGTAATTATCGCGCGGGAGCGATTCAGACGCAGACAACTGATCGCTGATCAGGAAAAGGAACTTGCGGTACGGGAGGCTTTTATTGATGCTACAATCCGGTCGCAGGAAAATGAGCGTAAGCGCTTTGCGCGCGACCTGCACGATGGCATGGGGCAACTCATTTCGTCACTCCGGCTCATGGTTAACCAGCTCGACCGTAACGCTCCGCTGGAAAGCAAAATCAGCATTGCAGACCAATCAGAGAAAATTCTGAATGAAATGCATACCGAAATCCGCAGCATCGCATTTAACCTGATGCCGCAAACGCTCATACAGCACGGCCTGGTTCCTGCATTACAAGAGATGGCGGTGCGGCTTAGTCAAACCGGCAAGGTAGTGGTGACGGTAAACGGTTACGATATTCCCCCGCGGCTGAATGAAGTCCATGAGATTTCGCTGTACCGCATTATTCAGGAATGGGTCAATAATGTGATCAAATACGCGCAGGCATCAAAAATTGAGATTCAACTGGTGGGCCATGAAGAGGAAATCAGTATCACGATAGAAGACAACGGAACTGGTTTTGATGTGGCAACCCTGGAGAACAGTGAGGGCAACGGATGGCGAAACATCAAGTCGCGAACCAGTCTTATCAAGGGCGAATTGGAAGTGGACTCGCGTAGTGGCCATTCCGGTACCACCTTTGTGCTGACGCTGGCCTTATCGGCCGTAAGCGCTAACCCGGGTATAAATACCGTGAAGCACGGATAGAAATTGGAATTTCTTTAAGTTTTATTTACCGGTATGATCACTTCCGGTATCTTCCGTATTTTTAACGGATCAAATGAAGTCGTGCGTATGAAAATTCTGCTCGTTGATGATCACACGATTCTGCTGGACGGTGTGAAGAGTCTGCTTTCTCAGGAAGAAGGCCTTCAGATTGTCGGGCAGGCAGGCAGTGCCGAAGCAGCGCTCGAATTTTTGAAAAAGCATGACGTGGACCTCGTGATCACCGATTACAGCATGCCGGGAATGGACGGGCTTTCGCTGGTGAACACCCTGAAACGAATCGCACCGAATACCAAAATTATTCTGCTGAGCATGCACGATGAGGTTCACCTGGTAAAGGAAATCCTGAAAGCCGGGGTAAACGGGTATGTGCTCAAAAACGACACCCACAAAGAATTGTTGAATGCGATTCGCGATGTGAGCCAGGGAAAGGTTTACCTGAGCAGCGATGTGAACAAGATGCTCATTACTAACCTGAACAATCCCGATGAGGGAAAACTGCTGACGGATCGAGAGCGTGAAATTCTGAAGCTGATTGCGAAGGAGTATACGAATAAAGATATTGCAGAAGAGCTATTCATCAGCGAGCGTACGGTGGAAACCCACCGGAAGAACATCTTCAAGAAAACAGGAACCAATTCTCTGGTAGGCCTGATCAAATTCGCGTACGCGAACAACCTTATTTAAGCCGGGAGAAACGCGCGTATAGGCAAGCATAAAAAAAGGACTGCCTTGCGACAGCCCCTTTTCCAATCAAGCCAAATTAACTATTTCATGGCAATGCTCAGTTTACCGAGATAGATGTAGTTGTCGTTTTTGCTGAATACGCCCATGCTCAACCGGTCTTCACCAATTACGAGCACACGCTTGCCGTCACCGAACGGAACGAAGCGAATATCTTTCCGCAGGAAGAAATCTTTTTTGCCTTTTGTGCCATCGCCAACGGTTTGAACTTCCGTCATGTTGGCTGACGTGAGGTCGATGGTGCTTACCAGCAATTGTTCGCGGGGTGTCCACGTTGTTGTTTTCTCGTTCAGGAAGTAATAGGTCACGGTCGACTTATCAACTTTAGTCACCAATGCGGTAGTCCAAAGCGCAGTTTTACCGTCTTCGCTGATGAAGATTTCAGATTCGGAAGGACGTGTCGCGGGAGAGCTCAACGGATCGGTGGTGTTGTAAAGTCCGCCTTTTGCAGGAGTATCGATGCTATAGGTTTTTTTCAAGTCACCGTTTCCGGCAAAGTGAAACACCATAAAATCTTTATAAACCATCAGTTGGCTTACCGGATTGTAGTTAACCATCTGGGCCATGATCAGCACGTCACCGTTTGGTGCAGTTTGCACGCCCGTCACGCGGATTCGGCCGCCATCGTATTCCTTTGCTTTCTTTTGTCCCGAAGGTGCTACCGTTTTGCTGGCAATCTCATCAAGTTTCGGTGCCGAAACATATTGAAGTTTACCGCCCTTGATGCTTACCACCTGCATGTTGTCGAAACCTTTGTAAACAGGCGCATAGTTTTTGAAGTCGGCATACGCATCTTTCGGTTTGCCGATATTGAAGCCTGCACCGTAAATGGTTGTGATACCGTCTTTTTCGTATACACCGCCAATCATCCAGCGTGTTGCTTTTGTTTCGAACGGAATACGTTCTACCACTTCGCCTTTCGGGTTAATGCGAACGTAGGTGTATTCGGTGGGCTTTTCGGATTCGTTCTTCATTCCCATACCGGCTGTCGGTGCAAATATGGCTGCGAAGTCGCCTGTGTTGTCGAACACACCTTTCCAGATCAGGTATTGCGGATTTTCGAACATGATGTCGACTTTGCTTACAATGTTCAGGTCTTTGTCAACTTTCAGCACATTGTATTCCATGTGCATTTTGTAAAAATCTTTACCGTTGATCTTGGGCGATACGAGCGCGAGCAATTCACCGGTTTCGTCATTGTCGAAGTGGCCGCGGTAGTAATACTTGTTTCCTTCATCGTTTCTGGGCTTCAGCTTGTCGGTCACTTTTACTTCCGTGCGATATCCGCCATAGTACCAGCTCCAGAAGCTTGTAATTTCCTTGCGCTTGAACACCAGGTTGCCCATCATGGTCGGTTCGGCCGTTACACCGATGGTTTTCTCTACTTCCTCATTGCGAAATTTGAACCACTTGTACTTCGACTTAACATCTTTTGCCTGTTCGTATTCTTCCTTTTCGGATGTTTTGAAGTTCAGATCATAGTCGAACACATATTTTTCCACTTTGATCTTTTTGGCCTTTGTGGCCGTAACGAACGAAAGGGTGATTTCTTTTTTGTCGGCATCCATATTCACATCGCCCAAATAGCCTTGCTCGGCTTTATTGGATATCTGGTGTGCTACTTCATTTTCCATGTAGCTGACTTGCGCCAGGCTCATGGTTGCCGACAGCAGCATCAATGCGAGAAGCATCAGTGCCGGTCTGCGGGTTTGGGAGGTTGTTAATTTTATCATGGCTTAAATTTTTACTAAAAGTAGATTACCCCTTAACCCTGCTCCATACCGACCAGCATGCATTTTACCATACCGTGCAGTACGGATGCCACCCCGCTTTCCGCTGCCGGAAAGCGCATTTTGTTTTAAACCGAACTTGTTTAGCTTGTTGCGATAAACCCTAACCAGCTCTTATGAAAGGCTTACTCTTTATACTATGCATCTGCGCAAGTGCCGCACAGGCCCAAACCCGTTGGCCGGAAGAACTTCTGTTGACGCCCGAAAAGTCAAACTTTGTAAAAACCTCTACCTATGCCGAAGTCATGGCTTTTCTAAAAGCCATCGAGGCGAAAAGCAATGAAGTTTATCTGACTTCCATGGGTAAAAGTCCGGAAGGAAAAGATATTCCGGTGGCGGTTTTGGCCCGGCCTAAAGTCACCTCAGCGGCAGAAGCCAAAGCCAGCGGCAAAGTAATTGTCTATATCCAGGGAAATATTCACGCAGGTGAAGTGGAAGGCAAGGAGAGTGTGATGATGCTGATGCGCGATATTTTGCTGGGCAGCAAGAAGCATTTGCTCGATAACCAGATCATTTTATTCGCTCCGATTTATAATACCGACAGCAACGATAAGATGGCGGCAGGCAAACGACCCTCGCAGGAAGACAGTCCGATGGAGATCGGTGATCGCGAAAACAGCCAGGGCTATGATCTGAATCGGGATGGTGTGAAAATGGAGACACCTGAAACCAATGGCCTTTTTACAACGATCATTGGGCCGTGGGACCCGCACGTGTTTGTGGACTTGCATACGACCAACGGAACGTGGCATGCCTGGAACCTCACATGGGCACCCAGTTATCATTATGCCGGAGAAAAGTCGACTTACGATTACACCCTTGCGATGCTGAAAGGAATCACCGAAACAGTGAAGAAAAAGTATGATTTGAATTTTGGCCCTTACGGGGATTATGACGTGCGGGAAGCATGGCCTCCGAAAAACTTTTACACGTATAATCACCATCCCCGGTATTTGGTTAATCAGTTTAGCCTTCGTAACCGGATCGGTATTTTGAGCGAAGCCTTTGCACACGAGCGATTCTATCAGCGCATATTTTCAACTTATTCGTTTGTAACAGAAATTCTGGAGCATACCCGCGCGCAGTCGCGCGAGATTCAGCGGATTACCCGCGAGGCCGATGCAAAAGCTATTCAAACGGTGACAGGCGAAGCCGGAAAAACAAAAAAGGGCGTTCGGTATAAAATGGGCCCGTTAGAGCAATTGAATAATTTTCCTACATACGATTATGTGTCGTACACGAAAGCAGATGGTTCGACAGGATACTACCGCACCGGCAACATGATCTCCGTAGACGGTGTAACCTACCATGCAAAATTCAATGCGGAGGTGGAGAGCACGTTACCGAAGGGATACATTATTCCCGCGGCATTCTCAGCAGTAGCCGAAAACCTGAAGAAACACGGTGTTATCGTTACACAACTCACGAAATCAACCACCAAAGAGGTTGAAGGGTTTGAAATTTCGAAGTATGAGAAGGCGCAACGCAAGTTCGAAGGTCATTTTATGGCGCGTGCATATGGTAAGTTTGTTACGAAGAAGCAGAAGTTCAGCAAAGGCGACTATATAGTTGAGTTGGCACAGCCGTTAGGCAACCTTGCATTCTATTTATTGGAACCGGAATCGGATGATGGTTACGTTACCTGGAACTTCTTCGATGAATATTTGGAGAAGCAAGGCGTGAATACGAAGCCAATATGGTATCCGGTAACGAAGTATGTCAAGTGATGATGATTGATCGTCACTTCAAGTAATTGTTGAACATGATTTTTGTTTGTGAGCGTGATTTATACTCGATGTGTCTTGTTGATGATAACGATGTCAACATCGGTAAATGTGAAAAAAACTGTTAAAACTTTGTTATTTCAGTACGAAGTAGTACCTTAACAGTATGTTTAACTAAAACTATCAACGCTATGGCAAAGAAAGCGAAGAAAGCAGCTAAGAAAAAAGCAACTAAAAAGAAAGCTGCCAAGAAGAAGAAGTAATTGATCTCTGATCAATGAAATAAAAAAGTCCTGACTAAGTCGGGACTTTTTTGTTTGTGGATACTTGTCATAACGAACCTTTTATTGCGTTACATGTTTTAACTTGTAGAACAAAATCAAACATTGCTATGATCGCTACCAAAGGATACGCTGCCCAAACGGCAACCTCGAAACTCGAGTTTTTCAACTTCGAACGGAGAGATGTTGGCCCTTCAGACATTCAATTTGACATTTTGTACTGTGGCGTGTGCCACTCCGACCTGCACCAGGTACGCAACGAATGGGGCGGATCGCTGTATCCGATGGTCCCAGGCCATGAAATTGTAGGGAAAGTGACGCACGTAGGCGCAAAGGTTAAGAAATTCAAGGCGGGCGATCTGGCAGCCGTTGGCTGTTTGGTTGATTCATGCCGCGAATGCGAGAACTGCAAACAGGGGCTTGAACAATATTGTTACAACGGAGCAACTGGCACGTACAACGCCCGCGACAAAGTTCATGGCGGAGTTACCTATGGCGGATACTCAAAACAGATGGTTGTTGCAGAAGAATTTGCGTTGAAAGTTTCTGAGACACTTCCGCTGGCGAACGTTGCTCCATTATTATGTGCAGGAATTACCACGTATTCGCCTTTGCGTCATTGGAAGGTGGGGAAGGGGCATAATGTTGCTGTGGTTGGACTCGGTGGCCTGGGCCACATGGCGCTGAAGTTTGCGGCAGCATTTGGGGCGGATGTAACGATGCTCAGTACTTCCCCAAACAAAGAGGCCGATGCCCGGAAACTGGGCGCACATCATTTTGCTTTGCTGAACGATGCCAAACAGATGAAGGACTTGAAGAGTAAGTTTGATTTCATCATCAATACCGTTTCTGCTCCGCACGACTACAATGCGCTGCTGCGGACGCTGAACACCAACGGCACGATGATTTGTGTGGGTATTCCGCCAACACCAATCGAGTTGATGGGCTTTGCGCTGCTGGGCAACCGCAGAAGCATTGCCGGTTCGTCTATTGGCGGTATTCCGGAAACCCAGGAGATGCTCGACTATTGTGCTGCGCACAACATTGTTTCCGACATTGAACTGATCAACATTAATTACATCAACGAAGCCTACGAACGCATGCTGAAAGGCGATGTGAAATACCGGTTTGTGATTGATATGGCTTCGCTGTGAGAAATAAATAAGCTGCCCGAACGTTGTTATTAGGACTTTAAACACATAAATCTCATGAAAATCCCAACCTTCACAACGCGTACCTTATCGCTTTTGCTTTTGGTACTTGCGCTTGGTAATTGCGAATCGGAAGATGTTCCCGTAACTTCCAAAACTACGGCTCCGAATAATCTCTCCTTGGCCAGAACAGGTATTCTGGATAAGATAACGATTAGTACAACCGATGTTACGAGTACTGTGCAAAGCACATTCTCCGGCAGAACATCAAAAACCGTTTCGCAGGTCTTTGCAGAAGGCGATGCACTGCAGAGCGGGCTCAACGCTACCACCACCAAACTCGTAAGTCTTAACAAGTTTAAGTTTGGCATTAACGAGCAGAAAAATACCAGGCGACCTCAGGGCCTTGCAAACTATGGAAACTATGTCATTCATGGATGGTATTTTACAAGTGAATCGACCTGGGAGGACAACTGTAAGCTTACCATAGCGGATTTAAGTCAGAGCAAATATTTTAACGTTGTTCCAGTACAGCTCCACACCACGCAAACCAACAAGTTTAAGCATATCGATTCTCACGCCAGCGGATTAACGGTGGTCGGCCATTACTTGTACATGGCAAATAGTGCATCCATACTGGTTTTTGATCTCAATAAAATCTATAAAATCATTAAGCCGTCTGATCCAGATGTTGCGAGCGGCCAGAACTTCATCTACGAATACACTTTTATGCTGCCACAGGTGGGCGAAATTATTTTCGATACCGACTCAGGGGCTAAAGCATCGTACCTGTCGCAGACGCTGATCGATTCGGTCAATCATTTTGTAGTGGGTAATTTTTATAGTACCGTTAGTTCGAGTTATTCAAGCGGAGGTAAATCGATGATTTGGGTTTTACCGGTTACCAATACCAGTTATTCGTTTCCCACCATTCAGGCAAATGCCTCCCGTATTTACCCGCAAATTGATCCTGTTTTCCCCAGCGGGGATGAGATCGGTCAGGAGTTAACGCGGATTCAGGGAGCGATCATAAAGGATAATGTGCTGATCATGAACCGATCTTATCAGGATGATACGTATCAATTACTCGTGATCAGGTATGCCAATATCTTTGCTGATCCGCTGGTGATTACAGATTTCTTTGCAGGCACCATAAGCAATCCTCATGGCTATAATAACAAGAACTGGTTATATGGCTGTGAAGACATGGAGTACAATAATGGAAGAGTATATACCGTAACGGAGTTTCCAGAAGGTTTATTTGGAGACCGAGCCAGTTATTCGGGAACGTATGCTTCATTCATTAACCTGATGGATCCAATATGACACGTTATCCTTAAAGTACCGGTTTGTGATTGATATGGCTTCGCTGGATTGATAGATGTGTCCGGAACCGGATAGTGTCTAATATATTTTAATGCCTGGGAAGTCTTCACTACCGTTTTTGCTGGCGGTAGAGGTTACAATCATGCTCAGCCGTCACCCTCCCAAGGTGAGATTATTGCACATGTTAGCGGTTTACATCAACATATTGCTGTTCATGTAAAATTCGAACACCGGCCACATTTGTCACGTTGGGTTAGTAAGTGGTAGGGAGAAGGTCTGAATGTGTTTGAATGAGAGGATGCGGTGTTCTTAATGCTTTATTCCGATGAGGTACGCTTTTGCAGGAACCTCATTGTGTGTATTTGCGCTGCTCTCAACGGGTATTTTGGCGCAGGATTTTTCCTTCATAAAGTTCGGTCAGCAAGAGGGCCTTCAGCATTCACAAATTGTAAGCATTTCGCAGGATAACACCGGAAATCTATGGCTCGGAACGATCACCCGATCGATATATCGTTTTGACGGCAAGTTGTTTTCTGAATACAAGATCAATGCAGGTGACCGTAATGCAACACTGTATACGTTTCGGGTTCAGGCCGATCGGCACGGTAACGTCTGGATATTGTCGAATCTTGGGTTAATTCATTTTGACGGGAAGAATTCCAAGATTATTCCGAATAAAGGAAAGTTAATCTGCGGAAGCTTGTCGGAATTGTTTCTCGATGAACACGATCACGTTTGGGTGACCGATCAAAAAGGAGAGGTATTTACGCTTCGGGGCGATTCGCTGGTGCTCCGGAAAGATATTCAACGACTGCTTCCCCGTGTATTTGCACACTATATCTCCGAAAAAGGAGAAATCCACTTCCTTAACCGTCAGGGACAAATTTTGTCGGGGATAGAACGCGCGGAACCAATGCTGACGCGTGGCCCGTGGAAAACCAGGATGCCCATTCATTCCATCTCTCAAACAGGCAATAATGAATTCATCGTGGCTTCGACTGCCGGGATCGAAAGAGTCGATTCCACCGGAAGTTCGCTTATTCCGATTCCCGGCATGAGTAACAAAGACTTTATCAACAAGATAATTCTCGATGAGCGCGGCTGGGTTTGGGGGGTAATGACCGGACGGCTCTTTGTAATCGATCGGGATAAGGTGGTGCACTGGATAGCTGCCACGACCGATCTGAAAAATGATACATATTCCTTATTTCAGGACCGCGATAAAAGTATTTGGCTTTCGGTTGATGCCGTGGGGATTGCCAAGTACAAGCAGCATGCCTGGCAAAAAATTCCATCTACGGTTGGTGTTGATATAACATCAATCGCAAAAAAGCCTGATGGCGGCTTACTCTTTGGAACCTATCATCACGGAGTTATCGGGTATGATAAGCCTGTGCTGCCAGACGTGCCCATTACTGCACTGCACTATTCAAATACAACCCTTTTTATAGGCACACTTCGAAAGGGTATTTTTAAGACAAGGCGACTCACCCCCACTGCGGTTTTTCCTGACAAATCGGTCTATCTCGATGTGAATGGAGTAACGACCCACGGAGACTCCATCATTCTTGCTACACACCGGGGTCTTTATGTTATTGAAGGATCGCAGGCAAAATTCTATGGACGGAAGAGCCAGGGCTTTCTGGTAGCGGTAACAACTCCCATTATAGTTAACGGATCAATCTATGTAGGGGGCATGGTGTCTGGTGTTTTGAAATTATCCGGCGACAGTCTGATGCAGGTAGGGCCGTCCCGACTTCGGGCTTCAACGGTTTATGGTATCCGAAAGCTTCCGTGGAATGAATATGTGGTAACGGGAGAATTTCCTGAACTGCTTTTTTTCGACTCGGCCTTTAATCACATGAAATCAATTCACCTGGATTCTTATATGTCAAACGTACTACTGGTTGAATTCATCGATCGGCAACACTTAATTGTAGCCTCCAATGACGGGTTATTCAAAGTTATTCTCAAGGGCGATTCTGTTGAGCGTGTAAAAAAGTACGGAAAGGTAGATGGCTTTAATGGGGAGGAAGTTTATGCTAATGCATCGCTGTCGGTATCGGGTCAGGGTATCTTTATCGGAACCGTAAACGGTGCATACCAATATCAGGATAAAAATGAGCTTTCGGATTTGTCGCCTCCTTCCACGTATTTAACGCAGGCGTTATTTCGTGCAGCGAAACCCGTCGGGCCAACCTCGGGATTATTTCAGCTCTTCGTCAATCCTAAACTGAACCATCATGAGAATTATGTAACATTCCAGTTCTCCTCAACCAGTCTATCCAATCCCTACAACACCACATTTACGTATACCATGGAGGGATTAGATGAGGGTTGGTCGGCTCCTGCTTCGTCACAGATCGTGTCGTATTCCAACTTGGCACCCGGAAACTACAAGTTTAAAGTTCAGTCGATCAGTGAAAACAAGTTAATGGGGACAATTGCAGAATATCCTTTTGTAATCAAGCCTGCATTCTGGCAGACATCGTTGTTTTATGTAGTTATTTTCATGCTTGCAGTAGTGGGTGTAACAGGCGCCATTCAGATGTTGGCCACCCGGCGTATTTACAAGCTAAAAGTTCAGGAACAAATGCGCATTCAGGAGTCGATTCGTCTGAAAAAACAAATGTCAATGGATTTTCATGATGAGATGGGCAACCGGCTGGCAAATATGTTGACGCAGGCAAGTCTTATGAAAATGACCTATGCGGAAGGAACGCTACATTCGGTATTTGATTTTTTTGAGAAACATGCCCATGCCATCTACCACGGCACGAAGGATTTTATCTGGTCAATTGATTTTGAATCGAATAACCTGAAAGAGGTTGTCTCGTATCTCCGTGATTTTGGAGTCGATTATTTTGAAAAAAACGGCATCAAATTTCACGTTCAAAATGAAATCCTTTCCGAGGCTTTCAATGTAACCCTCCCGGAGGGCTACAATCGGAATATAATCCTGATAATGAAGGAAGCCATGACAAATACCCTGAAGCACGCCAGGGCCAGGAACCTCTATTTCACTGTCGTGAACCGTAACGCTGATTATAGTATTGAGTTGCAGGATGACGGTGTCGGGCTCTCGGAGCATGCGAAGGGTAATGGATTACGGAACATGAAATCGAGGGCTGCCCGAATTAATGGCCAGGTTGTTGTAACCAGCCGCGGGGTGAATGGAACGGTGGTGGTGCTATCATTTAAAATATCACGGCATGAACAATTTTAGGGAAGGGTTGATCAGAAGAATTGTGATTATTGAAGATAACGATGACCTGCGCAATGCTTACGAAATGATTATCCGTGGGCTGGAGCAATATTTTGTTGTAGCGACCTATTCGCGGTGTGAAGATGCATTAAAGAGAATGGTAAAAGACCACCCCGATCTGGTGCTGATGGATCTTTCGCTGCCGGGCATGAGCGGCCTCGAAGGGATTTTTAAGATCAAGCAAAAGTTCTCGGCTGTAAAGGTAATTGTGCTCACTGTCCATGACGATGCTGACAGTGTTTTTCAGGCTTTTTGTGCAGGCGCCATCGGCTACATCACAAAAGACTCCAATCATATTCAACTGATTGAAGCTATTAATGAAGCGTTTACAGGAGGCGCACCCATGAGTTCCAAGATCGCATTCATGATCATTCGGTCATTTCACAAAAATCCGAAGTCTCCGCTAACGGAGCGTGAAACGGATGTTCTTCGAAACCTTGCTCAAGGTAAAACCACCGACTACATCGCGCGTGAACTTTCGGTCAGTATCGATACAGTAAAAACCCATATTAAACATATCTATGGAAAACTGCATGTGAACAATCGGTCCGATGCGGTGGTGAAAGCACGGGCCGAGAAACTCGTTTAGACGATGGTAGGAGGAGAATCAGTGTAACAACGCAAATCTTAAGTTATGAACACAAGTATCAAGATTCCGATCAGGAAAAGAGTTGTAATTGTGGAAGATGATCCGGGTATTCGCGAGGCATATCAGATCATCATCAATGCGTCAACGGGATATCAAACGGTAGCAACCTATGGAAACGTTGAAGACTTATTGAAAGAGATTTACAAGGTGCTGCCCGATATCGTGATTATGGATATCGGATTACCGGGTGTCAACGGAGTGGAGGGTACATTTCAGATAAAAAAGGTGCTTCCATACGTCGAAGTAATCATCATGACGGTTTATGAGGACAGCAAATTTGTATTTGAATCTCTAAAAAACGGAGCCTCCGGCTATATTTCGAAAAGCTCCAATTATATGGAACTTTTGAATGCCCTCGATGAAATCGGCAAAGGCGGTGCCCCCATGAGCTCACGAATTGCCCGCCTGGTGGTGAAAGAGTTTTACGCATCGGGGAGTAACCTGCTCACCCGCCGGGAGACCGAAGTCTTACAACTGATCGCATCGGGAAAGACCTATACGCAAATCGCGGATGAATTATCGATCTCAAAAGAAACGACAAAAGTCCATACCCGGAATATTTACAAAAAACTTCAGGCCAATACAAAATCAGAAGCTGTTTCAATCGGGTTTGAGAAGAAGATTATTACACGCTAACCGGCCTGGCTATGATTGTTAAAAGGAAAGCCCCGTGAGGGGCTTTTTGGCAGATAGTAATTATCCTAAACCTTATAATAAATCTGCAGTTGCAAGATAACGCAAACGGATTCATGAATGCATCACTCCAGGAGAGTGAACTTTTTCGCATAAAATGAATGTCGCTTTCACGTTGAGTTCAGTGATTCGTAACGAAATCTTCGTTAGCTGACGAACAAAACTAGTGCTTATCGGGAGCAATTTGCGGTGGTGCACCATTTCTCAGCGATTTGTGAGCTATTAATCCTCCCATGGGTGTGATTTCTTTTATCCGGATGCTCAACACTTTTGGAATACTCAATACAGTATTGAGGGTATAATAACCAAACTAAAATCTATGAAGAAAATTTTACTGATGAACATCATGTTCCTGACGCTTACAGCAGTTGCCTGGGCTCAGGATCGGGTGGTTTCGGGTAAGGTAACCTCGGCAGAAGACGGAGTTGCTTTGCCGGGTGTGAGTGTTATGGTGAAAGGAAGTACGGCTGGCACGGTTACTGACTCGGACGGAAACTACACGATTACCGTTGCCGGACCATCTGCGGTGCTTACATTTTCATTTATTGGAACAATAACGCAAGACGTTACAGTGGGTGAGCGCACGGTTCTGGATATTGTGCTTACGCAAGACTCCAAGCAACTCGACGAAGTTGTAGTTACCGCGATAGGCGTTGAGCGAAGTTCCAAGAGCCTGGGTTATTCTGTAGCTACGGTAAACTCGGATGAGATTAGCCAAGGCCGCACGCCCAGTGTGCTTAGTTCATTGCAGGGCAAGATGGCAGGAGTGATGGTAAGCGGTTCTTCCGGTGCACCAGGCGCTTCCAGCAAGGTCATCGTTCGGGGGTTTACATCGCTTAGTGGAGGCAATAATCCGTTGTATGTAGTGGATGGCATTCCCATCGAATCGGGTTTTACCGGAACAACTACCCTAAACGGTGCATCTGATTTTGGGAGTCGTGTAAATGATATCAACCCGGAAGACATTGAGTCATTAACGGTTTTAAAGGGCGCAGCCGCCACTACGTTGTACGGCTCGCGGGCTGCTGCCGGAGTAGTTATCATCACTACAAAAAAAGGAAAGGATGCTGCAATGATGGGCAAGAAGGCACAGGTAACAGTTGCCTCTTCCTTGATAATGGATGAAATTCTCAAACTCCCGACTTTTCAAAATCAATTTGGACAGGGATTTTTCGGTTCAAGCCGCGACTTCCCAAATGAAAATACAAGTTGGGGTTCAGCATTTGACGGAAGAGACAGGGTGTGGGGGCGTGTGGTGGATAACCAGCAGCGTGTAAAGCCTTTTGTTGGCCTCAAAGACAATGTCAAAGAGTTTTTCGATATCGGCAAAACGTTTACCAATAGCGTTTCCCTGCAAGGTGGAAACAAGTCGTCTAACTACTATATCTCGTACGCCAATGTTGATGCTGACGGGATAATGCCCACCGATGCCGACTCGTACAAGCGTAATACGCTTAGTGTGCGGGGGGCAACCGAACTGGCGGGAGGTATTACCAGTTCAGCATCCATAAACTATGCACGCACAAACAGCAGTTTTGTACCCACCGGACAAGGCTCCACTGTGTACAATCAAATTCTGCAAACTCCCCGTGATATTTCATTGTTGGAACTAGCCGATATCAATAACAAGTTTAATGATCCGGAGGGCTACTACTCAGAATTTACAGTCAATCCCTGGTATGTTCTTAAGAAATTCGGATCAACCGGTGTTATCGACAGATTTTATGGGAACGCAGAAATCGGTTACAAGGCAACCGACTGGTTAAGTTTCACCGGTCGGGTGGGCAGCGATGTAACCTCTACCGAGTTAAAAAAATGGAATCCGAAGACAAACATTACCGGGCCAAACGCACCGAAAGCTGATCCAGGTTATTTCAGCTATCAAAAAATAAGTCAACGCCAATTCAATACCGATATCCTGGCGAATGTTAACAAGAACATTACCACGTTTATCAATTTTTCAGGACTGGTTGGATTGAACATAAATGAGCGCATGACCAGCAGTTTGTTTTCTGAAATCAATGATTTGGTGATACCGGGTTTTTATAACCTCAGTAACACTGCGAATACGCCCATTTCGAATACCGACTTTACGAAGAGACGGCTAATCGGTTTGTTTGCGCAGGCAAACTTCTCGTACCGCGACTTTCTCTACCTGTCGGTTAGCGGCCGTAACGATTGGTCATCAACCTTGCCGGAGAATAGCAGAAGTTTCTTCTATCCTGGCGTGAATATGGGGCTCGACATTACCTCGGCCTTAGGAATGGAGAGCACCACGCTTTCATATGCTAAACTCCGCGCAAGTTGGGCGCAGGTAGGTAAAGATGCAGGTACGTATCAAATACGATCAATCTTTATTCAGGGTGGTCATACCGATGGATTTATCAACTACAACGCTCCTTACGCTCAGTATGTTCCCGGCTTCGAAGTCTCGAATCAAATTGGTAACCCGAATCTCGAACCCGAGATTTCAACCGATATTGAGCTCGGCTTAGACTTGCGTTTTCTGGACAACCGGATCGGTCTTGATGCGACCGTATATCAGCGCGATGTAAAAAATAATATTCTCGCGGCTCCGATCACTGCATCAAGCGGATATACGACACAAATCCTGAACATCGCTAAGCTCCGCAACCGGGGTATCGAATTGTTGCTCACGGCAACAGCAGTTCAAACACGAAATCTGAAGTGGGATATCTCGGTGAACTGGGCTAAAAATGTTTCCGAAGTTCTCGACCTGGGTGGCCCATCGCAACTCGCCGTGGGCGGTCTGTCGGGTAACTCGTTGATCGCCCGTGTGGGTCATCCGGCATTCGAAATTGAAGGCAGCGTTCCGCTGCGTGATGCACAAGGAAGAATCGTGGTAGGTGCAAATGGTCAACCGATAGCCGATCCAAACAAGCAGGTACTTGGGAACACCCAATATAAATTCACGGCAGGGATAACGAACAGAATCAGCTATCGGGGAGTGTCACTTGCCGGAACCTTCGACATCCGCAATGGCGGAATCATGTACAGCCGCACGTCAACGCTGGTATACTTTTCAGGCACAACGCCGGCCACAACCTTTAATGATCGTAATCCATTCATTGTACCAAATTCAGCGCAGCAGGTATTGGATGTAGATGGTGAGCCGGTTGTTGACGACAATGGATTCCCGGTTACGGTCGATAATACAACTCCGATTTCAGTAACGGATGGTGAAATCACCGACTACTGGGGTAGTGGCGGATCGAAATTGGACAGATCATTTATGGTTTCCAAGTCGTTCGTCAAATTGCGCGAAGTGGTATTGTCATACTCGCTTCCCAAAGCACTGCTTGAGCGAACTCCATTTGGAAAAGTAGAGGTTAGCCTTATCGGACGCAACCTGTTCTTATGGGTGCCGAAAGAAAACGTGTTCATTGATCCTGAACAAACCACGTTTGGTACAGATATCGGCTCGGAGTTCGGAGAATACGGATCTACTCCTACTACCCGCAGCTATGGATTTAATGTCCGTTTAACTCTTTAATGTTTAAAGTAACAATCATGAAAAGCAATGTTAAAATAATCGGGTTAATCCTGTTGATTGCATTCATCAGTTCGTGTAACGACTTTCTGGATGTTAACACCGACCCCAACAACCCGTCATCCTCAACCGTTGAGCTTACGCTTCCTACCGGGATAGCCTCTGCTTCGTTTGTGCTGGGCGACCAATTTCAGATTTTGGGCAGCCTTTGGGCGCAGCATTGGACGCAAGCTCCTGCCGCAAATCAATATGCTGCCGCAGATGATTACGACATCAATGAAAACTCATACACGGCGGCATATGCTGAATTGTATTCGGGTGCTTTGGTGGATTTGAAATTTGTTTCCGACAATGCGAGTGCAAATGAAGATTGGAATTACTTTCTGATCTCCGAGGTAATGTCGGCTTATGTGTTTCAGATGCTGGTCGACCTGTATGATAAGGTACCTTATTCGGAAGCGCTCCGGGGAAATCTCGGAGAGGTTACGCCAAAATTTGATGACGGAGAAGACATCTATGATGACCTGATTGTGCGCATCGATAACGCGTTGTCGAAAGACAGAACATTAGCAAGCGCCCGCGCGGTGGGAGATGAGGATCTTATTTTTCAGGGCGACATGGATCAGTGGGTGAAGTTCGCTAACACGTTAAAGCTGAAGATATTTATCCGGCAGTCGGTGGCTCGTCCATCCGTTGCGCAGACGGGTATAGAAGGCTTGTTCTCTTCGGGTGCTGAATTTCTGGATACTGAAGATGCTGAGATGGCTGTTTTTGAGGATGTCCAGGATTATCGGAATCCTTTTTTCGCAGCGCAAATATCAACAGCGGGTAACGGCCGTGGCTATGTCGACATTGTTGCGAGCAGCACAATCATTGATGAATTGAACACAGCCGGCGATTCAAGGGTGTCGGCACAGTTTAATACACCCGTAACCGGGGGGTCTAATTACATCGGATTGCAGCAGGGCGACTACAACACCACCGCATATGCCTCTGCACGTGACCTTTCTCAGCCCGACATCGGTCCGCTTCATCCCATTGTATTCATGAGCGTTGCCGAAAGTAAATTCCTGCAGGCTGAAGCTGTTGAGCGATTTGGCGTAGCAGGCGATGTTAAAACGTTATACGAAGAGGGCATCGAAGCTTCATTTGATAAACTCGGTGTAAGCGGAGCAAGCAGTTTGTATGGAACTGGCGGACCGTATGAGTTTAATCCGGCAGAAGCCATTGAGCAAATCATTACCCAAAAATGGATATCGATGGTGAACTTCCAGGGGCTGGAGGCGCACATCGAACGGAAAAGAACTGGCTTTCCTGACTTTTTCGATACACCTCCGGGGAATGTAACCGCCGGGTTATATCCGCAACGATTGCCTTACCCGTCGGCAGAGATTGATAACAATCGCGATGAGCTTAATGCGGTTGGCGGACAAAAGCAGGTTACCGAACGGGTTTGGTGGAATACTCTTTAATCGAATTAACTAATCAACGACAGTATGAAGAAGATAGTTTACGGTCTGATCCTGATGGCGTTTGCCGGGATGTCATGTGAAGATGATTCAACAGCCGATATATCACGAATTACAAATTACCCGACATTCACGATGGAGGGCGATGCCATTCTGGTTCACGTAGCCGGAGAACCTTACTCAGATCCGGGAGTAACCGCGCTGGAAGGTGAAAATGAAATAACCGTAACGAAAACGGTTATTCAGAGCAAGTTTATTGAACCCGGGATGACCCAGCCGGAAGATGTTCAATACACTACACTATCGGAAATCGATGAAGATGTGCCGGGGATGTATACGGTTACGTATACTGCCGTAAATCAGGACGGCTATTCCGGCACGACCGAACGAATTGTTTTCGTGTTAGACGGAGAGCCTGATCCATCGGTTGATCTTTCGGGTACCTACACAAGTGGCTCTTCGCCCACTTCGGTTGTCACTAAGGTTGCCGATGGGGTTTTTCTCGCTACCAATGTGTGGGGCGGTGGAAGTACCGTTCGCATCGGGGCATATGTGCTGACATCTGATGGTGTTAATCTCAACGTTCCGCAACAGGACACACAAACGCGAATTTTCGGATATGGAACCCGCAATGGAGCAGGTACGTGGTCAATGTCCATGTCAAGACCGCTGTTCTCGCCTCCGCTCATCGATTTAGCTAAAGTTTGGACCAAACAGTAAACCAAGACCAGAGTTATGAAAGCATTTAAGTACGTTATCATTATATGCATGATTGTTTTCTTCGCGTGCGAGGAGGAGGGTGTACAAAAGGTTCCGTTTACCCGGGCTACCGGAGAATTTGTGGCGGAATTTGAATTGACCCAGCCTTTTGAGGCACAGGAAAGCCATCACTTCAAAATTTATAATACATCCGGAAGCAATGATTCATTGTGGATTGACGAACCCGATTTCTTTGATTCAAAGGTGAAAGTGGCCAGAACCGGGAATAAATTCTCGATTGAGGCCGGAACCGATATCATTCATGGTGAGATTGTGAACATCACGGGCGAGGTTTTTCCTGCAAACGACAGCGTTCACGTTGAATGGCGATATCTGCAGGGCGGTGATCCTGCCGATGATTACGTGGTGATTGCCAACGGGCATCGGTACACCGGGCTCGATGACGATTTGTAGTTAAACAACTAAAGGCCATCGAATGATGGCCTTTTTTTAGTAAAAAAAATACGCTGTCACTATGAAGATAATACTTGTATTGCTGTTAACCGGCTTAACGGGGTTTTTGCAAATCGTGTTGGCGCAGAACCAGATAACACAATCGCAACTTTCGTTGACCCGTTTGCAAACACGGACGAGCATGGGTTTATATAATTCAATAGACCAGGTTAGTCCGGATGCGCATATCGTTGGCACACCGTACGTGGACGAACGTTGGCAGAACGCATCAATTTTTCTGCAGGAAGGTGGTGCTCCTTTTACGAACATTCCGATCCGGTACGACATCTATTCTGATATGCTGGAAATAAAAGTTGGGGAGCAGGTGAAAGGTTTGGAAGGCGGCAAGGTGAAGTGCTTTTCGCTGACATGGGATGGTAGGGAGCGTACGTTTGTTCGTGCATCCGGTTTTAAGACGGCTGCACCGCTTTCAGGATTCATGGAGGTTTTGGACAGCGGGAAGATTCAATTATTAAAGCACTATCGCGTTACGGTTGCTAAACCGGATTATTCCCCGCAAATGAATGTCGGAAGCCGCGATTACCGTGTACTCCATGAACATACATTGTATTACGTGATGGCTGGGGTTGCAACTGAAGTACCCAAACAAAAAAAGAAATTCTTATCAGTTTTTGGAGATCATCAGCCAGAGGTTTCTGCATTCATCAGGCAGGAACATATCGACTTAAAAGATGAGACTGGAGTACAAAAAGTCTTTAGGTTCTGTAACACCCTCCATTAATCAGCATTAATTACATCAGCGAAGAACGGGTAGCTTTTTCGCAAGGCGGACTTAGAAAGCGAAAAAATTGTCTGTGCCTACGCCTACGTCAAACCGGCCATTGCTAACTGTTATCGGTTCACCGTTTACTAACGCCTGGAATTCAAACGTGCCGGAAAGCACGATGGCGACTGGTTGCGCATCAACTAAAACATGTTGCGCACGCTTGAAATGAAATGTGCCATTCAGTATTTGCGCAGACTCCTCTGTCGACTCGTCTTCAATTGCTATCGCATTATCTGAGTCTTTTAGGTCCAGAGAAACATTATCAAGCGCTAGCAAATCAGAGTACTTTTCTGCGCTGAAACCCACCAGTGTTAAGGTAATGGCCATTTCCCGGGATGCGCGGGTGCCAATCAGTTTAAATGACGTGTTTCCACCGGTAGCAATAACTTTTATTGGTACAACCTCGCTTGAGGTAAAGGCTAGCCGGTCATAGTACGCACCGAATGTATTGTACCCAACTTCAGAGTATTTTGGCAACCCCGGATTCTGCGGATCGTTGACAAAAACGGATCGTTGAAGCACGGCCTCATCATTACAGCCTGTCATTAACCAGCTCATTGTGATCAGCAGCGCGAAAAGCTTAACTCTCATGCATCAAAATTTTTATAAAACCAGGTGAAGATTAAACTGTATTCCGAATCCGCCCTTTAGATCCACTATTCCCGATGTTCGATTATTTAAATAGCCCCAGGGTCCGGTTTCGAGGGTGAAAGCCACCTTTTTACTTTTCCCGATTTTCACACCCACACTTGCGCCCATGGTTGACATGACATTCCGGGGTTCTTCAAACCGATCGGTTACGGCATCCTGCAGTGGATTCATTTCGCGGTTAACAAACGCTACAGTTGTTTTGGTGGAAACACGATAACCTACTTCAGCACTGGCTTTGAAATAACAGGTTAAAAAATTTTCCATGAACGGATACCAGTTAACCTCAACCGGAATACCGAGGTAGTGTGAAGACTGAGTGATTTCTTTAACCTTGAAATATTCAATTGAGTTTTCTGTTTGTTTGATAAGGAAGTAAAAGAAATCACTGCTTGATGAATAGTAACTCGGCCTCCCGAGTGAACTATTAAGGTATGTGTACCGCAAGCCGCATGACAATCCAAATTTGTTATCAAGCGTTTGGACTTCGCCTTTTATACCAATGTACCGCCTGTAACTCAACCCTTCCAGATCCTTCTCAGCTTCTCCGTAGTACGAAGCTTCAGCCCGGATGTACTCATCGTTCGGGATTCCATAAATCCCATCGAAGCCAAGCTCAACGCTAACCCGTTTTGTTCGGGTATCCTGGGCCCACGCGCACATACAAAGCATGAAAAAACTGAGCGTAAAGATAGTCTTTATTGATCGATACATAAACACATAAAGTATTTCGTCAGAACCAAGTTAGCAATTTCTCACTTGAAACACATAGACTCAATTAAAGAGCGCTGAAACGGGGAGTAACCATTAATCGCAGCAACCTACAGCCATGTAAAAATCTGTGCTTTTTGAAAATCAGGGGAGTAATAAACTCCGCTTCTTCGGAGCTTTGGCGGATAAATAAAAAAGCCCGCCTTCATCCTGTTGGATTCCGGCGGGCGATGTGGAGTCGGAGGGAATTGAACCCTCGTCCAGAGAAGATAAAACAACAGATTCTACATGCTTAGTTGACTTTGATTTTCGGGAATCGCAAGGCAGGCAACAGCCTCAACGCTTCCTTAGTTACTGAGTCTTAGCCGCGCTTAGCAACATCACGCGGAGCAGTTCTGGCAATCGACACCGCTATACCAGTTCCGGCAGAACAAAGGAACTGAGCGATGATGGCTTTCCGGATCTTATCCGGACGAGGCTAACCTAACGTTATGTCAGATTAAGCAGCCATGGCGTAAGTATTTTCGCCACGTAAATTGTGAGAGCAGTGTTTAAGGCTCTACCCTCATGAGCCTGCATGCTGGCCTGCGGCTTCACACATCCTGTCAAAACCGGTCGACCCCATTTTTTCTGTGCCGAGCATCCCTCAGCGAAAATGGATTACAAATATACGGCTAAAATGGTTCAAAGTTCCGGGTTTACGGTGGCAGGTTAGCCTTGAACCCGGAACCTCAAACTTAGAATTCGCGTGCATTGATAATTACCGCTCAACGTCTATCTTGCGGCAGATGGAGAATTTTGTTGTATCGGCACGTAAATATCGCCCTACCGGCTTCGATGAGGTTGTTGGCCAGGAGCATATTACAACCACACTCAAAAATGCCATCGATTCCAACAAGCTTGCGCAGGCGCTGCTTTTCTGCGGACCGCGCGGTGTGGGTAAAACCACCTGCGCCCGGATCGTGGCCCGGCTGATCAACGGCTTCGAGGAAAAAGCCGAAACCAACTCACTCAATATCTTTGAGCTCGATGCAGCTTCCAATAACTCGGTGGAGGATATCCGGAATCTGATCGACCAGGTGCGCTACCCGCCACAGTTCGGAAAGTTCAAGGTCTATATTATAGACGAGGTTCACATGCTCTCCAACGCGGCTTTCAACGCGTTTTTGAAAACACTGGAGGAGCCACCGTCATACGCGATTTTTATCCTGGCAACCACCGAGAAGCACAAGGTTATCCCAACCATTCTTTCCCGGTGCCAGATTTTTGATTTTAACCGGATTCAGATTTCTGACATCGCGAAGCACCTTGGCGTGATCGCGAAGCATGAAAAGATAAAAGTTGAAGAAGAGGCGCTGCACCTGATTGCTCAGAAAGCGGATGGTGCCCTGCGCGATGCGCTTTCCATCTTCGACCTGATGGTGACGTACTCGGCCGGGAAGCCGATCACGTTCAAGAACGTACTGGCCAACCTGCACATTCTCGACTACGATTATTATTTCGATGTCGTGGATGCGTTGCTTTCACAGAATCATACCAAACCGTTGTTGCTGCTCGATGAGGTTTTGCGCAAAGGTTTTGATGGTCATAATTTTATTGTTGGCTTGTCGGAACACCTTCGCAACCTGCTGGTATCGCAGGATGCCCGCACAACCGAATTGATGGAAGTGCCTGACAGTGTACGCAAGAAGTATGCACAGCAGGCGATGGCTGCATCACCGTCATTATTATTGAGCTGGCTCAATATTGCAGGCCAGTGCGACATCAACTACAAGGCGAGCAAGAATCAGCGTCTGCTCGTTGAACTGGCCCTGATGAAAATGGCGCACGTTCAGTCAGCCATCCAGCCGGATCAATTAACTGCGGAGAGTTCTTCGGCGGTAAAAAAAAAAGTGACCGCGTAGCGCCC
>JAEUUJ010000089.1 GCA_016786495.1 Cyclobacteriaceae bacterium
GTTCCCGAAATATTTTGATGGCAAGCTGTTGATCTACGACTGGATGCGGAACTGGATGTTCCTGGTGTCGATGGATAAAAACGGTGCGATCATGGACATCGAGCCTTTCATGCCGAACACGAAGTTCAACAACATCATGGATCTGGCATATGGGCCCGATGGTAAACTTTACATGCTTGAGTATGGAACCCAATGGTTTAAGCAGAATTTTGATGCACGGTTGATCCGCATCGACTATAATGGAGGGAACCGTGCACCCATTGCAGCGCTGACGGTGAATAAAGCCAATGGCGCAGTTCCGTTAACGGTTGAATTTGATTCGCGCGGTACCAGCGACCCCGACAGTGATGAACTTACAATCGAATTGTTTGTTGACGGAGAAAAGTATGCTGCGAAAGACGGTAAGTTTACGGTTACGTTTGATAAGCCTGGCGTGTTCACGCCCGAACTTCGTGTGACCGACCGGAATGGAGCGGTTTCGGTGGGGCGTGTAGAAATCATTGCAGGTAATGAATCACCCGCGGTTGCCATATCCGTGCTGGAGGGTAATAAAACATTTTATTTTCCGAATACTCCCGTGCAGTATGCCGTTGCCGTAACGGACCGTGAGGACGGGTCTACCGAGAAAGGAACAATCCGGCCCGATTCGGTGAATGTGACGTTCAACTTTGTGAAGGGTTATGACATGACCCAGATTGCTTCGCAAGGTCATCAAAAGGCGGAAGCGGAGTTACCCGGCAAAGCGCTGATCGACAACAGCGATTGCAAATCGTGTCATATGATTAACCAAAAGTCGGCCGGGCCCGCCTATCTGCAGGTTGCAGATAAATACCGCGATCAGAAAGACGCTGTTTCAAAACTTGCCGATAAAGTTATTCGTGGAGGAGCCGGTGTATGGGGGACAACGGAAATGGCTGCGCATCCGCAGATCAGCAAAGAAGATGCTCAGAAAATGATCGAATACATCCTATCGCTTGGAAAGAAAAAAACACCCTCGCTTCCACTGAAAGGTTCGGTGATGCCGGGGAATGAGCAGGAGGGCGCGTATGTAATCACGGCATCGTATGGTGACAAGGGAACTGCAAAAACGCCCCGCATTGCCGATGTGGCTTCAGTAGCGTTACGCAGTCCGGTGTTGAAAGCGGAACAGGCGGTCAGTATCCCCGGTGCGTTGCTGGCGGTAAAGCATAACACCACGGCTTCATTTGAACGGATTGATCTCACTGCGGTGAAATCGGTTTATGCCAGCGTTATCATGGGCGCATCCCACATGTCGGGTGAGATTGAACTGCGTCTTGACAAACCGGATGGCGAACTGATCGGTACGGTAAAGCCAAACAGTTCAGTCAGAATTCGTGAAACGAACGGTGTGCACACGCTTTATCTTATGTTTAAGAACGGACGCGCGGGCGACAAAGATCTGTTCAGCTTTACGGAGCTGCGGTTGAGCAATCGATAGTCAGATACTTAGTATTCGTACACTACGTAACCCCACGGTTCGATGTTCCAGGGTACATCACCCAGTCTCTCCCGGGTACCCATAAATACATTGTGTGGGTTTCCGTGCAGGTGAGCGTGTTTCACGATAACCTTCTGTTCCGCAGGCGATAAATTGAGGATGACAAGAATTTTGTGTCCGTCTTTTTCGCGGGTAAACGCATAAAGTGCTTTTTCATTTCCAACCGATACTTTGGTAAAGCTTGCATCGGCTGCAAGCGCAGGATTTTTTTTACGAAGCTCCAGCAGCGTTTGGTAAAACTTCTGGCGTTCGTATTTCTGGAAACCGATCGGGTCTTTGTCGAAAAACTGCAGGGCCCTCAAAACAGGTTCTTCCTGACCGCTGTATACGAGCGGAACACTGCCGGCCATGGTTTGTGTGAATACGGCAAACGGAGCGTGAGAAGCTCCCGGGAACATTCCGAAGTCAGACTTGTTCCAACTGTTCTCGTCATGGTTACTGGTGAAATACATTTGAATCGTTCCAGGAGCATAGAGCGTATCGTTTACGGCCTTCATACTATCGAGTACTGAAACATCGCGTTCGCCTTTGGCAACTTTGCACATGAGTTTAAACATCGGCCAGGGATATACGGCATCAAAGCCACAGGTTGACAGATAGGCTTTATCGCCTTCGGCGAGCATGAAGAGGTCTGCGTTTATGGCTTTCAATTGCGGAATGCATTTATTCCAGAAGCTGGCGGGCACATTCCATGCAACGTCAACGCGGAAGCCATCGATACCGGTAGTCAGCCACCCTTTCATGGAATTGATCATGCTGTCCTGCATTACGGTATTGGTATAGTCGAGTTGGCGAACATCTGCCCAGTCGAACGCCACGGCAGGTTTTCCTGTGGAATCCTGAACATAAAAATCCGGATGTGTTGTGATCCACGTGTGATCGGCACCCGTGTGGTTGGGAACCCAGTCGATCACCACTTTCATTCCCCGGTTGTGAATTTCGGTAACAAGTTTTTTCCAGTCGTCGAGCGTGCCGAACTCCGGATTGATGGTTTTGTAATCCGCGACAGCGTAATAACTTCCGAGCGATCCTTTGCGGTCTTTTTTGCTGATGGGATTGAGCGGCATAAACCAGAGCGTTTGCACGCCCATATTTTTTAACCGGTCGAGGTGTTGACTGAACGCAGTAAGTGTTCCTTCAGTAGTGTATTGCCGGACATTTACTTCATAGATATTCCCCTGCATGATCCACGCAGGATGAGTGATGGCTACGGTGGGTTGCGGGGCAGAGGTTTCCTTAACGTTACACGCAGTAAGTAAGAGAAGTATCGCCAGGCTTGCAGACAGGCTTTTATTCATACGGCAATCTTATTGAGCTAACGATAATTATTGCACGACCAGATCAATCTCGGCTGTGAGTTCGTTCTCCGGTTCGTTTTTGTCCCAGAAGCGTACCTTAACATGATAGGTTTCTCCGGCTTTCATCGGCTCACCAATCGTTACTGTTCCGCGAAGGTATGCGGCATCTTCTGCCGGGAATCCTTCTGTGTCTTTAAACAGATCGGCTTCATCAATCACTGGATTTCCCTGCTTGTCGGTAACTAACAGTTGGAGTCCGGGAAACGCCTTATTGTCTTTGAGCGAATAGTTCGTCAGCCCTTCTGCTGCTATGGCAACTTTCGACCCCAGCACAACTTCATTGTCATTTTTTACAGTATTTTCTGAATCAACCAGCACGACCTGTTCAACGGCAAAACCGTTGTAACTATAGGAGAGGCCTGTTGACAGATTTTTGTTAGTTCCGGCACTGAAGGAGCAGGCGGCCAGGATGAATACGCATCCGATGGCGAGAATGGAAGAAATGGGTTTCATAGGCAAAAGTTTAATAAACTAAAGTTAAGCCTTTGCCCCGGTTAATCAAGGTCTGCGTGTTCTTACGACAACGTGAAATTTCCTTTGTGGCGGCAGGGGATGGGTTACGCTTCGCGACTAAGCGCGTGGGCCCAAACTTCTGCCTTTTCTTCGAACGACTTCCAGGTATTTAATGCGCTGGTAGAGGGCAGAATTTCCATCGTCAATCCATTAAAGTAGCCAACATGCTGGGCATAAAAATCAGCTGCGTTGTTACCATTGAAAATGATCCGGGTGATTTTCGGATGATTCTGAAAAAAGGTATAAAAGTCATTGGGTGTTTCGCTGGTCACACTGTATTCGCCATTTGCTTTTTGTTCCCCGAACTCCAACACATTCCAAAGGGCAATTCCATGTTTAAACAACAATTGTTTTTTTAGCCGGTAGTCGGTAATGTTCGGCACCTTGAATACCTTAAAGAGTATTTTCCAGAAGAAATTACTTTTACAGGCATAATACTGCTGCAGTATCAAAGATTTTTCTCCCGGCATTGTATCCAAAATAAGTACACGGCTATTGTGATCGGCAATGGGTAAAAGGCCGGTTTTTCGGGCGGTTATCACGGGAGTATATCGCATAGCAAGTGAGGAAAATAATGGAAACAAGGTAATACCATACATCAAAATCCATCAGGTTCCATAGGAGTAACTCCTATAGAAATAGACGTTTTTTTAAAAAAAAATTTAAATAACGAGTTGAAGCGTGAAACGGGGAATTCTACCTTTCACTCGACCTCAAAAAATGATCGAAAAAGGATTTTGATTCGGTCAACAGCAGGTAGAGTTGTGATATTTCCTGCGTACGCTTCTTAGTTATTGTCGGCTTAATCTGTATATGAAGTTTTATTTCGATAAACGGGTGTTGATCGGATTTACTATAACCGCACTGGTGCTGGTGGTTCTCGGGGTGTTTTCCTACCTGAGCACACAGCGGCTGATGGATTCGGCTACGCTGGAATCGCATGCGACGCGTGTGGTAAATACGGCTGAGCGGGTTATAAAGGCTATGGTTGATATGGAAAGCGGCCAGCGTGGCTTTTTACTAACCGGCAACGAGACTTTCCTGGAACCCTATTATGAAGCGTCTGCTAACATCGATGGATACCTGAACGCACTTGATTCGCTCATCTATAAAGGATCATCTCAACACGCCAGACTCGATACCGTGCGCACGCTGGTTAGCGTTCAGCAGCAGTGGATACAAAATGTAATTGCCCTCCGGAAAAAGAGTTTCGCTGACGCGCAGGCCCTGGTGGCGACAGGCGAAGGCAAACGGAATACGGATGCCATCCGAAAGGCAATTACCAACATCCAAAATGCCGAGATGGGCGCATTTCGATCGCGTAGCACCATCACCGATACCAGTGTGCAGCAGTTTCAATATTCATTTATCGGGCTGGTGGCTGTAATGCTCATCATTACATTTTATCTTTTTTACACCATCAACTCGTCCTTGCGGTTACGGAATGAAGCGGAAGCGCGGTTAAAGCAAAAGGCGCTGGATATTAAGGATCTGTACGATCACGCTCCGGTCGGTTACCACTCGCTTGATGCCAGCGGAACGTATGTAGAGATCAACCAAACAGAATTGAACTGGTTAGGCTACACGCACGAAGAGGTGGTGGGCAAGTTGCGTTTTCGCGACCTGCTGACCGATACCGGAAAAAAACTTTTTCAGGATGCATTTCCTGAGTTTATGAGAACCGGTTCCGTGACTGACCTGGAATTTGAACTTACCCGCAAAGACGGTTCGGTTTTTCCGGTGATCTTGAATTCAACAGCAATTCGAACAGCGGAAGGAGATTACGTCAAGAGCCGGTCGACTGTGATCGACAATACCGAGCGAAAAAAATCGCAGGACCGAATACTCGATTTGAATCGTGAGCTTGAAGGGTTTACGTATTCGGTGTCGCACGATTTGCGTGCACCGTTGCGGTCGATCATCGGGTATGCCAATATTTTGAAGGAGGAGTATCACGAGACGATGGATGATGAAGCGAGGCGGATAACTGAAGTCATCATCCGCAACACAATGCGTATGGGCCAGTTGATTGATGACTTGCTTGACTTTTCGCGGCTTGGCCGGAAGCAGGTGAGTATCGGTCCGATTAATATGAAGGAAGTTGTGGAAAACATTGTCCGCGAGCAAACGGCCGAAATGAAAGACCGGAAACTGGCGATAAAGATTCTGGATTTAGAGTCAGCAGTGGGTGATCAGGCGATGATGCGACAGGTTTGGATTAACCTGATTTCAAACGCGCTGAAGTATTCTTCCAAGAAGGAGGTTTCCATGATCGAGATTGGGTCGTTCCGTAAAGACGGCAGAAAAGTGTACTACATAAGCGATAACGGAGCGGGTTTCGATATGAAGTACATCGATAAACTCTTCGGTGTTTTTCAGCGCTTGCATAAGATGAACGAATTTGAAGGCACAGGCGTGGGCCTGGCATTAATAAAAACCATCGTGAAACGGCACGGGGGAGAGGTGTGGGCCGAAGGCAGGATTAACGAAGGAGCAAAATTTTACTTTTCACTTAACCCATGAACCATGAGAAACGCAGCTGAGATTTTACTGGTGGAGGATAATCCGAACGATGCAGAACTTGCGATCCGTGCGCTGAAGAAAAACAACCTGGCCAATAACCTGATTCACCTGGAAGACGGGCAGGAGGCACTCGACTATCTGTATGATGAAAAGAACGACATGCCGAAACTCATTCTCATGGATGTTAAAATGCCCCGGGTAGACGGGATTGAGGTACTGCGAAAATTGAAGTCGGACGAGAAGCGAAAAGTGATACCCGTGGTGATGCTCACGTCTTCGAAAGAAGATAAAGACATTATTGAGGCCTACAACCTGGGTGTTAACGCGTACATCGTGAAGCCGGTTGATTTTGATCAGTTTGTGAAAGCGGTTACGCAATTGGGCTTTTTCTGGATGATCCTGAATCAGCCTCCGCAAACAAGTAAATCCTGAGCATGGAAAGAGAATTGAGAATATTGATTCTGGAAGATGTGGAAGAAGACGCAGTGCTGGTGGACTACGCGTTGCGAAAGGAGAAATTTGTTTTCACCCGCATTCGGGTGGATACACGCGAGCAGTTTACTGAGGCACTTGATTCGTTCCATCCGGATGTGATTTTATCGGATCACTCCCTGCCCCAGTTCAATTCATTGGAAGCGTTGAAAATTTGTCAGAATAAAAAGCTTGACATTCCCTTCATCCTGGTAACGGGAGCGGTGTCGGAAGAGTTTGCGGTAAACTGTTTGAAGCGTGGTGCAGATGATTATGTGTTGAAAACGAACCTGTCGAGGTTACCGTTGGCGATTCGGTATGCGTTGCGCCAACACCGCTACGAAACAAACCGGCAGGCGCAGGAGGAGATTTTGCGGCAGCAGAACGATCAACTGGTTAAGATTAATAAAGAATTGGATTCTTTCGTGTACAGTGTGTCGCACGATTTGCGATCGCCCTTATCGTCTATTTTGGGATTAGTGAATGTGGCCAAGCTGGAAGGTTTCAAGGATCCGAAAGTGCTCCCAAGTTATTTTGAAATGATTGAGCGGAGTGTACTCAAGCTTGATGAAACAATTAAGGAGATTCTTGACTACTCGCGCAATGCCCGGGGGGAGTTGAATATTGAGGCGGTGGATATGGAGCAAATGATTCAGAATGCCTTCAACCAGATGCAGTATCTGCAGGGGTTTCACAAAACGGTGAAAAAGATTGAGGTACATGATCACACCGCTTTTTTTTCGGATGCTTACCGGATTTCAGTGATTTTGCACAACCTGATTTCAAACGCGTTGAAATACGGAGACGATGCAAAGGAGCAAAAGCTGGTGGAAGTGTTGGCTACCATTACACCAGCACACTGCATATTGCAGGTGCGCGACAATGGTATTGGTATACATGCTGATTATATCGACAGTGTTTTTAATATGTTTTATCGTGCTACCGACCGCAGCCAGGGTGCCGGACTTGGATTGTACATCGTAAAAGAAATGGTGGAAAAGCTTTCGGGTACAATTTACATCACGTCTGAGGTTGGGCAGGGCACTACGATTTCGATTACAATTCCGAATAAGCTGATGATTGAATAAGCCGTTCGTAAAAAATTACCGAAATTTTTGGGGTAGGAGTTTGTACCGGGATGAGGAGGTAATGGATTGACATCGAGGAAGAATTGAAGCGATCCGGACAAAAATTCGCAAAATGATGCGGAATCAATAGGAGTTACTCCTATTCAGGATTATGAGAATCGGAATTCTGCTTTATATTCACGAACACTAAAAAATCATTATCTATGGCAACCTTTAATGGATCAGAAGGCGGACCAATTTCATTGGAGACCGCAAAAAAGTGGACAGCAAACTACAGGGCGACCATAAAGCCTGGCGAAACGGAGGCTCATTATTTTGGCCATGAAAGTATCAGGCGAGTATTGGATGAGAGTCGCAGTGTGGGTATTCGTGCATATTATGCAATTGACGACAATGGGAAAAAGCAGTTGCTTCTTGTTGGTGTGGATGAAGATGGTAATGACCTGCTTCCGCAAGCTACAGGATCCGCATCTGCGCAGGCGAATGGTGACCCGATAATCGTAGATCAGTCATTTCCATGTCCTCCTTATTGTAGTAGTAAACCTTTATAAAGTAATTTTAATGGTAGGCTCTCAAGAGCCTACTATTTTATGTTATGCAAATTCCTTGGTTAATAGCTTATGTTTGCTCTCTTTCGGTTCTGTTGCCGTTAGTGTTGGCAACCATTCAATGGAGAAAGTTACCTATTGAAATTTCACCACTTCGCTGGTTGCTGGTAATTGCGCCCATTGCCGATATCTCAATGCTAACACTATCGCGTGTTTTTAAGGCGCGCAATCTGATGGTAGGAGATATCTTTATGTTTATTCAATTTTCGATACTGCTTTACATTTTTAGTCGGCAATTTTCAAGAAAGGTTCCTTTTATAATCTTTTATGCTGGTGTTGTAATTTTTTACATCGTTTGTTTCGTTTGGCCTGATAGTGTTCCGCCTCTTTTGATAGGCTCGAGTGCTGTTGATGGACTAATTTTGATCGGGATATCGATTGCGATTTTTTACAAGTTGTTAAGTGAGTTAAAGGTGATGCACATTCATCGCCTGCCTATACTTTGGATAGCTTTTGCCACCCTTTTCTACTACTCAGGAAGTCTTTTTGTTTTCTTGTCTAGTAATTATTTGGAGGGAGACAGGGAAGCTCTTTCATATCTTTGGATGGTTCCAAATGTTCTTAATTTAATTAAAAATGTACTTTTTGCGATTGCACTATGGCAGAACTACAAACTAGTGAAGTCGTCAATATAATCATCATCGGGTCGATGGGTATGCTGATCCTCTGCGTGGGATTTGCTGTTTTCATTGCACTGTATCAACGCAGGATGTTCCAGGAGCAGGAGAAAAGGCGCATCATGGATCTGGAGTTTCAGAATAAAATGATCCAGCTTCAGATCGATTCAACCGAAACCGAACGTAAACGCATCGCGGCCGACCTGCACGATTCCATCGGATCATTGCTATG
>JAEUUJ010000088.1 GCA_016786495.1 Cyclobacteriaceae bacterium
ATGATCCGATTGCAAATTCTGTTAAATTGCCCAAGCGACTCGAACACAAGCTCGACAACGATGAGATATTCCGCGACCTGGTGAACGAGTTCCTTACCGTAAAAAAGTGAAAATACTCTACGCAATTCAGGGCACCGGCAACGGCCACATCAGCCGGGCAGAAGACATTATTCCTATCCTCCGCGAATACGGGAAACTGGATATTTTCGTGAGCGGTGCACAAGCCGATATTAAACTCGACTACCCGTTGAAATACAAGTCGCGGGGGCTGAGTTTTTACTTCGGTAAATCGGGCGGAATTGATTTGTTTAAAACATTCAAGCAGAACAGTTCCAAGGAGGTTTATAAAGAGATCAAGAACTTTCCGGTTGATAAGTACGACCTCATCATCAACGACTTTGAACCCATCGCAGCCTGGGCGGCAAAGAAACGTGACGTGCCGTGCATCGCGTTGAGTCATCAGTCGGCCCTGCTGTCGCCCAAGGTTCCGCAACCCAAACATTTCGATCCGGTAGGTGAGTGGATACTGAAAAACTATGCACCGGCTAACGCGGCCGTATCCTTTCACTTCGCGAAGTTCGATGAGAATATGTTTACACCTGTCATTCGGTCGTCCATACGCGAAGCCACGCCAAGCGAAGGCGATCACTATACGGTTTACTTGCCCGCTTACGATGACCGAAAACTTGTTCCGCTGTTGATGAAAGTTCCCAACGTTCGCTGGCACATATTTTCCAAACATACCCGCAAGCCATATCACATCGGCAAACTGTCTGTTTATCCTGTGAACAAGGATGAGTTTGCTGCAAGCCTGTTATCCTGCAAGGGAATTTTGTGCGGTGCGGGATTTGAAACACCCGCGGAAGCGCTCTACCTGGGCAAGAAGCTGCTGGTAGTGCCGATGAAAAAGCAATACGAGCAACACTACAACTCGGCTGCGTTGAAGAGCATTGGCGTTCCGGTATTGAAAAATGTTAAGAAGAAACGGCTTGATAAAATCCGGGAGTGGGTGGAGTCTGACAAGCGTGTTACCATCACGTATGAAAACACAACCCGTGACGCAGTGGAGAAGGCCTTGAAGCTTGGCGGATACAAATAACTAATCTTCTGTTTCGAGCTTTTCAAGCACCGAAGCCAGCGCATCGTAATTTTTGAGGCCGGGCTTGTCTTCCGTGCCGCCCTGAAGTGCAATACCTTTGATATAAGCGTAATGCAGTTTACTGTCTTCCGGGGTAATCGAATCAATACGCAGCAGGAGTTTGTATTCTTTTGAGAGCAGGTCCAGTTGTTCCATCGGAGTTGATTCCGGAACAATCAGGTAGGCAATCTGCGGGCGATGGATGCCCAATTCGTCTTCGTGCGCTTTTATCTCCTCGTACGTAGTGGAAACGATGAACGCGACAAACGAAGCGTGAAGCTTTTTGATATCCGCCAGCGTGCCCTCTACAAAATCGGGCAGGTAATTCTGAACGATGGGTGCGAGGTCTTCGTGTTTTTCAATCCCGTAAATTTCGGTAACGATTGACGGTCCTGTAAACCAGCCACGCATTTCGCGAAAAAGTTCGGGACTTACATAGTTCTCCTGACTGGAGATCACACTGAATCCGAGCATATCGACACTCATGCCAGCACAATACCGTGCATCGCTGAGGTTTGAAATTTTACCTACTTTAACTAAAGTCTTGAGTGCCATGCAGAATCGAAAATAAAGAAATAACTTTGTTCCTGTTTACGTTTAAAGATACGGGCGGATTCAAGACAAAAGACCGGTTTATTGAAAAATTTCTATAAATATCTGGCGGGGCTGCTGATGGTGCTGGCGGGCTGTGGTGATGACGAAACCAGGATGGCTTCAGACGCAGATTATTTCCCGCTGCGCAAGGGGTTTTATCAGATCTACCAGGTTAGTGAAACCCGGTATCTGAATATCGATGACTCGGAATCGCGCACCTTCCAATTGAAAACCGAGGTTGTCGATTCGTTTATCAACCAGGAAGGCGGCTACACCTACACCATTCACCGGAGTGAGCGAAGTACACCTTCCGATCCGTGGACGTTCACCGAAGTTTGGTCGGTGCGACTGAATACCGCAAATGTGGTGGTTTCGGAAGAAAACGTACCGTACGTCCGCATTGCTTTTCCGGCTGTCACAAACCGGACGTGGGATGGCAACGCGCTGAATACCTTATCAGCCGATGAGTATACAGTAACCACTGTGGGAAAATCATATCAGCTTGAAAGCGGTGAACAGGTTGGACCGTACATCCAGATTGTGCAGGAAGATGAATTTGATCCAATTACCTTTAAGGATATGCGGCAGGAATTTTACGTACGAAATATTGGGCTTGTAAAGCAGGAGATTACAGATGTGACGTATTGTAGTACACAAGGTGATTGTGAAATCGGAACACAGGTAATCCTGAGTGGTATCATGTATGTTCAAACGCTGATTGAGTATGGGCAGAATTAGGTTCGTGTTGTTTTTCGTGTTGATCAGTGCCGGGATTTCGGAGGCGCAGGTTAATCGGTACATGATATTCTTTACCGATAAAACGGGTACCGGCCATGCCGTTGATCATCCCGAGACATTTTTAAATGCACGCTCAATTCAGCGCAGGGTCACCCAGGGCATTGACATCATCGCAGAAGATTTACCGGTCACCGCAGCGTACATTCAGCAGGTGCGGAACACGGGTGCCAACGTATTGTACAAAACAAAATGGATGAACGGGGCATTGATTGAATGCACGAATGCTCAACTCACAGCCGTTAATAATCTCGCGTTTGTAAAGTCGGCTGATACCGAATTCGTTGCCCCGGGCGGAACCACCGTTAAAATTCGGAAGTCATTTAAGTTCGGGCTGTCTGGCACGGCCGATGACATGACTCAGGGCCAACTCGCCATGCTCGGAATTGATGAAATGCATGCAGACGGCTATCATGGAGAGGGTGTGATTGTGGCAGTGATGGATGGCGGATTTACCGGGGTGAATACCCAGGCACCGTTTCAGGAAATTTATTCGAACCGCATCAATCAGGAGGTCTCCTGGAATTTTGTAATGAACTCGCCCGATGTTTATCAAAACAGTTCACACGGCACACAGGTTCTTTCTGTGTTAGGTGTTCAGGCAACGGTAGGGGCAAATGACTTCTCCGCGGGTGCCTACAAAGCAACATTTCAACTTTACGTTACCGAGAACATTCCCACCGAATACCGCATTGAAGAATACAACTGGCTGTTTGCAGCAGAGCGTGCCGACAGCGCAGGCGTTGACGTGATCAATACATCGCTTGGGTATAATACGTTTGACGATTCCAGCATGGATTACGATAAGTCGGACATGGACGGAGCAACCGCGGTGATAACCCGCGCAGCTGTGATCGCAGCTTCGAAGGGAATTTTCCTGGTGAACAGTGCGGGCAACTCGGGCAATGATCTTAGCTGGCAAATCATCACTGCACCTGCCGATGCGGAAGACGTGCTCGCGGTTGGCAATATCAACCTGCAGGGGACGCGCAACCCGAACAGTTCAATGGGTCCGGCTGCCGATGGAAGAATCAAGCCCGATGTGGTAGCGTTGGGTACGGGCGTGACCGTTATTGGCTCGAACGGGGCAATTGCGAGCAACAATGGAACGTCTTTTTCTTCTCCGCTTACAGCAGGGCTTGTAGCGGGTTTGCGTCAACGGTATCCCGATTTAACGCGCGCGGAGCTGATGGAAGCAATAAGGATGTCGGCTTCAAAAGCAGCATCGCCTGACAATCAACTTGGTTTCGGTATACCGCATTACCGGGCAGTGGTTAACTACCTCGAAGTTACCAGTGTTGACGATGAAGAGAATCATTCCCTTGTCGTGTATCCCAATCCGGTACAGGATACGTTTACCCTGGCACCGCGGAAACCTTCGATGATCCAACTGAGCGAAGTTGCGATCGTTAATGCGCAGGGTCAGGTGGTGGCGGTTAATCGGCTCGCGTACAGTTGGCCCGACAATTCATACACCGTTAACATTGGCAGTTTTATTCCGGGCGTGTATTTCCTCACCGTGCGGATTGGCAGCCGGTATGAAACGTACAAACTGATCAAGATATAAATACGGCCATTCTGCGAAACCCGGGAGCCCGGGCTTATATTTGCCTAAAATTTTAGTGCATGAGCAGTTTAGTCATCGCTCCGTCAATCCTGGCGGCTGATTTTGCAAACCTGGAACGGGAAGTGAAGATGCTGAATGAAAGTCAGGCCGACTGGATCCATGTCGACATCATGGACGGTGAATTTGTGCCAAACATTTCCTTTGGCATCCCGGTAACGGAAGCAATAAAACGCCATGCGAAAAAGCCCCTTGATGTTCACCTGATGATTGTTCATCCGGAACGTTATGTGGAAGCATTTCAGAAGGCCGGGGCCGGGATCATTTCGGTACACATCGAAGCATGCAATCACCTTCATCGCAACATCCAGCAGATCAAAGCGCTGGGATGCAAGGCGGGGGTGGCGATCAACCCGCATACATCAGTGTCGGCCCTCGAGAATACGATCGCCGATATCGATTTGATTTGTGTGATGTCGGTTAACCCCGGCTTTGGTGGTCAGAAGTTTATCGAGAACACCTACCAGAAGGTTAAGCAGTTAAAAGAACTCATCCGCAAAACCGGCTCAAAGGCATTGATTGAAATTGATGGCGGGGTAAACCTTACGAACGCAAAACCGTTGAAGGAAGCCGGTGCTGATGTACTGGTGGCCGGAAACTTTGTATTTAGCGCAAACGACCCGCAATCCGTGATCAGCGAACTGAAACGTGTTTAGCTAACCCGGCAAGGTTTTTGATTTTATCGGTATAACCCTCAATTCTGTTTTATGAAACGCATTCTACTGCTTTCTGTACTCGCTGTTTTTACCCTTGGTTCTTGCTCCCGATCCGTGACCCGCATCGATCCTTCAACGGAAATCGATTTAAGCGGCCGCTGGAATGATACCGATTCCCGCAAAGTAGCCGACCAGATGATTCACGACCTTTTTATGTCTGATGCATTTAAAAAGTACGCGGAATCCCTCGGGCATAAACCCGTGATCGTGATGGGGATGATCAAGAACAAAACCAGTGAACACATCGATGCAGGTAACTACATCAAAAAATTCGAAATGGTTATCCTGAATTCAGGGCTGGCCGAACTCGTGGAGTCAGACGAATTTCGTGATAAATTACGGCAGGAACGTGCCTCTCAGCAGGATTTTGCCGATCCGGCAACCGTGGCCGCCTGGGGCAAGGAGCAGGGCGCTGATGTGATGTTGTTTGGTGAAATGAACGCTGAAACCGACACGTACAATAACAAACGGGTTGTGAATTATCAGACAACCTTATTCCTCACGGATATCGAAACGAATAAGCGCATCTGGCTGGGCCAGAACGAAATCAAGAAATTCGTTAAAAACTAACCGGGCTCGGTCATGCTGAAAAAGTCCATAATCATCGTCAGCCTGATGATGCTGGTTTCAGCATGCGCCTCGTTTTATGAGGCGAGCACGAGCTTCAATGAGCAGTTTGAAAATGGGAACATCGATCAGGCGCTGACCGAGCTTAAGAGCGACAAGCAGTACCAGAAATCAAACGTTCAGTTTTTATATTATCTGAATTTGGGATTGCTGCGCTCGATGAAGGGCGACTACGTGAAAAGTAACAAGGCGTTTGAACGGGCTTATCTCTTTGGTGAAGATTATAAGGTTAACTACCTCGCGGAAGCAGCTTCCTATTTAACCAATCCCACCATCACCGTGTATCGGGGTGAAGATCATGAGCACCTGATGCCTCTCTACTACAAAGCGCTCAACTTCCTGAAGATGAATCAGTACGAGGAAGCGCTGGTCGAGTGCCGGAGACTTAACATTCGCTTGCAGCAGCTATCCGACAAGTATAAGAATCCGAAAAAATATCAGCGCGATGCCTTCATCCATAACCTGATGGGTATCATTTACCAGGCAAATGGCGACTGGAACAACGCATTCATTGCGTATCGCAACGCACTTGAAATTTATGACGAGGATTATACCACAATGTTTAACCTGTCTGCTCCGGATCAACTCAAAAAAGACTTGCTGATCAGTGCCTGGCACATGGGCTTTACGGAAGAGTATAATACCTTCCGCGACAAATTCGGATGGAGCGATTTCAATCCCGCCAAACAGCCCGATGCGGACCTGGTGTTCTTTTGGCACAACGGCTTGGGGCCGGTCAAGAGCGAGTGGAGCATCAACTTTGCCATCACCGGTGGCCCGGAGAACCTCTTCGTGCTGGAAAATGAAGGGCAGACCATGAGTTTTCCGTTTCAGGTGTACGACAAAGATGAACGCTCAAGCCTGAGCGATCTAAGGATGTTTCGGGTAGCCTTTCCCAAATATGTTGAACGGCCGCTGTATTTCAACCGGGGTGAGATAACGACCGCAGGGCAGACGTATCCGCTCCAGGTGGCAGAAGACATCAACCAAATCGCATTTAAGAGCCTGCAGGACCGTATGGCGTTGGAGTTCAGTAAAACGCTTATCCGGGCTGCGCTCAAAAAGGCGGCAGAAGAAAGCCTCCGCAAGGAAAGCAAGGGCTGGGGCGCGGTTCTGGGCGCTGTTAATGCCTTTACGGAGAAGGCTGACACCCGTAACTGGCAAACCCTGCCGCACAGCATTGCCTATACGCGCGTTCCGTTGCAGGAAGGCACCAACGAAACATCCCTGACACTCACAACACCCGATGGGCGCGACTCGAATTATTCGTTTACCTACACCGTCAAAAAAGGCCAGACACTATTCCACACCTTTACTTCGTTAGAAGCGAAACCAGCCAATTACTAGGGTAGGACAATAGCGTGAATTAGCGTATTTTTAGGGTTTTGGTGCAGATAAAGTTCAAAAAGCAGCTCGTGAACAGGTTGTTGGTCAATCTTCCATTTTCAGTTTCCTCCCACGCTTGATCCGGACGTGTACCATACTAACCCTGCTGGTCTGCCTGTGCAGCGCAAACCTGGCATTCTCGCAAGACAAGGGTAAGGACAACAGCATACCGCTTGATCATTTTTATGTGGACCGTAAAGGCCCGGGTATCCGCAAACTGCTAAGCAAGTTTACGATCGGGTTGAGCACGGGCTACGGGGCAACCACATTCAAGCATGAACTTGACGGCTACGGCATCTATCAGCCGGCTTCCGGTCAGCCAATTGTTTTTAATCCCGATGTACCCACCGTTGGATTCACCAACTGGTTTAATCGGGTTGATACCACCGACCTCGTGATTAATCCAGCCGACTTTGCGGTTAACTCCGACACGGCTAAAATCGGATTCAAGAGCAAGTCGTTTAACATTCCGCTGAAGCTCACGATCCACTACGAATTCCTGCAGCGTTACCGGATCGGGTTGGGGTACTCGCTCGAGTTCACGAAGGTCAGAGATTTTGAACCCATCCGCTACGGAAAAGATATCCGGTCGTTCGCTCCGGATGTTTCCTCGTTCATGCTTCAGAAGTATTTTGTGATGTTGGGCGGATCGGTTTACCGCTATGAAGATTATCTGCTCACGATCGATGCCAACATCGGGGGATACGGGCTCGGGAAGAAGTTTGACAAGGCAAACATAACGCGTGGAGTTTACGTCAACCTGGGTGCAACCGTAGAGCGTGAAATGTCGGAGTATTTCCGGGTGTTCATCCGGCCTTCGTATGAGTTTAAAACCTTTAAGCTTGCCAGCCTGGGCGGGAGCCCGGAGTTCAAGCATCATATGAACGCTTTTTACGTCAACGTGGGGGTCTCGTATCGTTTACCTGAGTTAAGAAAGTGCTTTCACAAGCAGTGTACGGCACAAATCAACCATGCCCACGGAAACCGGGAGTATCGGAGCCGCGTTCACCCGATCTACAAAAAACAGAATCCGCACTACGGTGAGAACTACCCCGAGCTGATCAAGTACAAGGGTAAAAACAAACGCAAATTAAATCCGTATTAGGCAGCATTTTTTGACCGGTTTTCGGTCAGAATTTGGTATCTTGCTCGTCAATGTAGAGACGCAAAGTGATGCGTCTCTATGCATTAAAAATCAGTCAAAACACAGTTCTAAATGGCCGAAGAAACCGGTGGCCTGACTCCAGGCAGACAAGCGATAATTCCGATTAATATTGAAGACGAAATGCGGGGTGCCTACATCGACTACTCGATGTCGGTGATCATCTCCCGCGCCTTGCCGGACGTCCGCGACGGGCTCAAGCCCGTACACCGCAGGGTGTTATACGGGATGCTTGAGTTGGGGGTAAACTACAACAAGGCTTACAAGAAGTCGGCACGTATAGTCGGGGACGTCATGGGTAAGTATCACCCGCACGGTGATGCATCGATTTATGACACAATGGTGCGCATGGCACAAGACTGGTCGATGCGTTACATCCTTGTGGATGGTCAGGGTAACTTCGGTTCGATTGACGGGGATGCTCCGGCCGCGATGCGCTATACCGAAGCACGACTGAAACGAATTGCGGAAGAAATTCTTGCTGACATCAATAAAGATACGGTTGACTTCAAGCCAACGTATGACGATCAGAACAGCGAGCCCAGCGTACTGCCGAGCAAGATTCCGAATCTGCTGGTAAACGGTGCGTCCGGTATTGCCGTGGGCATGGCCACGAACATGGCTCCGCATAACCTCACCGAGGTGGTGAACGGCATCATTGCGTACATCGACAACAACGACATTGCAATCGAAGAGTTGATGAAGCTGGTAACCGCGCCCGACTTCCCAACAGGAGGGATTATTTACGGTACCAACGGAGTTCGCGAAGCCTACCGGACAGGAAGAGGCAAAGTAGTGGTTCGCGCGAAAGCAGAAATTACCACCACGGCCAACGGCCGCGAGCAGATCATCGTGACCGAAATACCCTACCAGGTGAACAAGGCCCAGATGATTGAGAAGACCGCCATGCTGGTCAACGAGAAAAAGATCGAGGGCATTTCCGACATCCGGGATGAATCAGACCGCGAGGGCCTTCGAATTGTGTATGACCTGAAGAAGGATGCAATTGCGAACATAACCCTTAATAACCTCTTCAAGCTCACATCGTTACAGTCGTCTTTCGGAATTAACAATGTAGCTCTTGTAAAGGGCCGGCCACAGACGCTTAACCTGAAAGACCTCGTTAAATACTTCGTGGAACACCGCCATGAGGTGGTGGTAAGACGAACCAAATTTGAACTTTCGGAGGCCGAAAAGCGCGCCCATATCCTCGAGGGCTATCTCATAGCCCTGGATCATCTGGACGAGGTAATTGCCCTGATCCGCGCCTCACGCGACCCGGAAACGGCTAAAAATGAATTGATGTCCCGGTTTGGTCTTTCGGAGATCCAATCGAAGGCTATTCTGGACATGCGTCTTCAGCGCCTCACCGGTCTGGAGCGTGACAAAATCCAGCAGGAATACAAAGAAGTTAAGGCGCTTATTGATCGTCTGAACGCGATCCTGAGTGACGAAGGCGTTCGGATGCAAATCATCAAAGACGAATTGACCGAGATTCGCGAGCGCTACGGAGACGAGCGTAAAACAGAAGTCGTTCAAACCGAAGAAGACATTACAGTGGAAGACATGATTGCCAACGATGAGATGGTGATCACGATTTCCAACCAGGGTTATATCAAGCGGACCATCTTGTCGGATTACCGTACGCAGGGCAGAGGCGGTGTTGGATCGCGCGGAGCGGTAACGAAAGAGGACGACTTTACGGAGCACCTGTTTATCGCGCATGCGCACAACTACCTGCTGATCTTTACCGAGCAGGGACAGGTTCACTGGAAGCGCGTGTATGAAATTCCGGAAGGCAACAAAACGTCTAAAGGAAGAGCTGTTCAGAACCTGATTAACATTCAGCCGGGGGATAACATCAAAGCAATCCTGAAGATTACCAACCTGGAGGATGAAGAGTACCTGTCGAACAACTTTGTGATCTTGTGTACGGAAAACGGTACGATCAAGAAGACTTCGCTCGAAGCCTATTCCAGACCTCGTCAGGGTGGAATCACCGCGATTACAATTCACGAAGGTGACAAGTTGTTAAATGCTTCGCTCACCAATGGCAAGAATGATATTGTTATTGCCAAATCGGAAGGTAAGGCAGTACGCTTCAATGAATCGGATGTGCGGCCGATGGGTCGTACCGCAGCCGGGGTTCGAGGCGTAACACTGGACAACCCGTTGGATAAAGTGATCGGGATGGTATGTCTTACCCGGCCGGATGCCAACCTGCTGGTTGTGTCGGAAAAAGGATATGGCAAACGTTCATTGATCGATGACTACCGTGTAACGAAACGTGGGGGAAAAGGTGTAAAAACTATTAATGTTACCGAAAAAACTGGCAAACTTGTTGCCATTAAGGAAGTGACAGATAAAGATGAACTCATGATCATCAATCGTTCGGGCATTACAATCCGGATTGAAGTAAAAGAACTTCGGGTTATGGGCCGTGCCACGCAAGGGGTAAGGCTGATCAAGCTGAATGAAGATGATCATATCTCATCTGTGGAAAAAATCCACATGGACCTAGAACAAAACCAATAATCGATTACTAAACACTATACGAATGAAAAAGATACTTCTGATTTTGCTGTTGGCTCCGGCTGTTGTATTTGGGCAGAAAGCCCCGAAGCCTAACGCCAAGAAAATTCTTTCCCTGTATCAGGAAGGAAAATATAAGGAAGCAAAAGAGCAGGCCGATATTTCGGTCGCGGATCCTAAAGTTGGAGTTGATGGCTATGCCTGGTACTACCGCGGACTGGTCTACGCTACATTGGATACTATTCCGGATGAATCGCTCAAATCACTTGAAGCAGATGCCCGGAAAGTTGCCCTGGAGTCGTTCAAGAAAGCTGAAGACCTCAACAAGAAAAAAGAAACGGAATATTTCGTGATGTCACCTGGAACTTTCACTCCGGTGAACAAGTCGCAGCAACTCGAGCAATGGGCAAACTGGTACCTTGCCAAAAGTATCAAATTGTTACAGTTAGACGAGCCGGACTATGAAGGCAGCTACGCAAAAGGGCAGATTGCCAGAAGCATTTTTGAAGACTACCTGTCAAAATATCCCAACGACACGTTGACGTATTATGTTCAGTCGCTGGCTGCAATCAACATCATGCACTACGATTCTGCGGAAGAAGCAGCGCTGAAGTACAAAGAAAAGGGTGGAAAGAATCCCGACATGTACCTGATTCTGTTCCAGATCTATAACGACAAAGGCGACAAAGAGAAAGCACTGGCTGTTGCAAAGGAAGGCCGTGAGAAGTTCCCTTTCCGGGAGGATTTCGCGAAAAACGAGTTGAATGTATACCTGACAACCAAACAATTCGATGCCGCAAAAGCGATGGTAGAGGAGCAAATCCAAACCTCGCCTTCACCGGAAAGCTATTACCTGCTGGGTGAACTGAATAAAGAACTGAATAACAAGCCTGAGGCATTGAAGGCCTTCCGGAAGGGACTCGAACTGGATGCAAATCATTTCGATATCAATGCCAGTATGGCTGAGGTTACCTATGCAGAGGTGGGTGAAGTCCGGAAAGAGCGTGATGGTATAAAAGATATTGCCAAGCGTCAGCAGCTTTACCTGAAGATTGAACAGAAGCTAAAAGAGTCACTTCCGTATTGGGAGAAGCTTGAGGCGCTCAAGCCAAACGATGAAAACATTCTGTACGGATTGCAAAGTATTTACAACGACCTTACCGCATACGATGAAGCGAAATACGGCGCGAAGCTGAAGAAGCTTCAGGCTAAAATGAAAGGTCTGGGTCTGGAGGTTGATTAACCTGTCAGTCATACCGAACCAATGTAAAAGGGACTCTTCACGAGTCCTTTTTACGTTCAGGGGTTTGCGCTGCTTTGCGCAGGTATAAGAACCCGGCCAGTCCGCTGAACAGCGAAGCCAGCATCACCGAAATTTTTGCGTGATCGATCAGGGAAGGATCGTCAAACGCCAGCAGGCTCACAAAGATTGACATCGTAAAACCGATTCCTCCCAGCATTCCGGCACCGAAAATGTGCTTCCAGTTTAGTCCGTGCGTGAGTTTGCTCAGCTTGAGTTTTACAGAAGCATACGTAAACAGCAGAATGCCAATCGGTTTACCGAAAAACAGGCCGGCCATAATGCCCAGGCTCACAGCGCTTCCGAGTTCATGATAAAAACCGTCCCTAATGATGATACTCGTATTGGCCAGTGCAAACAGTGGCAGAATAATGAAGGCAACCGGCTTGGCAAGGGAATGCTCCAGTTTAAAGGATAGCGTTTCCCGGCCACCCGATCCAAACGGAATTGCAAAGGCAACCAAAACTCCGGTAATGGTGGCATGAACACCTGATCCCATCATGAAGTACCACATCACGGCCCCGCCAATCAGATAAGGCCAGATGCTGTGAATTTTCATACGGTTAAAGATCAGCAGCAGCCCAAAAATACCGCCTGCAATGCCGAGGTTTATCCAGTGGATGGTGCTGGTATAGAAGACGGCAATGACCAGGATAGCACCCAGATCATCAATCACGGCAAGTGCAGTAAGGAAGATTTTGAGTCCGGAGGGAACACGTTTTCCCGCGAGTGAAAGTGCCGCAAGCGCGAATGCGATGTCAGTAGCCATGGGAACACCGATACCCGCTGGGTTTCCACCGGCTCGTGTGTTGATCATATAGTAAATAGCGGCCGGTACGATCATTCCGCCCAGCGCGGCCAATGCGGGAAGCATGGCACTGCGAACGGTTGATAATTCGCCCTGATAAACTTCGCGTTCAAGTTCAAGCCCGATCAGCAAAAAGAAGATCGTCATCAATCCATCGTTGATCCAATGGGTCACGGTATGATGGCCAATGTGTGCCTGCCACAATGCTGCGTAGGAGGGTAACCAATTACTCAGCGAGAGCGATACAAGTGTACACACGATCAGAATAATGCCGGGAGCTTTGTCACTGGCAAGCATGCTTCGTACGGCTGTTCTAAACTTCATGGATGCTGAAAACGCCAAAGATAAGCAACACTGCCTGTTAACCCTCATGAAACCAATTTGACTGCGCGTGTGTTCTGCCGGTAACGAAGCACTACGAAAATGGAATCAACACAGGCGAAGAGCTCTTTTTGGGAAATTATCAATGCGGATAAACCGGTGCTTGTTGATTTTTATGCCGACTGGTGTGGCCCGTGTAAGATGATGGCACCGGTCATTGATCAGCTCAAGTCAGTTGTGGGGGATAGGGCCCGGATTTTAAAGATCAATGTGGATACGGCCCCTGCTGTCTCGGCCCGGTATGGAATTTCCGGAGTACCTACTTTTATACTTTTCAAAAAAGGCAATATTGTATGGCGACAATCTGGTGCAATGGGGATGGATCAGCTTAAGCGGGCCATCGATTCACACGCATAACACCCCGGTTTACGGCTGGCGTCTGGTTCCGGCTACTTCTTTTCCAAATGCAAACCAGTCAAAACCAGTCTCAACACGGTTGTGCCGCAGGGTAGGCACCTGCGTAGTGATCACCAACCGCGTGCCGTTCAGATCGGCCCAATGATACTGGGGTGTAACGAGTTTCACAGCCTTGGCGGTTTTGAAACCAGCATCTGGAAAAAAGTCAAGCACCGACTTTTTGATTTCTGCGATCGCATTCATTCCGAACATAACGACAACACCGGGCTTATGGCTATCGATATTTTTGAGAATGGTTTGCATGCGTTGCGGAAAGACCTTTTCCTGGTAACCCTTACGGCTCTTCAGGAAACTTAACTGAGGGATGTCGAGCCAACTATAATACCACGCATGGTTGTGGGGTGCGGGTAGTGGATAAAGCGTGATCAACGCTTCCTGGTGAGCGGCCGGTTGAACAAATTTCGTCTTTTGGTACGCACTCAGGTCCGGTAGTTTGCGGTTACGAATCCCAAAAGAAAATGCAATCAGATTCTTCCAGCCGCCATGGGTAACCGCTCCTTTCCCAAAGCGATGATCGTAAAGCGTAGCAAACTTTTTAGCGCGCGGCCCTTCCAGTCGGGCACCCACCTGTTGGTATAACGCGCGGATGTCACACAGGGCGGGCTTTTTTTGCGGGTGCTCCTTCAGGAAATAATTGATTCGCTCCGCCACATCTTCCGGCAGGTCGCCACCGCTTTCCTCAAACGCCACAAACCAGACGTTTGCATCCCACGATCCATACCCGTAGAAGTTATTCATCCAATGGCTGAGCGCATCCTCCCGAATAAGCATGCGGTAAGATACTATATAATTTGTGCAGGTTATGCGGGCCGATCGAGCGAGAAAATTTGTTGCCGGTACCGCGGGGGAAGGATAAGTGTTTTTAGCAGGCGATCTGCCCGGAACACTTTTGTTGCTTTGTAAAGGCTGATCATCACATTCATGCGGGAAGTTTTTCGCAGGCCCAGATGGTTGCGCACTTCTTCCGGTGCCATAAGCGCCTGTGCTTCGAGTAACAGGGTGAACCTGAACCAACCCAGGTGTTTTCGGTATTGGATAAATAGGTCCTCGGAGTACACGCTGAATTTTAAATTCTGTTGAAGTTGCTGCTTGCGCATGCGTTGCCATGCGGTAAACGTGTCGGGTAACCCCGCGAGTTTCATTCGCTTGCCAACGTTACGAAACGTGTTGAAGATCTCTTCTTTTTCGAATGGCTCGAGTTTTTGTTCGAGTAACTCGTACGACCGTATGGAGTAATCAATCAGCATCGAGAGGACATCGCGGTAAGCCCAGTCAGGAATTTGTGCCTGCCGTTTGGTTTCAACCTGGGCGTGGATGGCAGTCATGGAGTCGATAGCGCGAAGGGCATCCGTTTCCGTTGAAAAGACAATGGCGCGTGCATATGTAACGGTTGAGAAGAGCCTGCCGATCGGGTCGGATGGGAGGCGGCCAGTGAAATAGAGCCAGTCCACTGCCTTGTTTAGGGCGAATTCAGCAGCGGATGCGGCAAAGATGAATAGAATGGTATCGCTCTTTCCCCAGATCTCCCTGACAATCGATTTTCGCTCGACAAAATGCTTCATACGGCTTTGTCTTCAAAAGTATTAAAAGTACTTTTAAATACAAAGTGAAATGCCTTTCCGGCAGTTTTTGGAAGGGCAGGAGCATTACCGCCCGCCGGTTATGCCAGCACAGTCGCGCGCACATCGGTTAGCACTTCCGATAGTACCTCGTTTAGCTTTTCACTGAGTTCGTGTGTTTCTGTATTCACCTGTGTGGTTTTCTCGAGCGAACGGATTACATCATAGAGGGTGTCGATGCCCAGATTTTCCAGGGTAGGCTTCATTTGATGAGAGACGGAGCGCAATGTTGCTACATCACTTGTTTGAATGCTTTTCCTGATTTGGTTCAGCATCGGTGGCATGTCTGTACAGAAGATGGTGAGAATCTTCCTGAGGAACTGACGATCGCCATGACTTATTTGTTCGAGTTTGGTCAGATTGTACAATTTCTGCATCGGGATTACCGCGGGTGCAGGCCGACTCATGTTGTGGAGCATGCGGGATGATTTAAGTGTTTGTTTGATTCGGTTGATCAGATCTTTTTCATCGAAAGGTTTTGTAACGTAGCTGTTCATTCCCGCTGCAAGACACTTATCGATCTCGGCCTGGAACGCGTTAGCGGTTAATGCAATGATCGGAACATTGAGTTTCATTTGCTGTCGTATAACCGTAGTGGCTGTAATACCATCCATTTCCGGCATATGTAGATCCATCAACACAATATCATAGGTGTTGGTTTTCAGCATCATGATCGCTTCCGCTCCGTTGCGTGCTTCCGAGATTGTGCACTTGTGATAACTCAGGCAGTGCCTTGCTACCATACGATTCAGTTCATTATCCTCAACAATCAGAACGTTAAGATTTTCCTGAAGATCGGCCTCCTGATCGTTGACTACCGACTCGTCTGCCAGCAGTTGTGCGATTGGCCACTCAAAGATCAGTTCGAAGCGACTGCCCTTGTCTTTTTCACTCTCCACCTGAATTGATCCGTGCATGAGTTGTACCAGTTCGCTCGTGATTGCCATTCCCAGCCCGGTGCCACCAAATCTGCGAACCGTTGAGTCGTCTTCCTGTGAGAATTTTTTGAAGATATTTTGCAGAAATGAAGGTGTCATCCCCACACCCGTATCCGAGATATCGATGCGGACACGCTGTGAGTCACCCGTAGAACTGAGTATCCTGCATTGAACATCAATGCGTCCCTGAAGCGTAAACTTGATGGCGTTACCTAAAATGTTGATCAGGATTTGGCGCAGGTGGCCTGCATCGCCCACGAGCGTTGGAGCCAGTTGATCATCCACCTTCATGGTAAACTGGAGGTTCTTGTCATTCGCAGCCGGTTCCATGATCGCGTACGCATCGTCAAGCACGGTGCGCAGATTGAATGGTTGGGCTTCAATACGGAATTCACCGGCCTCGATTTTCGAGATGTCGAGAATGTTGTTGACAATAGACAACAGGTGTTGCGAGGCTGAGTGCGCATGGTGCAGACATTCATTCTGCTGCTTGGTAAGGTCTGTTCGTTTCAATTCGCGAACCATACCAATGATGGCATTGAGTGGTGTTCGGATTTCGTGGCTCATGTTCGCCAGGAAGCTTTCTTTCGCCCGCGATGATTCTTCGGCCTTGTTTTTAGCTACCCGGAGGTCGTCCTCGAGCAACTTTTGTTCGGTGATGTCGAGGTGAATACCTACCGAACCGATTAATTCACCAGCATCGTTATAATTCGGTGCTCCGCTGATAAACCACCAGCGCGGCTGGCCTTTTTTATCGCGAACCTGAACTTCGTAGCTGTCGGATACTCCACGCCTCCTCAAGGCAGCTTTTTCTTCAATGACTGATTTTGCTTTTTCCGCAGCAAATAGGGTTGCGGCCTGTTTGCCAATAAGTTCATCGTGCGAGTAGCCACCCAGTTCGCAGAATGTTTCGTTCGCAAACTGGATTTCATCCTGAAGGTTAACTTCAATGAGGCCCAGCTTCATGTTCTCAATGATCCCACGGTACTTTTCTTCCTGTGCCTTTAGTTTCCGTTCGTAGTTGTAACGTTGTGTTACATCGGTGTATTTCCAAAGGTGGCCTTTGTATTCATCCGATACGAAAATGGGAATGTAATCACGCAGAAATACCCTGCCGTCCGCAAGTTCCAGCGTTTCGGCCAGCACCAGTTTCCGCTCTGCGAGTATTTGTTCGATCCGCGATACGAAGGTTTCGGGATCGAGGAACATGGTTTTATTTTCCTCCGCTGCATTCGAACAGTCCATTCCCTCCAGGTCTTTCGGGTCTGCCGGTATTCCAAACAGGTTGCAGAACATCGTGTTGCACAGTACGATGACGCGGTTTTCATCTTCCAGCAGAACACCGGTTTGCAGGTTCATGATCAATGACGAGAATCTCTTCTCGGATTGAAGAAGTTGATATTCGCGTTCGCGCAGTATTAGCTGGTCCTGCTTGAGCGCATTCTTATGGTCGTTAATTTTTTCGAGCAGGGTTTTAATCTCCTGGTTCGCGATCTCCTGAGATTTCATGATATGAAGCATATCAATCACGGGATCGTGAAGGGCAAAATCAGAGAACGACAGTTGGTGATTAACTACTTCGTCAACCGAGTTGAACCAGGGCGCTCCTACAAACAAGATTTCTCCGGGAGCCAGAATATCAAATTGTCCGCGCAAGCGGATGTTAGGCAGTGCCGTACAACCAATAATAACCACCTGATTGGTTAAGGTGGTAAAATCGGTTTCATGGATAACTTTCCTGGGTCGTTCAATATAAAACAGATCGAAAAATGATTGCGGGCATTGCACCTGAAGGAGTTTATCCAATCCTTTTCCGCAGGACGTAACCTCGTTAGATTCGTTCAAGAGAAAGTAGAACGGGAATAACCGGTTGAACTGGTCGGGGGAAAAATTGAGTGGTGCCATGGTACGCGGTTATGCGGTTAAGCCCAACTTACCCGATAGATCTCGTGACTCGCGCCTTCGGTGCGGGTTTGCAATAAGTTGACAGATACTTCCTGATTGTAAAGTTTTCCGATGCCAAGCAGCAGTCCACGCACGAAGGCCTGAAGTCCCTGCCGGGCAGAGTGATAATGAACATCGATTGATTTTTCAGTTTCGTTCGAAACCCTGAACTCCGGAGGTGTCAGTTTAGGGTAAATCATCATGATACGGTTGTGGAAAACCGGCAGGTTACGCAAAAAGGAACTCAGTGTTGTTCCGCCTGCTTGTAAAAGCGCGCCATACTTTTCGCGGCTTGTTCGCAACACCCACCACTCACCAAACGCTGACAATACACTTTCCAGTGTCATGCCGGTTTCTTCGGCCGCTGCCTGTGCGAGCTTGTACGTCACGGAGTCGTCATAAGGTTCGTTGCTGAGAAAGAAGTCGATATCTACCCCGCTGCGTTGCTTAATGGCTTCCCATGCGTTGTCACCGAAGTTTTCGCGGACGAGGTCTTCGATTGCTTTATTTACGATGCCGTACATAATGTTTGTTTTTTGAACCCCTTGTCCAAGAATCAGACCGGCACCCTGAAACCCGCAAAACAGCGTAATCTTGAAGGAGGGACAGTCCCATATTTCCAATAATTGGAAAAAGCCGTCCTATTTTGAGCGAAACCTGACGGCAAGTGTTCGAATCACGCTAAATACCGCACTGGAGTTGTTTTTGCCCCTCTCACGGGAAAAACAATAAAAATATCATGAACAATAGCACTGCCCTGAAAATATTCGTGCTGGACGATGACACGGTATACCGGAAAATGCTCGTCTGCTATCTGGAGTCGCTCGGACATCATGCTACCGGCTTTGCTACAGCCGATGATTGTCTCGCGAAGCTGCCTGAAAATCCTGACCTGATTTTGCTTGACCACAACCTGGAAGGTGAGCAGAAGGGTGTAGACGTTCTTCGGTTTATTAAACTTGAACGACCTGAGATTTTTGTGATTTACATAACGGGTGAAGAGAATGCCACGCTTGTATCGGATGTATTCCGGTCGGGATCGGAGGACTTTATCGGAAAAGACAGCGCAAGTCTTATTCGTTTGAAGTTGAAATTAGACGAACTGATTATCCGGAAGGCTGAGGCTTCCAATCGTAAGAAGCGAACCAGACAGCTGATTATGGCAGGAGTGGTGGTGCTTGCAGCTTATGCCATCGTGCACTACCTGCTGATGTAACGCGAACGAAACCCAATAAAAAAGGTCAGTCTGTTAAGGACTGACCTTTTTTGTTGACTTACCTTAAATCTGTCAGGCAGTCACCATTTGCGTATCGCGATTTTTGGCCTGGGCCAGAATTTTGCGCAAGTAGTTCCCATAACCGCTTTTCTGCAACTTTTCCGCGAGCACGGAGAGGTCGTCATCGGTAATGAAATTCATGTTATAGGCTACCTCTTCAATGCAACCAACCTTCACACCCTGGCGTTTTTCGATTACCCGAACAAACTCTGAGGCATCGTGAAGTGAATCGAACGTACCGGTGTCGAGCCAGGCTGTGCCCCGATCCAGAATCCGTACGCTTAGCGCGCCCATGTTCATGTACACTTTGTTTACATCGGTAATCTCATATTCTCCGCGCTTGCTAGGCTCCAGGTTGGCAGCAATGTCGACTACACGATTATCATAGAAATACAAGCCGGGTACTGCATAGGTTGATTTCGGGTTGGATGGTTTCTCCTCAATGGAAATTGCCCGTCCGTCAGGATCAAATTCGACAACGCCATAGCGTTCAGGATCAGCAACCTCATATGCGAATACAATCCCGCCTTTCGGTTTCTGGCAGCATGGAAGGAGAGCAGGTAATTGTGAACCATAAAAAATGTTGTCGCCCAGGATCAGGCTAACGGAATCATTTCCGATGAAATCCTTCCCGATCACAAAAGCCTGTGCGAGTCCGTTGGGTTTCTCCTGTACAGCATATTCAATGCGGCAACCCAGTTCGTGACCGTTGCCGAGCAATCGCCTGAACTGCGGGCTGTCTTCCGGAGTGGTGATGATCAGGATCTCGCGTATTCCCGCCATCATGAGAATGGAGAGCGGGTAATAGATCATAGGCTTATCGTATACCGGAACGAGTTGTTTGGAAATACCTTTGGTGATCGGATACAAGCGCGTACCCGATCCACCGGCTAAGATGATGCCTTTCATGCAGCTGATTCGTAAGATTTAACGTTTTGTCTGGCTGTGTGTGCCTTTGAGAGATAGTAGTTGCGGTATGCACCGGAGGATACGCCTGCAATCCAATCGCTGTTGTTGAGGTACCAGTCGATCGTCTGGGCAAGCCCCTGTTCAAATGTAAACCGGGGAGTCCAGCCTAACTCGCGCTTAATGTATGAGGCGTCAATTGCGTACCGATGGTCGTGGCCGGCACGGTCCTGTACAAAGTGAATTAACTTTTGCGAATGCCCGGCCGCACGGTTGAGCCTTTTGTCTGTCTGCTGGCAAAGCAGGTGAATGAGGTCTATGTTTTTCCATTCATTGTGTCCGCCAATCAGGTATGCATCACCGGTTTTGCCTTCATGAAATATGAGGTCAAGCGCTTCAACGTGATCCTGCACGTGCAGCCAGTCGCGAACGTTGCAGCCGGTTCCATAGACGGGCAGCACCCTTTCTTCCAGGATATTTTTAATGAAGAGCGGAATCAACTTTTCCGGAAACTGGTATGGTCCGTAATTATTGGAACAATTCGAAAGGACAACGGGAAGTTTGTAGGTGTTATGGAAAGCCCGAACCAGGTGATCAGCGGATGCTTTGCTGGCTGCGTAGGGCGACTGCGGATTATAAGGCGATTGTTCGGTGAAATACCCTTCTTCGCCTAACGCGCCAAATACCTCATCCGTAGAAATGTGATGGAAACGGTAGTTGCGGCCGGGTTTGGTCCAGCACTCACGCGCGACCTGCAATAAGGCTGCGGTGCCCTGTACGTTTGTCTGCACGAACACCATCGGGTTTTCGATACTTCTGTCGACATGCGATTCGGCTGCAGTATGCAATACTCCGTCAACATCAAAATTTTTGAAGAGTGTTCGCAGTAGTGTCAGATCAGTAATTGATCCTTTTACAAAGGTGTAGTTGTCGGCTGCCTCAATGTCTTTGAGGTTTTCGAGGTTACCGGCATACGTAAGATTATCGAGGTTGATAATCTGGTAGTTGGGATACCGGGTAACAAAGTGCCGCACGAGATGCGACCCAATAAAGCCGGCTCCGCCTGTGATTAGAATAGAGCGTTTAACGGTTGTCATACTGTGGTTGTGTCGTTGATGTGAATGATTCGTTCATTAGATTTTCCTGCCATTGCCATGCGGTTCGCATCATGTCGTGCAAGGAGCGTTTCGCGCGCCATTGAAGCACCTGGCTGGCTTTCGTGGTATCGGCAAAAATCTTCTCGATGTCTCCCGGTCTGCGGTCTGCGATTTTAAACGGCAGAGGCCGGTTGTTCACGCGGTCAAATGCTTCAATCAGTTCAAGCACAGAAAAGCCTTGTCCGGTTCCGATGTTGAATATCTCATAGTTGCTGGTTTGTTTACCTTGCAACTGGCGGTTAAGCGCAGCCACATGCGCTGCAGCAAGGTCCATGACGTGGATGTAATCGCGAATGGCGGTTCCATCGGGCGTGTTATAGTCGTTGCCAAACACCCGAAGCTTGTCGCGAAGACCGGCAGCGGTTTGCGTGATAAAGGGAACCAGGTTTGAGGGCACGCCATTGGGCAATTCGCCAATCAAACCGCTTTCGTGAGCTCCGATCGGATTAAAATAGCGCAGCGCGATACACGTGAACGCTGAAGTTGAACTGGCGTCCATCAGGATTTGCTCACCAATTTGTTTGCTCCGTCCATACGGAGAAGAAGCTTTTCCGAACGGCATGGATTCCGTTACCGGAAGTATGTTCGGTTGCCCGTATACTGTGCATGACGAAGAGAAAATTATTCCGGGTACACTGTTGGTCTCAACAAGTTCGAGCAGATTGACAAGTGCGGAGACGTTGTTCCGGTAGTACAAAAGCGGTTTTTCAATCGATTCACCCACGGCCTTGCTGGCGGCAAAGTGAATCACTCCGCGAATGTTGGGGTAACGCTGGAAGAGATGCTTCATCGCAGCGTGATCGTTCAAATCAATTTTTTCGAACGTGAACGGTCTGTCGGCTATCGTTTCCAGCCGGTCAAGAACGCGCAGTGAAGAGTTTGAAAGATTATCAATAATTAGCGGTTCATATCCTGACTGCGCAAGTTCGATAACCGTATGGGAGCCAATGTATCCGAGGCCGCCTGTAACAAGAATGAGGGGTTTCATTAGCTCTGACTCAGGTTAGGTTTTTCCATCTGCATAACACGTTGTTTCCATTCGTTCACCCGTTTATTCAGGTTAAGGATTGATGAGGAAACACCGAACAGCACGATGGCTACAAGTAAAATCCACCACCACTGAATGAGTCCGCTGAGGGCAACAATGACGATAAGAATGAAAATCTTCAGTATCGCAATCAGCAGGGTAGCACGCTTGTGCGAGATTCCCAGCAAGAGCAATAAATGATGCAAATGTGTTTTATCAGCGCGGAAGGGTGAAAGTCCTTTTTTAATTCGGCCCCGGTAAACGCGGAGCGAGTCGAACACGGGAACCAGGAACAGGCCGACTACAACCAGCAGCAGTTGAAGTTGTATGGTATGATTGTACTGGCTTGAGAGCGACAGTAACCGGATGGCCGTGGTAACGAGGATAAATCCAAGCATCAGCGATCCGGCATCGCCCATGAATATCTTTTTTGATCCGAGGTTGTAGCGAAGAAAGCCGATGATGGCACCGCTCAGTACGGCAAAGAAAATGGCTAAATCATTGTGATTCAGGCTCCAGGAAATGATTCCCAGCGTTGCTGAACCGATCAGCGTGAGACTCCCCAAAAGTCCGTCAATGCCGTCCATCAGGTTGTATGCGTTTACGACACCGGCAATGACTACGATCGTGACAACGTATTGTGCGACAACCGGCAATTCATATACACCTCCAATTCCATACAGAGAGGGAATCCGGATGCCGGCATACGCCACTGCACCTGCGCAGGCAAATTGCGTCAGCAAACGATACACGGGCTTGATGTTGAACCGGTCGTCTAATACACCAGTAATTAACATGATTAAACTTCCGCCAAGCCAGGTAAGGTCCTGCGGATTGAACAGATTCAGGTTAACACCAAAGGAAAGTATCAGCCCGGTGGCAAGCGCGATGGAAATGCCCCCCGCGAGCGGAACTGTGTTTGAATGAACTTTACGCTCATTCGGTTTATCGACCAGACCAATCGCAATGGAAATCCATCGTACGATGGGTATGATCAGTATTGACAGCAGGAGTGACTCTGCAAACGGAATTGAAATACTTTTGAAGTTCATGGTGTGTTAAGCTTGTTCGTAGAAAAGTTGAGCGTGTGATAAATGACTTGCTTCGTGTTTGAGTAAAATGTCGCGGTCGAGTGTTTTAATTCGGGGCATCGCAACCGATTTTGTTTTTGTCTGGATGGCTTCCTGAATAAGCGATTCGTATCGCAGGGAAATGAGTTTCCAGGTATACCTGCGCTGGGCGACACGTTTCATCCGGCGACCGATTTCCATCAGTTTCTTTACAGGCGTTTTGCGGATCAGGTTTCGAAGACTTTCGGCATCGTTAAAGTAGAGCGCGCTTTCCTCGGTGGTGGTACGGTTGTAGGAAACTCCATAAGCCAAAATGGGCAGCCCCAGACTCATCGCTTCCACGAGTGACGGGTTTGTGCCACCGGCGGAATGACCGTGTACATACACAAACGCGTTGCTGCGAAGGAGATCGAGCGAGCGTTGATCGTAGATCGGATCAAACAGCATAATGTTTGCGTAGCTGCTGTATTGTTCACGCAAGCGGATACCGTATTCACTTTTTGTCCAGTTGCCAACAACCACCAGCACGTATTCAGGCAGTTCAGAAAAGGCTTTGAGTACTTCGTGTACGTTGTTCTCAGGCTCAATGCGGCAGACCTTAAATGCGTAGGGAGCTCTCAGAAACGGATACATGTGTTTGTCGTCCGGGCCCGGTATAACCTGAAGGGTATGATCAGCCCCGTACTCAACAATCCGGCTCAGCGTATTGTACCGAACGGCGGTATAATCCTGAATCGATTCATTGTCGGCAATATCAATATGGGAATACCGTACGGCTATGCTTTCGGCCCACCACAGATAGCACTTCGCCATCCAGTTCCACTTATCGCGCTTCCATTCAATGCCATCAATGGAGATCACAATCTTCTTGTTGGTGAACAGCCTCACGAACGGAAGCAACCAGGCACCGGCCACTCCCAGAATCAGCAGCACATCGGCATAGCGCAGTGCGTGGAGTATTGACCATGAATCATAAAAGATGCTTTGGATGCCATTGGCTTCCAGCGGGATGTAATGAAGTTTCGCGTTGCCGTGAAATGGCTTGCGGCTTTTTTGGGGATAGCGTTTGCCGGAACAGTACACGGTGAGGTCATACTGGGCACCCATACTCTTAACGAGATGTTCCGTGAGAGTCTCAAAACCCCCATAGTTGGCCGGCAGTCCAACGGTTCCGATAACAGCAATTTGTTTTTTAGCGCTCATGGTTTTATGCGGTCTCGCGGGCAGGGTTTACGATTGTTGTGCCAAGCTTGGAATCGATGAATTCAGCCTGTTTTCGATGGTTTTTTCCGGGTGATTTCCATTTTTTGGAATGCTTGTCCAAGCCGGGTTTCAGGATGATCCGAAGGCTTTTTTGAACAAATTCCTGTTCCGAGTATCGCACCGCGCGGCTGGCCGCTGCTTCTGCCATCGGCTGATATTCAGCGGGTTTAACCAGGCTCGACAGCTTGTCGGATACATGGGGGAGATTGCGTGAGTTGGTCCAATAACCGGAACGGCCATGTTCAACCAACTCGGTTATTCCGCCAACCGGAGGAATCAGTGCCGGAAGGCCGTAGGCCATTCCCTCCAGAATGGTAAGTCCGAAGGTCTCGATCCACTCATCGGGCCGAGAAAGGTTTACAATGATGTCGGCACCTTCATAAAAACGATGGAGATCGTTTTGTACCGGAAACAACTCGATGTTGGCAGGTAAACGTTTGGTTCGAAAGTACTGGTCAAGATCGCGTTGCGATGCATTGAGTACGAGTTGAAACCGCAAGCCGGGATGCAAAGCTGCCAACGCCACAAATTCGTCAACACCTTTATACGCTTTCAGGCTGCACACCATCAGCACACGGCAGGGTGTGGTCTTCTTTTTCCGGTTTTGCACAGCGCGATCCAGAAAGTCCTGCTCGATTGCATTGGGCAACAGGTGCGTTCGCACGTTGCTTACAGGTTCGGCATCCGCCAGGTATTGTGAAACGTAGACGACATCGTCAGCCGCCCATTTCATTACTCCAAAAAGAAAGTTCTTCAGGATGGCCGGGCGTACCGAAGTTTCGTGGAGATGGTAGATTACGCGGCATCCTTTCATCTTTCCGGCTATCGCGGCCCCGAACGGCAATACGGTGTTGATGTACACGATGTCGTTCTTACGGGCAGTTCTGCATACCGAACGGAAGATATGCCATTGACTGGTCAGCAAACTCATCAGCCGCATAACACGGTTTGGATGCCATTGATAGGGGAACTTCGTATAGCGGGCTCCCGCAATACCGCTCAGCAGTCCTGGCCCTTTACTGCAGGCGATTGTAACGCGCAAGCCGTTGCGAATCCATCCGCGTACGAGTTGGCCAAGTACACGCGGACTTCCACTAAAGTCATTTAAAAGGTGAACAGCAATTATTTTCATGTCAGTTGATTGTAAATGGATTGAAGTTGGTTTCCCCGGACGTTCCAGTGAAAGTGTTTCTCGAATCGTTCGCGTGCTCCGGCTCGCAGCTCGACAAGTGTTCTCGGATTGTCGAAGAGGTACCGAATAGCCTGCACGAGTTCTTCTAAAGTTTTCTCGCGCGAGTGGTTGGATACCGAAATACCGGAAGACGCATCGATCAGTTCGCCCGGTCCGGCATTGTCGAGGCAGATCACCGGCAGGCCGAAAGAAAGTGCTTCGGCCACCACCATGCCTGCACCTTCGTGTGATGGAAACAGGAATGCTGAACTTCTTTTGAAGACGTTCATCAGCTTTGCGCGCTCCATCCAGGGGATAAATCGAATCGATGAGGTTGCATGGTAATGACTGGCAATCTTTTTTAACCTCGCCAGTTCCGGACCTGAGCCAACAATGGTAAGCGAGCATCGCTTTCTTGATTCATCGGGGAGAGATTTAACAAATCGCGCGAAAGCTTCTACGGCCAGATCAAAACCTTTCAGTTGCACAAGCCGGCCGGCCGATAACAGCGAGAAGTCAGAAGAAGCTGCAGGTTCCCATCCGTAGTCTTGTGTCGCTACCGCAGGCATCAGCGTCCAGTTCATTAGCCTGGCATGAACCCTCAGGACGTCAGAGTTTATACACAGCACATGATCGGCTTTTCTGATCCCGCGCTTCAAGGCGCAGGAAGTTTTCCAGAAAACCTGTTTGATCAACGCCGTCATCCTGTCGCGAACCCAAAAACGCAGTGTATGCTTGATGAACGTAAATGGGATTGACGGATGATGTCCGATCGGACCGTACACGAAAGGTTTATTCAGTTTCCACAAGTAGGAGGGAATCCAGTCGTTATGAAAGTTTACGGAATGAACAATATCAAACCCGATGTTTTGTTTTTGGATGAATCGCGGCAGCGCAAATTGCCACATCCAGAAGTAGAGCAGTGCACCGCGGCCTCCGCGTTTCCAGAAGCGCATCCATTGGGGCAGATCAAAGTATAGAAATTTAATTCGTTCGTATAGCGCGTCAGGGTTGCGTTGCTGAAATTGTTCAATAGGTTCGCGGTTATTTTTGCGCGTGACTACAATCACCCGATTGAATCGCGCAATCTGCATCACAAAATTCCAACCGGTTCCGTCTTCCGAACCTTTCGTTGGATGAATGGCATACGCAGTGGCCAGAATTGTTTTCATAACACCCTGCTTTTTAGAATCCTGGCCGGAACTCCACCGATCACACATTTGTCGGGGAAAACTCCCGTGACAACCGCGCCTGCTGCCACCACACATCCATTTCCGATAACCGCTCCATCAAGAACAGTGACTTTACTGCCGATCCAGCAGTTTGATCCGATAACGATTCCTTCCCGCGTTACGCCTTGCTCACGGATTAAGGTATCCGAAGCCGTGTACCGGTGATTCTCTGCATGACAACTGAAGTATTGTCCTACGATGGTGTCGTTGCCGATGGTCAACCCACCGGCACCGCCGAGGTATGCGTATTCTCCGATGCCGACCCGATCGCCAATATGAATGTGCGAACCGGTGTGGTGGAGAGAAGTAGAAACAATAACGCGGCTGAACGCTCCGATACTCACGTGGTTGCCCAGGCGAATTCCACTCTTGCATAACGCACTGAATAACACATCGTTACCAACTTTCAGGAAGCTGCCCCAGGTAATTCGCGGGAGATATTGAAACTGCACGCGCTTCCCGCGCAACATTCCCCGTGCGTTGCGAAAGCAAAGCGCCATCATTACACCGCCCCGAATCAGGGCGATGGTCTGTGTCCAAACAAACTGCAGCAGATCGGCCGTGGAAAGTGAGGCGTCAAGTGTGAATGTGCTGTTGCGAAGCCGCACAATTTTTTGAATGAGGTATTTCATGATTAAAATGTTCAGGCGGCTAAACGCGTGACACGATTCATAATAGCATTGATCGTTGTCGTGAGGTCTGTGTTTTCGAGTGTGACATACTTATCGCGATGTTGTTTTCCAAGCTGGTGGAAGAACGTGCGGTACTGCTCCGTGAGGTGTTGAATGGTCGGAACATCCAGTTCCTGTTTACGGGCGCGAATAATTTCGGGAGCGGCAAAGAGGAATACGTTGAGGTCGGGCTTCCGGATAAGCGCATAGAACCATCGGATCATGCCGGAAGGTAAATCGATATTGCTTCTGCGACTGTCGTGTATAAAATCGAAGTAGTACCGGTCATACAACACAACACGACCCCGCACACTATACCGCAGCCACACATACCATTGACCGATCAGGTAATCGAGGTAATAGTATCCAAAGCGCATCACCGATGACAGGATGCTTGAGTTTTTTCCCTGGCGGGGCAATGACTGGGCAGCTGCACGTTCGGCTGCAACTTTCCCTTTCGTGAACGCGCTGAGTATCGGAAAAAGGGAAGGCCGGTGACGCAAAACAACAACCGGTTTCCGTAATTGTTTTTCGATTCGTGTGCGAAGGTTTTCAATCACGGTCGATTTACCCGCGCCATCCACTCCGCTGAATGTAATAACAGGAGCGGGACGACTCCACAATCGCCTGATTACATCCGAACCGTAGGTTACATAGTTGATCAGCCGGGCGATGCCGGAATTTTCGGATTGACGCTCGACTTCGCTTGAAATGGATTGGCAGTTGATGTGGTTGCGATAATACAGCCGAAGTTTGCGATCCAATGACGTGTTTAATGGCAATGATGTTTGGAGATCCCGATAGTGTGCCGGAATGTGGGCCTGATTCAATGCATAGAATAATCCCACGAACCTGGCGGTTTCAGCGGGTGATGCGATTTTGATGGCAAACCTTGTCATCCATGCGCTGTCCAGCACAGGTTGTAACTGCATCATCTGCAATTGCTTTCGCTTCAGCTTCCAGATACAGTCCACCGACAGCACCCCGCCATCGTTAAAGATCAACATGTCGTTAACCATGAACGATTGAGTAGATTGACTTCGATACGATACCAACGGGTGGCGATCGAAAAATCCACTAAGTTCTTTGTAAACAGATTTCGGCATGCAGAGGTCGAGGTCTGATTCATGCGGAAGATCTTCCGGCAGGTGTTGACCATACTTTAACGCAGCGTAGCGTTTCGTGTGCAGTTGATCTGCGAGATCCATCAGTACAAGCTGGCGATGACTGAGTGATGAAGATGCAATTGATGAAAGCGCAAAACTCCAGGTCTCCAGCAGCCAGTACACCTGGCGGTGCCATGCCGGTTGTTGCGCATAGAGGTGCAGGTAGTAAACGGTGTTAATGATCAGGTACAGTGCAAGGTAGTGTTGTTGCCGCACGGGGGTGTAGTTACTGAGAAGTCCGTGGTCGCTGAATAACGTCAGCCTGATTTCCTGTTCAAGTTCCTTCCATGATTTGCGTTGCGTGAGTATTCCCCGCTGAATGATAAAATGAAACGCATCAAACCCGAACGGCATTGCTGGCCGGGATAACTCCCAGTCGAAAACCGACAATGAGCCTGCTGCATGCTGATACATATTCCATGGCGTGAAATCACCATGCGCCAGCGCTGTTTCGATGACGTAGCCGGTCGGAAAACTCTGGATGATGTGACCGAGCTTGCGCAACAAAGCAGGAGGAATGCGCGAGTCCGGATGGCGTTCGAGTTGACGTAATTTTTTGCGGGTGTCTTCCCACACCGGGAGCGAGTTTAAGAAAGCATACGACAACGTATGATCGCGCAACTGTTTGAGCATTAATGCGTGCGCTGCGGTAAATTGGTTGACCGACTCACCGCCTTTGGAGATATCTGAAACACACAGCGTATTTGCTTCACCTTTCTCACTATGTGGAATGAAGAAATTTCGGTCGTTCATAGACCGCAATCGCTGCAAGGCAGCCGCTTCGTTGCGCAGCCCATGCGCAGCGTTTTCACCGATCGGTATTTTGTGAAACCAGGAATTATTTTCGCGCAACTCATACACGATCATTTTGCGGTTAGGGCCGGGCGTACCGGTAAAGGCTGCCCAATGCGAACCGGTAAAACGGTTTGATGTGCGGGTTACCCGAATTCGGTTGAAGAGGTACTGCTGAATCCCAAGGCCGAAGATTGTTCGAACAACACGGGCAAACATCCGGGCACGCCACCCGGCCTGATGATAAAATTTCAGGAACAGCGGTTTACGGGAGTCGGCCGGCCATAGCCACCGGATCGTTCCATCAGGACTATTGTAGTAAAGAAGGGTCTCACTGTTCGGATCATCAGCCCCCCGGTTCACCGTGAATCCAAGCAGTTGAAGGATAGTATCTTTTTCCATTGCGTTCGCGTTTGGAACGCCCTTTTCCAGAAATCGTACCCAGCATTTAAACACCTCAAAATCAAGTGTTTAGCAGGTTTAATTTGGCGTGCCAGTACGCTGGCTGGAGTGCAATTCCATTTAGTGGAAACGGGCTGTTCAGGCCCGAATACGACTGCACGTCATCAGGTGAAGTCTCTCGACCGTGGTGAGTCTGGATTGAGGGGAGAAGGTGATCGAGAAGATCAACATTTGATAGAACAGTATTCCGTAATTGCTTTCACCGAAGATTCCGAATTCGGTAAACGAGTTAATCAGAATCGGGATAAGGATGCCAATCAGCATGGCACGTTTTTCCCTTGATTCGAACAAAACCCCCCGTACGGTAAACAGCATTTGAAACAAGGTCAGCGTCAGGCCAATAAACCCGAGGTTCATCAGCACTTGCATGAACGTGTTGTGCGTCATCTTGCCGGGATAGGTGTGAACGCCCTGAAAGTACTCTTTGTAATCAATTCGCATGAAGCCAAAGCCCAGCAACGGCTCGCGTGGCAAACCTTCTTCAATCAACGCAGTCCAGAAGGGCAGGCGGCCCGTCATGCTCATCACTTCTTCCATCCGGCTGCTGTCGCCATCTTTTAGGATAACTTTATAAATCGCTACCGGCGACAGTACGAGAACACCTGCAATGATCAGAACTTTTAACCGCGGGTTATCCGATCGGCTGACGTGAAAGAAAATGATCAGCAATACACCAATTAAGGATGAGCGCGAGCCTGTCATGTACAATGCATAAAACAAGACAAGCAACTTCACAAGCGTCCACGCCAGGCGGTGACGCGAGGTAAGATCAAACAAAAGGCAGGCGATTCCGATCCCGGCTAACATGCCCAATTCGTTTGGATTCATCAGGTATCCGCCCAGCCGCGATTCTTCGCCACCGTTGGTCATTCGAAAGAATACATCCGGTGCCGCAAACATTCCGATCACGAAAACAGCGATCAGAATAAACGCTGTGTTACCGAGCAGCTGATAAAGCCGTACAGAATGGCCCGGAAAAAATTCATCCAGTAAAAAAATACTCTTGATAAAGAAGAAACTGAATACCAGGCTTTGTGCTGTCATGAACCATTGCAGGGCACTGAAGCCCGGGTTTGTGCTCCAGGCAAATGAGATAAATCCCAGTGCGAGATAGCCAATGTAAAGCAAAGGCGAGAAGTTGTTTTTCCAGCGCGCAGCCGCCACCGCACCGTACTGCACAATGCTTCGGTACACCAGCCACGAGGCCGTCATTACACCCATGCGTCCGACAACCTTGATAATCCGCGTAATAACAACGTTCTCGCTCCAGGTAAAAAAACCTGCAACCATTAACAGGAGCAGTATAAAAAGATAGCGCTCCGTGTTACGCAGGAATTTCTGCTCAGACAACCGGGATGTGCTGATCATATTGATAAAGCGAGTCGAAGTCGTGCACAACCGTTTGCCAGTTAAAAGCTTTCTCTACCATCCTCCGGGCGTTTTCACCCAGCGTGGGCAGCATGCGTTCGGTATGAAGTGCAAAAATCTTTTCAAGTGCCGATTGTAAATGGTCCGTGTCATCGGTGTTTACGACAAAGCCAGCGTTGAACGCGCGAACAAACGACCCAAGGTTAGTTGCTTCCGAGATCACGCAGGGAATACCCAGCGAAGCTGCCTCAAGCACTGCGGAAGGAAGGCCTTCGTTTCGGGAAGGATGAACAAAAACGTTCATTTTCGACATCCATTCTTCCTTCTCGGGACCAAACTTGCTTCCCTGACAAACCACGATGTGTTCCAGTTTCCGGTTACGGATCATGTGTTCGAGGCGCGAGCGTTCCGGACCGTCTCCGATGATCCACACTTCAATATCCGTATCGCGGATTGCGGTGAGCGCATCCAGCAGAAGATCAAGACCTTTTGTGTGTACATCCAAACGGCCCACAAATCCGACAATCATGCGTTGCCGGTGACCCGAAGGTTTTGCAAGCATTTCACCGGGCGTAAACCCATACGGCATCAGCGACACATTCGATGTTTTAAAGATGGAATTCAGCCCGTCAACTTCGCTGGCGCCAATGCAATGAATCCGTGATGCATGACGAAGCACGTATTGCTCGGCAAGCTTAAAATAAAGTCGCTTCATCAGGAAGCTTCGCTTCATCGCTTGCGTATTATACGCCCCGTGGGGTGTGATAACGTACGGAATCTTCCACCGGACAAGCAGTCGCGCGAGTGTTGCATACCGCGGTATCCAGCCTCCGTGCAGGTGAACGATGATTTTGCTGCGGTTATCGTAAAGCGCTTTTCGCAACGACGGGTGAACACCAAACGGATTGCGCGAAGCCCTGAACAGCTTTGTTTCAAAATTTCGTTCGCCAAAGTTCTCATCTTCAGGCGTATGGGTTATTCCCCAGATCTGCACTGATCTTCCGTGCAGTGCCTGATGCGTAGCCAGTTGATAAACTACTTTATTGACACCGTTCATTCGGGCGGGATTAGCTTTCCCGAGAATCAAGTGGACTATCTCCATAAGACATATGATTTTTTTGTGAGTAAGTATTGCCAGAAGGTGAGGAGTATGAGTTGATTCATGATTAATCCGATAATGACACCCCACAAGGCGAAGTTTTCAAGCAGGTACCGGAAACTAATCATACCGGCAACGAAGGTTATGACATAGCCTAAAAAATATTCCCGGTTCATTACATGAATACGAATGGCCACACGAACCGGATAGCCGATGAAAATGATCAGGTATAACAGGGCCATGCCCCGTACCACGTATCCGTACGACATATACGCAGATCCACCCAGCAAGCGGATCATAACCTCCGGGAAGAGTGCAATGACAATCAACAGCGATCCAAACGCCAACAGACTTTTTAATCCGGTATCCCGCAGGTACCGTCTGGAATCTTCCGATGACGATTGAAACAACCGGCTTACCTGAGGTACAACATAATTTTCATACGTCTGAAGCAGCATGCTGAGAATTCCAAACAACGATTGGACAAGTCTGAAAGCGCCCAGCGCTTCGGCACCGAGCAATATTCCGGAAGTGAGAATGAATATGTTTGCCGACCACCACTGCAAAAGCGCTGTCATCAGCAACCATTTTCCCTGCGCGAGATGCAGGCGCAAATACACGGACCATTGCGCGTATCGTTTCCAAACGGGGCGTTGAAGCAGCAAGCCGGCCAATGCACCGGAGAAGTAGGAGAGTGCAGCGATCGTCCATGCGCCCTGCAAGTCGAGCGTATGGCGATACCAGCCGATGCACAATGTTATCAGAAATACAGAAGTTACAATTATGTCGATCCACACCGCTGCAGTGACGCGATTCTCAGCCAGAAAAAACTTCCGGAAGAAATCATGGAGCAGGAAGCATGCGGCAAACATCAGCGCTGGAAGTACCACCGGTGCCCAGGATGAAATGTCGATGATGCGTGACTGGTTAATCAGGAAAAGACTTCCGCACAAAATTGCGACCAGTGCCACCTGAAAGGCGAGTAGAAAATCGGTGTAGTCGCTCCCCGGAAACCTGTGCCGCGAAACCTGAAAAGGCTGAATCACGAGCGCGTTACCGGCACTCACCCCAAGCATGAGCAGCATCAGCATGCCCGAGTAAATTCCGAAATCCGCCGGTTGCAGGGCGCGGGCAAGAATAATGGCTGAGACAAACCCGTTGCCGCTGTAGATCGCCTGATCGAAAAGCACTTTTGTTTTTTCGCTTGTTAGTATCGAACGTAACCTGCTCATGGTTTTTTCTTTAGGCGGTTATACAGACGTTTTGCAAAGCCGAACATTTCAACCACAACGTTTGGATTGTATCCCGCGCGATTTAAAATGAAGTGGAGATCAGGGAATGAAAATTCATGCTGCCACCGGTTCAATACCTCAATCTGTTTTTTCGGTGTTGATCGTGAATCGAGCACAACCAGGTTGGTGGTAGCGACACTCATCAGGAGAAACGAAGCTTCATTTGTGTCGAGGGGCTCGTTGTTAACAATGATCACGTTGTATTGGGAGCGAAAAGGTTCGAGCAGATTCTCAAGCGATGCCCGCGTGAGTTTTGAAACATGCGTTGTTGACAACTCCAGGATATCCAACCCGCGATACGAGGAGCTTACAGGTTGCGCAATCGCTGCTGGTCCTTCGGTTAATTCAATCAGCAGCGTTTTTCTGTTCTGCCGCACAAACGCTTGTGCGAGATAGGAAGCGTGGAGTGTGCGCCCCTCGCGATTTTTCCACGAAGAAATCACCAGTCGCGCATGATTTGCCGCAACCCGCTTGAGTTCCAATTCAATCGCCAGCTTTTGGAAGTGTCGGATACGACCTTTCTCGTGTTTCAGGAAGGGCGTCTGACCAATTACCGGAATAACCGAGCTTCGCTCGATTGTATGCACATCGTTAACTTTTCCTTTTAGCGCATGCACCAGGAAAATCATGGCCATTGATCCGAACATGCCAAGCATAGCCGCCACGATGATGATTATAATGCGGTTGGGCGATACCGGTGTGCGCGAGGGTGATGCGGGTGAGATCAGGCGATGAAATGCAATTCGTGCTGCTTGTGCAATTTCTGCCTCTATCTTCTTCTCATTCAGGAAGTTGTATGAGCGCTGATAGATGTCAAATTCGCGCTGAAGGATGGTAAGCATCCGTTCCTTTTCCGGGATGCCGATAAAGGATTGTTCCGCCTGCCGGATTTCCTGAGACAGCCGGTCGTACTTGGTTTGAAGATTCGTGCGGGTATTTCCGATGCTTTCCTGCAGATATGATCCCAGGTCATCAATCTTTTTATCGATTACCTGCACGCGTTCATCTTCTGCCGTGTAGGTTAACAATAGGTCTCGTCTTTCTGCCTGGAGTTGTTTGATTTTCTTAACAATTTCGGTCGACAGCAGGTCGGTGAATGCTTCGAAGTTGGGTGCTAACGCGAGTACATTACCGCTTCCTTTCTTCATGTATTCATCCAGCTCGATGATCGCGTCCAGGCTCATGCGCAGGTTTGTTTCCTGAACTTTCAGTTGGGAGATTTTACGAAGATCTGTTTCTGTTTCCTGCGTCAGGTTGGTAATCGAACGGGTGTCGCGGTATTGCTGAATGGATTGTTCAGATGCAGACAGCTTTCTGGAAACGTCTGTAATCCGTTCGTTCAGAAATTTAACGGTAATATGGGCTGCGCGGTATTTTGTTTCGATGTAGTCGCGGATGTAACAGCTGGCCATCCGGTTAACGAACTGCGATGCTTTTTCCGGAATCGCGCTCTTGAAACTGATGCGGATTACCGGCACATCTTTGTCGACCGCAACGATATCGAGGTTCTGCTGAATGTTTCGAACAAGTTTCTCACGACTCAGGAATTCAATTGAATACTGGTCGATCAGCGCGAAGTTGGCCTTTGATTGGATTACATCGCTGCGGAGTTCTATCAATAATTTACTGTCGGCAAAGTTCACAACTTCGCCAAACGAGCCCTTAACTTCTCCGCGGCCGTCCGGGAATACAAGTGAAAAGTCTTTTTCGGAGCGCACGTTGAGCAGAAAAGGCTTATCGAATAGTTGTGCATGGCCCAGGGACGCGTGAATCACGAACGGAGAGTCGTGGTAAAGTTCAACACTTCTTACTTTTCCGATGCGTTTTACTTCCTGATCGAAATCCAGGCTGTCGAGAACGGTATTGATCAGAACCTGCGAGCGGATGACTTCAATCTCGGCAGTGATTTTATTCGTGGTTGCAAAAACATCCAGGTCTTTAAACAAGTTGCTGCTCGGAACACCTTCGCTCACATCGGCCAGCTTCAGCTTGGCGGTTGCTTCGTACATTGGAGTGACATAACTCAAATATTTCTTCGCCACTACTACCGCTGCAAACATGCAGAGTACAATAAGCGGAAAGCCACGCCAATACGGTTTTAAAATTCTTAACTGTTCGTCCATAACATCGTTTAAAGTGCCCCCAGCAAAATGGCTGCAGCGGTGGCGGTGGTGGCAAAGGGTATGATCGTGGAGATTCGTCTGTCGAATACCTTCGACTTTCGGGACGGGACGATCACATAGTCGCCCGGATGTAACTGAAGGTTGGTGGCCAACAGATTGCCCGATTGTGTGAGGTCAATGTTTGCCACGTGAACGTGTGGACCATTCTGACGAAGAATTTTTACATGCTTCAGGTTAGCGTAGAATTCGAAGCCACCGGTTTTTGAAATTATTTCCAGCAATGTGTTTCGGTCTTTGTCGACTGTGACCACCGCTGGATTTCTGACTTCGCCCAACACCGTAATTTCCTTGTTGAGAACTTTCACGTCAACGATAGGGTTGACAATCCATTTTCCGAAGATTCCTTTCAGTGTTGCTTTGAGTTCTGTAACCCGAAGACCCTCTGTGCGGAAGGTTCCGTATCGCGGCAATTCAATGTTGCCGTTATGATCTACCAGCAGCCATTTCCCATATACTTCATTGGAGTTGTAAATGCCATAGCTTGAACCCACGCTGAGTTCGTCCTGCCCCCAAACACTGATGCTGATTTTGTCGTCTTTGCGGATCACATATTCGTAGTCGGGATCAAACCGAAATACCGTATCGAGTTCCGCTCCGCGGGTTCGTTTCTGCGAGAGCAAGTTTTGTGTCTTGCAGGAACTCATCATGGCGGCTGCAATGGCCAGGATCAGGATTGACCGTACCGGGTTATGATAGCTTTTCATAAGAACGATACGATGCGTCTCCACAACGATGGCCGTTGATTGTCGAGCAAATCCTGAAGTCTGCGCAAGCGATGAAGAACCGAGTTGAGTTGGTCGAATGCCTGCGCGCCTTTTACGATGTAATCGAAGGCTCCATGGCGCATCGATGCGATAGCGGTTTCGATGCTTTCCTGACCGGAGAGCATCACCACATGGATGTTGGGATCGTACCGCTTGATTTTCTTCAGCACGTCAAAGCCGGTCAGGTCTTCCATGCGGTGATCCAGGAATACCACGGCAGGCCGTTCGGTCAACCGGTTCAGACAGTCGGTGCCGCTGACAAAGGTTTGAACATCGGTGTACCCGACTGACTCCAGGTGATGCCGGGTGAGTTGCAGGTTGAAAGCGTCATCATCTACGAGAAAAATTTTCCATTGAGTTGTTTTCATGAACGAAGCGTTTTGCGCGCTCATTCCATGTTCCGTACCAGAATTTAATTAATTGATAATCAGGTATTTAATTACCTAATGATGCCCTGATTTTCCATCTGGTGGAATCTAATTCCAAACCGCTGATCAGCGATTTTGAGGATGCTATTCAGGATTTCCGTATCGCTTCAGGAGGTTGTAAATCGTGCTTTTTCCGATTTGAAGTTTTCCGGCAACCAATACAACGTTGTTGTCGTATTTTTTCAGGTAGAACTTAATAATATCCCAATTATAGTCGGCAAGGGTTTTTTCGATGGCCGTAAACTCGTTTGCTGTTTTCAGTGTGGTGAACGTGATATCCTGTTCCTGAATTTCCTTGCCATCACTCATTACACAGGCCAACTCAATCAGCGCCTTGAGTTCGCGAACGTTACCGGGGAAGTTATACTTCAGCAGTTTTTCACGTGCGGGGGGCGACAAAACCGGTGCGGCTACTTTGTTCGCCCGGGCGTAGTCCTGAATGAAATGCTTGGCCAGCACAAGTACATCGTCTCCGCGCTCGCGCAGGGGCGGCAATTCAATGGGCAAACCGATGATGCGATAAAATAAGTCTTCGCGAAAGTCGTTCGACTTGACCAGCGCTGACAAATCCTGATGGGTTGCTGTAATCAATCGGACATCCAGGCGAATAACTTCATTTCCTCCGACACGCGTTACCTCACGTTCCTGAATTACACGCAGTAACTTGGCCTGCATACTCATTTCGAGCTCACCGATCTCATCCAGAAACAACGTTCCACCCGCTGCTTCTTCAAACTTGCCTATGCGTCTGGCCATCGCCCCGGTAAAGGCGCCTTTTTCATGTCCAAACAATTCGCTTTCAATGAGTTCGCGCGGGATCGCAGCCATGTTAACCGTAACAAACGGCTTCTTCTTGCGGTCACTGTTGAAGTGAATCGCCCGGGCTACAACTTCTTTTCCGGTTCCGGTTTCACCGGTAATGGATACGTTAATGTTGCTGCGTGCGGCCTTCTCGATAACCGAGAATGTTTTTCGGATGGCTGCGCTTTGGCCGATGATCGTTTTTTCGAAACTAAACTTCTGTTCCAGCTGCTCCTTCAGCTCGGCAACTTCTTCTTTCAGACTGGCGTTCTCACGTATCCGGAGGATGGCATTCCATAACAATTCGGTTGCGTTTTCATCCTTTACGATGTACTCGTACGCACCGGCCCGCAGTAAACTCAGCGCTACGGCAATCTCTTCCTGTCCGCTGATGACAATCACCGGAATCGCGCGGTTAAACTGGTTAATCCGTTTAAGCAATGCATCACCCTTCATGTCCGGAAGGCCAAAGTCGATGCAAACCACGTTCGGCTTTTTTACCAGGTTATCGAGGCATTCGCGTGCGGTTTTAAATAAATGAATTTCGTAGTCCGGATTGAGGGAGAGATGGTATTTCAATACTTCGCCATACCATGGATCATCTTCAACAATGAACACCTTAAATTGACCCATAAAGAGATCTTCGCAATTAGGTAACCTGGTTTCGGCAACCGGCAATGGTTCGCAACGTGTTTCGCAAATCCACTGCGGTTGTCCGATGGAAGGTACCTCAAAGATTCTTTCCTTTTCCACTACCGTTTTTGAAAAAAACTGGTTAACATCAGCGTTTTACCATCAGTTTGCCAAAAAACTGTTTGCCTGTATGGGTTTTCCCGTTTATCAGGTATAGTCCGGCCGGCAAAGACCGTGTGTCCACGCGGATCGTTTTATCTGCTGAAGTGCCCTGATCGTAAACCGTTCCCCGCGCATCGGTCAGGACCCAGTTTATCGGCCCAAATTCGCCATCGCGGCTAAGTGTTACATACGCATAGTCCGCAGCAGGATTCGGGAAGATGTTGACTTCCTGACTTTGTTCTGCCGAATAGATGGTGTGGGTGATGGTGTTTGTGAGCATCGGCTCGTTGTAGTCGAAGATGATGCTGGCCTGATTCCGGATAACTCCGCTAAAATTGCTGTAAGGACGGATGCGGAACTGCACAAAGCCCTGACTTGCAACCGAGTCGACCGCAGCGGGTGGCAACTCAATGTGCGGAAAGAATGCGGTGACTACGCGATCGCGGATGGTCACGTATGAGGGCTGATGACTTGTCTCAAGGGAATGAAGCGTAGAAAGGTCAAATCCTTCGGCCAGCGTGTCCACTATCGTAACGAGTGATGTCGGATAATTCCCTTCGTTTTGAAAGAGAATGGTGTAGGTGATTTCCTGTGTTGCCTCCAGCAGGTGTTCATCGCCAAATCCGGCAGGCGAGGCGAGCAGCATATTCGGATCGATTGATCCTACGATTTCGTTGATATCGTTGAAAATATTGTTGTCGGCATACGCATCGGAAGCTGCCTTCACCTGCGATGTCATCGTAATTACATCCCCAACAGCCAGCGCCAACGTAACGCTGTCGCGGATGATGATCTCCTGTACCGACTGACCCTTCAGGCCGCTGAGATTCCAGATATATTCCTGCTCACTGCCGCGGTTGTATTGTTCATCCCATGCAGGTGATGCTTTTTCGAAGGCGATCGAAGCAGGCGCATGAACGATAACCTGAAACTTGTCGATGTCAACGTTACCGTGGTTGGTCACTTCAACATGGTAGTCGTTACCGAATCCTCTTCGCATTGCGGTGGTGAAACCCCGCACAGATGCGTCCGCACAGTTGCAGAGCGGCTTGAGGCCAATCGGATCGAGACTCAGCGTTGAAGCACCGGAAGATGCTTTAACGGAAACGGATGACTGGCACTCCCATTGATAACTCGTTTTGTCTACTGCACCAAGTTCGTATGTGCCTTCGCTCAGTGTTACCTGGAAAATCCCTTTTTGATCGGTTACGATGGTGATGTTAGCCGGAGTTACCTGCAAGGCGTAGTTGGCAAGCGGACTTTCATCGGCATCACGCTGGCAGTTGCCGTTCGAATCGATATATAACTCACCGGTAATTGTACTTCCTGCGGGTTCAGTTAACGCCAGGCGCTGATCTGCAGGTTGCTTGACCAACACTTGTTGCATGCCCGATGGCCAGTACACCACCAGCGAGTCAATGACCGTTTGTGAACCTAACCCGAAATGATTCCGGTAGCTGCTCTGGCCACCAATACCGGATTGACTTACCACCTGGCGTGTTTGCCATTTGCCGCCACTTTTGATTCGAACACGTGCGCCAACACCCGATTGATTGCTGCGGATTCCGCTGAGTTTTACTTCCAGCCAGTGATTGGTATTTCCATTATTCCAAAACAAATAGTTCGGCTGATTGCTATGCGTAACGCTGAACAGATCAAGATCACCGTCTTTATCGAGGTCCGACCATGCGTGACCCATCGCGAAACCATAGTCGGCTGTGATGGATTCGTTCACATGCGTGGAAAGGGTACCGTCACCCGAGTTGAGATACAGGAACTTCGCACCCCGGTCGTTGTTTACGTACAGATCGAGGTCTCCATCGTTATCAACATCGGCAAAACTGCATCCGTGTGAATGTCCGCCACTTTGAACCGCTGCACCGGAGACAATCTTCTTAAATTCAGTTCCATTGTTCAGGTAGAGATAGTTATCCTGATCCGATGCGTTGGCAACAAAAAGATCGGGATAGCCATTGCCGTCAATATCTCCCCAGCAACTCGCAACGGAGTTGCCACCATCGTTTGAAACAACTGAAGTTACTTCCGTGAAACGTCCTTGTCCTTCGTTGCGGAAAAGTTTGTTTAAGCCGCCTTTGTTATTCGGAAGAAATAAATCCGGTAAACCGTCAAGATCGTAATCCTGCCAGGTTGCGCTTGCGGAGTTTCCGGTAGTCTGCGAAAGCAGTGATGCAGTCTGCAGCGAGAAGTTACCATTGCCATCGTTGTGCCACAACTCATTGAATTTAGTAGGCCAGTAGTTACACAAGAAGAGGTCGAGCAAGCCGTCATTGTCGTAATCGACCCAGCTTGCGTTGTGGTAGTAGGCAGGTTGTTGAACAAATCCGGGTTTCGTGTTACGCGTGAAGCCACCGGCACCATCATTCAAGTAGAGTGCGTTGGGCTTTCCGGTGTTGTTTGCGATCAACACATCGAGATCGCCATCGTTGTCGATATCAGCCCAGCTTGAAGAAACCGACTGGGCCAGGTCGCTCACCAAAACCCCTGATGTTACGCGGGTGAACGCCTGGCTGCCGGAATTCCGGAATAAATAATTCGGTTTTGTTTTATCGCGGTCGGTGATGAAAATGTCATCAAGACCATCGTTGTTGTAGTCGATCAGATTCACCGTCCAGGAATCTGTTTTGAGCATATTCCACTGATTATCAACAGATTTTGTAAACATGAGCTGTGACTGATCGGCAGCGTTGATGAAGATACCGTCTGAGGAAACAGCCTGAAGCGTTGTGCCATCAACGGTAGCTGTTACGGATGTGGTGATCGTACCAACCGAGTTGCCGAGAAAAAGTTTTCCCTGGTCATCAGACGTTGTCGCCACCACCTTGGTTTCAAAAGAGTACGTGTCGCCCGGATTAATCTTGGGAAGGTTTGTGAAAACAGCCTGCGTATTATCGGTGCTCACCGTACCCGCGATATTGACACTGCCAGAGGAGAATGCTGACGATACAATCGATGCATTTCCGGTAACCTCAATCACTGCGGATGCTGCTGAAGCCGGAGAGGAGCCGTTCATTACAATCGTGGTAACAACCGATGTGGTGTCGCCCGGGATAATGGCGGAAGAAGGCGTTTGCGAACGCAACGAGAATTCCTGTACCTGCGAAGTTCCCAGATACGCCATCCAGTTGTCGTTAAAGTTTGTGTTGAATACGCTGACGGGTTTATCGGATTCCACAATCAGATAGGGGCGTTCCGGTCCGCCGGCTACGGTTCCTGTTCCGTTGTAAATGCTTTTCCATTCGGCTAATGTCAGTGCACAATCAGCATAGCGTTCCGGACTTATCGTATATGTTCGCGAGAAATCTTTTCCCTGCGTGTAGGCATCTTTTATGGTGACCTGCGCACCGGTGCGTGAGCTGATGTACAGGTGAGAGAGTTGCTGACCAAAGAGTTTGCCGGTGAATGGATCCATCACGTTGGCTTCATTACCGGGTGGCGCAATGTATGCGATGAAGCGCGTTCCGGCAGAAGTTCCGTTTTCCGAAGAAAGCATGGATCCAATGTCGGAGGTTCCGGGGTTTCCGGTCTCGAGCCAGTTGGCCTCAAATACGCTCACCCGTTTACCGGCCGATGCCTTCAGGCGGAACACGGTAGGATACGAAACGTTGCCTTCGGTTTTGCCCACCCACGATGAGAAGCCGTTACGGTTCAGGTTCCAGGTTTTCAGGCTAACCCAGGTTCCGTTATTGTAGCGCTCAAGGGTTACGTTGTTGGAGTCGTCCCACGAGACGATCCGGATTTCCTGTTCACCGCCACTTTGATAGGGGACGGCAAAATAAAACAGGTCACCGGACGAGCTTCCATTGCTGGACGGTACGTTACCGCCACCATCGCGTTCGTTTCCAAACAAGGCACCGTATTGAAGCGTGATCGGTTTACTGGCTTCGACCAAATACGTGTGGCCGGTTTCCATCACATCGCGCCCCAGTGTACTGAAGTAGATGATATCCTGACCGCGGTTCAATACTTTTGAGCCGATGGTAACAGCATTTGAAGCGTCAACATTCGTATAGCCTGTGATCGTGGTGGGGGTGAGCGAGATTCGTTTGATGGTTACCAGTGTAGAATCTTCATACACAAATGTGTTCAGGTCACGTTTAGAGCTGCTGACGGGCGGAGCATACACGATGAATCGCTCCCCGATTCCTTTCTGACCGAGTGCCGGCACAAAGTCGTGTTGCCAGTCGCTGTTCGTGGATTGCGAAACCAGGATGTTTTTGCTGGAACGGATGATGAAGTAGTCGCCATCTTGTTTGAGCGTTCCTCCGGACGCATAGCGCGCATCGTCATTGATTCCGTTGTCGGCAATGTAGAGCACGTATGATTGGCCGGCTTGCAGGGTTCCGGTTTTGGAGTCGTCTGTGTCACCGTCAGCGCCATCGTCAACGATTTCAAATTGGGTATCGTCAAAAATAGCTGTAACGATCAGGCTCACGTTTCTTTTTACCGGATCGTTATTGGGTGGTACAAATATGTTGAAGTAGGTTGATGACTCACCTTGCGCAGCAAGTTGTGTGAGGGCAAGCTGGATGAGTACGATGGAAAGGCCAAGGGTTCGTAAAATTCGATTCATAGGTTGTGCGGATAGACGTTGGCGGGCCGCAGGCCAATTCCAGGCCAACCGAAAAATCAATGCGGAAATGCGTTTTTTGCTTCGGTGTTATTCCAGCAGATGGAAAATTTGTGTATGGGATAAACAGCGGAAGGTCTTTGTTAACTGCCGTGGCAGAGTATTTTCGTACAAGAGTGATATTTTGGATCGTTTTAGCGTGGACATTTCGGGGGTCAACCTACGGAGCGGATACACATTGCCGGGTTATTGTAGTTCAGGGTGAGAATGATGACCTGCTTTATATAGATCACCTGTGTCTGAACCAATGTATAACACAGGAGACCGCAAGGATAACCAGCCCGGCTATAATCAATATGTTTGCAGCCGGCAGGTGAAGCACTTTAAACGCAATGCCCAGAATCATGATAACAACAGCTCCAAAGGCTGTTTTTCCGGTCCATGATCCGGCAGGTGTACTTACATAGCCAACTGATAACAAGAACGACATCCATGAAAAGAAGTAAAAACCAAACGCCAGGTTACTGTCGGCGGAGACGTTTATCCAGATAAAGCATATCAATACTGCCACAATTGAAAGCGAGGGCCATACAATCTCGGGGTCTCTCATGTTTTTTCTCCAGGAGTCGCTGTCTTTATCATCCAAATCCGTGGGCAATGTTCAACGTTTTATCATGCCTAATGTGCTTTCCATTTGTATTGGACCTCATGAAATGTACCTCTACGATCTCTTCTTCAACACCATTGAAAAGAACATGGTGGCGCCCAGCGTGAGCACGATGAAGGATAAGGAAATTTCGATCGGGATGTGGTACAAATCTGCAATGCACATCTTGACACCGATGAATATCAGCACGACCGCCAACCCGTACTTCAGGTAAATAAAGTACTTCTCGATTCCAGCCAATGCAAAGTATAACGAGCGAAGTCCCAGGATCGCAAACACGTTTGAGGTATACACGATGAATGAATCATCGGAAATCGCCAGGATGGCCGGGATCGAATCCACCGCGAAAATCAAGTCGCTCACTTCAATTAAAATCATCACCACAAAGAGAGGCGTTGCGAACAGCTTTCCGCTGACACGAGTAAAAAATGAGTTCCCGACAAAATCCGGTGTTACAGGAATAATTTTCCGGACAAGTTTCACCACCGCATTGTTCTCAGGATTTATGGCGACTTCATCCTGCTTGAAGAATCGTACTCCGGTAAAAATCAGGAATGCTCCAAAAATGTAAATAAGCCAGTGAAACTGGTGAATGAGTTCCACACCCACCAAAATCAGAATCACCCTCATCACCAGTGCACCGGCAATTCCCCAAAACAAAACTTTGTGCTGCAACGACTCGGGTACGCTGAAAAAGGAGAAGATCATAATGAAGACAAAGATGTTGTCGACACTCAGCGACTTCTCGATCAGGTATCCGGTAAGAAATTCATAGGCTTTGTCGGGCCCGAAGTAGTAATAAATAAACGTATTGAAGATAAAAGCAAGACCAATCCAAACCCCCGTCCACACGAGCGCCTCCTTGACCGTTACTTTGTGCGACTTGCGATGAAAAACCCCTAAATCCAGCACAAGCATCGTAACTACAAACAGGTTGAAACAAAGCCAAAGAATAGAAGTGGTACTCATTACGTAATGTTTAAATGGTCTTGCTAAAGTTAATGATGGTGATGGTCCGGAAGTGTATTCTAAATGTACACATCAGCCGGGTCATTTATATCGTTTTTATGAGTCATTTATTAGGGTCGTCATGTTTTTCCTTTTTCGTTAGTGATGCTGCTGGAAGTCCCATCCGAAAATATTGAGTTCAAGCACCAGTCCGCCGGGCAGATTTTGATTCGGGTAGGGCAGCAGCGCGGCAACACAAAGCTGCGTTCGCTTACCCACATCAATCACTGCGCCGAAGGTGGAATTGGATTTTTTATGTGTGCCGGAAATAAAGTCGCCCATGAGCGAGATTTTTTTTCCGATCGGAATTTCGTAGCCGAACATAAAGCCGACCGTATGCTGGCGGCCACCGGTGAAAACCCGGTTGGAATAATAAGGTCCCGCAATGAAGTAACCTTCCTGGAAAGGATGCCACCGGGCGGTTGCATAGGTGAAGTGCGCCACGGTTTTGTTCTCAAGCCGGCTGGTCAGGTTTGGGCCAACCTGGGTACCGATGTTAATGGCCCAGTGCGGGTTGATCACAACTTGTTTCTGCAGGGCAGCCATCAATAAGGGGTATAAAGGTTTTCGTCCTTTATAATCGTTAAAGCCGATCATCCGCCGATCATCAACCAACCGGATGGGAACGTCCACCAGGTTGATACCCACGTCCCAGCTTTTGCCAAGACCGTATACCAGGTGCGATTTTGATTCGAAGTCGTTTGTCGAATAGAAATTCAATTGATGCTGATAGAAGAATTTTCCTTTTGGTGTTATGTCGCCGGAAGGAATGTTAAACAGATTTTGCTGGGCCATGCACTGCGAGATGGTGCAAACGATTAATATCAAAACTGCAAAAAGCCCGAGCGGAAAATGCGGAACATCATGTGACCGGTTCTTTTTCATAGGGAATACACGTGCACAGTTCATACGTTCATGCGACATCTCGCGCGAAAAGGCTAATCTGTATTGTTTCGCGCTGAGCACTGGTTTCGTTTATTCGTTAATCAATTGGATAAAAATATTACCGGGGGCGTCTGCCGTCATTCAGACATTCCCCCGGTCTTGCCACGCACTTCTCTACCCTTAACCTAAATCACGCTATGGCGCGGCATCATGAGTCGCCGGCTTCGCATCCACAAGCGGTTGCCGCAGGAGGTACAACAACAACTCGTTTTGATCGTGCAATGGCAAGTTTTAATTACTTGCCTCCTTCGTCAATCAGCATGGGTGTTTGCCCGTTCGTCACAATCACTTTCGTGTTGGGCGATTGCGAAAGTTGTTTGAACGCTTCAATACTCTGCCATCGAATGACAGGCTCGCTCAGCCCTTCGGCAATAATTTTCTGTGCATCGCGAATACCCTGTGCTTCAATCATCTTGCGTTGGGCCTCTTTTCGTTCACGATCCAGCAGAAACTCCATACGCTGCGCGTCTTGTTCGGCTTCCAGTTTTTCTTCTACCGCACGGGCCAGTCCGGGGGGCAACTGAATGTTTTTAAGCAACACGGCCTGCACATCAAAACCGCGGGGAGTAAGTAGTTTTGACATTTGCTCGGTGATCGCCTTTTCAATTGTTGCACGTTCTGCTGAGTGCATGTCTTTCGCATAAAAGCGGGAACAGACATCGGCTGCAGCCGAGCGGAACACGCTGGTAATCACAATATCCTCGTAGTTAATTCCGATATTTTGCAGGATGTCAGGTGCTTTCTCAGGCTGAATCCTGTACAGAATGGAGATCACCGCTGCCACGTTCAAACCTTCTTTGGAGGGGAGACTGGACGTGATCTCGATGTTTTCCGTGGTTATCGGCATTTTAATGATTCGGGCAATAAACGGATTAACACCAACCGGGCCGGGCTGGATCACGGTTGGGTTCAACTTGCCGAGTTTTCGTTTTATGCCGACTTCTCCCTGACGAACAATCACACAACCGGAGGTGAGCAGGGTAACGGCCATGAGAAAAAAAAGTGTTCTGATTTTCATATGCGCTGGGGTTTAAAATTCACGTGTTATTGATTATGGGATGAATGTGAGACGATCAGACGTTGCTGACGAATCCAGTTTCTGAGTTCACTAACTTCGTGTGACGTCAGCCAACTAAGCGACTTTTTATACTCCTTTCTGAACAGCCTTCTATCGAAGCTTACTTTTTTCAGAATGGTTTTAACATATTCAAGCATGGTTGTTTTCATGTTTAAAAAACTTTTAAAGTTTGATCACAATTCGCGGTGCAAGGTTGTCGTCCATGAGCATACCCTGGATGTGAGGCACCGGGTTATTACTCAGGTCGAGCAGTCTTAGATTTTTCATATCCTTTACGCCCTCCGGGATCACGCTCAATTCGTTGTTGTTCAGGTAAAGTGCCTCCAGTCCGGTAAGGCTGCGAATGCCGGGCGGAATCTCTGTGAAGCGATCGCCCTCCAAATGGAGTTCACGCAACTTGGGCAGTCTGCTGAGCAATGGAATGTTCTGCCGCAAATCAAAGTGTGTGTCGCCGTTAACCGAAAGCACTTCCAGATTTTTCAATTGGGTAAACTCGGGTGGCAATACCGCGATCTGGTTGTAGGATAACTCGAGATACCGCAGGCTGCTGAGTTTACCAACCGATGGCGGCAGCGTGTTGATGCTATCGCCGGATAAGTCAAGCACCTGCAAGCCGGGCAGTGCCGACAGTACTTCAAAGTCAGCCTCGAGGTTTAGCTTTCGGTTATCGTCGATGTACAGATTTCGCAGTTCGTGAAGATTCGCGAAACTGGCCGGCAGCCGATCGAGTTGATTTCCGGAAAGATCAACATACGTGAGCCGCGGCAATAACCATCCGATGTTTTCGGGCAGGTGCTCAATCCGGTTGTGGCTCAAATCCAGATACTTCAGATTTTTAAATTGGAGAATGGCGTCCGGGAAATCAGCCAGGCCTTTCTCCCGTAGGGTTAGCCATTGTACACTGTCGGGATGCGCGAGTGCTTCACGTAAATCCTGATAATTGCGTGAACGTTGGCCTGCACTCGTCAGGCACACGGTTAGCAACAGGCACAACATGATGTTGATTTTCATACGCGTTTGTTTGGATGTTTTTTGTGAACCGATTCCGTTAGCGTTGTGGTGATGACACGATTCGGGCAGTGCCGAACTAGTGTGCTACCACAACCGTATGGCCGGGTTGAAAAAACTCCGGTTGCGCAACCTGCTTTACAGGTGTTGCGACAGACGTATTACTCGCCTTGTTGAAGAGCCGTGATTTGCGGATTTGGTCGAAGTTTACCGCCACCAGTGTCAGCAAAGCGAACACAGCGATGATGATCGACCATACCATAATGTCTTCTTTCATTCTATTGAACGTTGTCATAAAATCTGATGATTAAAAAGTTCGAATGTTACCGTATAGGCAGCGGGTGCTGCCGGAAACAATCGATCATCAAATGAGTAGCCTTCGCAACTGAATTACGCGATCGCGATTTACGCATAAGACAGGAGAGCCTGCGTGACGTGCGACAATACGGGGCTCTGCCGCGCGGCGAATGGGTTGGCCCGAAGCATTTTTGAACAGCCGGATCGACTGTTCCTGGTGACATACTTCCCGAAGCGTGACTTCCACAACTTCCGACCGCTCTGAAAGCGCGCCTTCGGCCTTCACCTCCAGGCCGGGGCCGGAGAGCAGGAGGGAGAAAACCACTATCGTGAACCTGAGAAGCATGTTTTTAAGCCCTTTTCTGACTTTGGTAGTATTACTTTCAATAACGGCAACGGGTCGCTTAAGGTTTACGTTTCGACCGATTTATTTTGTCGCGAGGGAGGATGTTATGAGGTGCTTCAGGAACCGAACAATTTCCAGTTCGTCTTTTTCCCGGCCAAAATCGGTGAGTCTCGGCAGGTTATGCATGAAAAAGTATTGAAAATGAGCCATTTCTAGCACGGTGCTGCTGAGCGAGCGGGCGTAGGGATACGCCGGATTAACTTCCAGAAAGATGTCCGCGATGCGGGCGCACAGATCTTTATACGGCTTAAATAGTTGCAGGCTGTTGTCTTCCGCTACGTGACTGGTGAGGTAGGATTTTGAGCCCTCTTTAATAACAAGCCGGTGAAGGATTCTGAGGTCTAATGCAATCCCCCCGGAGATCATATTGGATTCTGTACGCAACATAATCACCTTCAGCATTGCGTCAATTTTTTGTTGCGGGCTCGTCAGGTCATGCGTATGGTCAAGCACCCGTTGTTCAAGCCATTGCCAATAGTAATCGACCAGGTACAGCAGCAGGCGGTGTTTGTTTTCGAAATACCGGTAAATACTCGATTCATTTGTTTTCAGCTGGATCGCAAGTTTTTTAAACGTAAACGCTTCCAGTCCCATAGCTTCCATCATGGCGGCACCTTGCGTAACAATGCTGCTGCCTACCTCGGAAGAAGTCGGGTCCTTGAGAAATAGTTTCTCGTTGAGCTGAATTGGTTGCTTCCGTTCCATAACAATGCCTGGTTAAAGATACTTAAAAACAGATCGGCTGGGCGCTGTTATACCCGTGCGACCAATCACTGGTCGATCACCGTTTTTTCTTGGGATACTTTCCAAATGAATCCGTCCAGTATACCATGTGCGAGTCTGGAGTTGTGGGGAACAGGGGTAATTCCAACAGTAAGGCCTTTTTGAGTGGATTTACGCAATAGTTTGCGTAGGCGAATATTCCGCAAACGTTTGTCCCCCTTTTTTGAGCGATTTACCCACCTTTAGAATCCGGTAAAACCCGAATATTTGAGGAATTGAAAGGTGGTTATGGGACAATTATTCGGCTGGGTGAGGGTAAGATTTAAAGGACTCTCGAAAAAGAACAGATTCCTGCTGATCTCTGAGATCGGCCTCGGAGTATGTGCCCTGCTGTTTGTATTGGTGCTCATTCGCATCTTTCTCTATTGACCTCTACTTAAAACCCAACCATCTATGAAAAGAGCGTTACTCTTAACAACCATTAAACTCGCGGGGCTCTTCATGTTCCTGCTATTCTCTGCCGCGCTGGCGCAGGCCCAGCAGGCCACCATTTCCGGTGTGGTTAAAGATGCAAAGAGTGAACCCATGGCAGGCGTAAGCGTAGCCGTGAAGGGAACCAGCAACGGAACTACCACTGACGGGAACGGAAACTTTACGCTGGCGGCATCACCCGATGCCAAACTCGTATTTTCCTTCATTGGTTACAAAAGCACGGAAGTTGCCGTAGGCAATCAAACAACGTTTGCCATTACCCTGGAAGAAGATGTTGCTGCGTTAAGCGAGTTGGTTGTGATTGGTTATGGTTCGGTGAGGAAGACAGACTTAACGTCATCGATAGCTTCTGTTAATCAAAAAGATCTGAAGACACTTCCGGTAGCGGGTATCGACCAGGCCATGCAGGGTCGCCTCGCGGGTGTAACCGTTACCAACAACGGGGGGCAGCCGGGGGGGGGTGTTTCAGTCCGCGTTCGCGGGATTACATCTGTTAACGGCAACGAGCCACTTTATGTAATTGATGGAGTTCCGTTCCAAAACCCTAACACTTCTTTAGAGATGAATTTTCTCGGAGGCGGGAGTGGCCAAACCTCGCAAAGCATTCTGGCCACTCTTAATCCGGCCGACATCGAGTCGATCGATGTGCTGAAAGATGCTTCCGCACAGGCGATCTACGGATCCCGCGCAGCAAACGGTGTGGTATTGATTACCACCAAGCGTGGCAAAGCAGGAGAGGGCAAAATTACATACGATGGTTTTTACGGTGTAAAACGTATCCCGAAAAAATTGCCTGTGATGAACCTCCGGCAGTTTGCACGCTATCAGAATGAAACTGTAGCAGAAATAAACGCTGTAACAGGCGGGAATCAATTGCCGGTGCCGGAGTTTGCAGACCCTTCGTTATTAGGAAAAGGAACCGATTGGCAGGATGCCATTTATCAAACCGGTGTGGTCAGCAGCCACCAGCTTTCGTTTAGCGGTGGTCAGGAAAAAACAAATTACTATTTCTCAGGCGGCTACTACAGCGAGCAGGGAACGTTAATTGAAACAAACTTTGACCGCTATTCGCTCCGCGCCAACATCAACCATGAGATTAAACCGTGGCTGAATGTCGGGTTCTCTACCAACCTGACAAGAAGCAATCAGAAAATTGGCCTTTCCGATGGGTTTGATGCAGTTACCAACACCGTGTTATACAACAGCCCGGCATCGCCCGTAAAAGACGTGTACGGAAATTATGTAGGACAAACCAATGTAGGCACGGCCACCTTCGGAAATCCCAACAACCCTGTAGCCCTGGCACACTACCGTGATGTGCGCTCCATAAACAGCCGTGCGTTTGGTTCTTTGTTTGCTGAACTTGAAATTATTAAGGGTTTGACTCTGAGAAACGAGGTTAACTATGATTTTAACCTGGCCAGTGATAAAGCATTTCAGCCAAGTATCGAGAACGATAGCACTGATCAATTGATTGTTGGCCCTGCAATGTTGCGGGAGCAACGGACCAATAGTTTGTATTGGGCTCTAAAAAATTATCTGAATTATAATGTATCGTTTGGTAAGCATAACATTTTTGCAACCCTTGGCCACGAAGCACAATCATCCCAATATGACTATATTAATGCGAATCGGAACAAACTCGCAAACAATCTGCCTTCCTTAAATGCAGGGGAGTCCGAAGGACAGGGTATTGGCGCCGGGGCAGGTGTGTGGTCGATGGAATCTTACTTTGCACGTGTGAATTATTCGTTTGACGAACGGTATGCAGTCAGCGCCTCGATCAGACGGGATGGTTCATCGGCATTCGGTCCGAATAGCCGCTGGGGAACCTTTCCCGGAGTGTCTGCTTCTTGGACCGTAACGAAAGAATCATTTGCCAGCGATCTTCCGGTGCTTGATTACCTGAAAGTAAGAGTCGGAGCCGGTTCGGTGGGTAACCAGGAAGTTGGCCGTGCCAATTCCTACACCTCGAACATTAACCTGATTGCCATTGCACCGTTCGGGCCGGGAAGTATGCCGGATAACGTAGCAAACCCTGATTTAAGCTGGGAGTCGGTAATTACCTATAACGGAGGAATTGACGCTACAATTTTCAAAAAGATTGACTTGACGGTAGACATCTATAAGAAGGTTACTACCGATATGCTTCTACCCACGCAGTTGGGAACGTTCTCAGGATTAGGAACCAATTTTGATGACATTAAAACTCCAATCGCCAACGATGGTCAGATTACCAATACGGGTATCGACATCAGCATCACGGGCGCGCATTCCATTACATCTGATCTGCAGTGGAAGAGCACGCTGGTGTTCAGCCACTATAAAAACAACCTCGATTACCTGAACACGAAAGAAGCGGCTATCCGCGGTGATTTCGATGAATACGGAGCACGCGTACTCGTTGCGCTGTCGCGCCAGGGATATCCGGTTGGAGCGTTCTATGGCTACGTAACCGATGGCTTGTTTAAGTCGATGGAAGAATTGAATAACGGAACCGATTGGGGTCTGGATGTGAAGCCGGACGGACAGTGGCTTGGTGACGTTCGCTACAAAGACTTGAACAAAGATGGTGTAATCGATGAAAAGGACGTTAAGACCATTGGTAACCCGAACCCGAAATTCACACTCGGCTGGACCAACAACTTCAGCTACAAAGGGTTCGACCTTTCGGTATTCCTCTATGCCTCGTACGGCGGAGATATCTTCAACTACTCACGCCTGCAAACAGAGGGCATGCGTTCACAATACAACAATCAGCTGAAAACTGTTGAAGACCGGTATACACCTGAGAATACGAACACCAACATGCCGCGCTACAACCAGTGGCACGATAATAACATCCGGATTTCCGACCGTTTCATTGAAGATGGTTCGTACCTGCGTATTCAGAACGTTACGCTCGGCTACACCTTACCCAGCGACCTGATCAGCAAGATTAAAGTGACTTCGTTCCGCGTGTTCGTATCGGCTCAAAACCTGAAGACGTTCACCAAATATTCCGGATACGATCCTGAACTCGGTGCAATCAACAACCGGGCTACGTTTATGAACATTGACAACGGCCGGTATCCGGTTCCGAAAACACTTACCATTGGCGCAAATATTCAGTTTTAATCTAAACGTTTAGAAACAATGAAAAAATTAATATTCACAGGTATAATCACAGCGGCACTCTCGATCACGGCCTGCGATGATTCGTTCCTCGATGCCCCGTCAACTACGCAGCCTACTTCCGATAACTATTACAACACGGCCGAAGAAGTTTACGGAGGTACAGGCATGCTTTATAATAACGTTTGGAATGACTGGTCTGATAAGGCGTTTACCTCGGTGGGTGATGTGCTGGGCGGAACGGTTTCCGGTGTTGCGGGCAACTCGCAATACAACTCGTTCTACAACTTCAATATTCAGAGTACCGACGGATTGATCAACAGTACATGGAATGCGTGTTATGATGCGGCAGGCCGCGCTTCGGTATTGATCCAGACGTTTGAAGCGAAGAAGAAACAAATTGGCGACAAGAACTTCCTGACAATCGGCATCGCAGAAGCACGGTTCATCCGGGCGTTTGCATACTTCTACATTGCGCGTGCGTTTGGCGATGTGCCGATTGTACCCAATCCGCTCGAACTCACCAAACCGGGAAAGAACCTTGTTCCGCGGTATTTCCAGGCTGATGTACTCCGCTTTGCAATCGAAGATCTTGAATTTGCCGAAGCGAACCTTCCCACCGTGCCTTACCAGACCGGCCGCGTATCAGCCATTTCTGCAAAGGGTATGCAGGCAAAAGTTTATCTCTACATGAAAGATTATGCGAATGCACGCGCTAAAGCACAGGAAGTAATCGACTACGCCAATGCTAACCCGGGATTGGTTGGGTTGCATGACGACTACCAGGAACTGTTTACATCATCGTCTGCCGCAAAATCAAGTAAAGAATCTTTATTTGCTTTGCAATGGATTACTGATGCAAGTTGGAACGGTGCGAATCGCTTCATGACGTATGCAGGCCCTGCACCGCTGTTACGTCCGAAGCCAACGGAAGCAACCTCTGCGTACTCATCAGTAGTTCCGTCCATCGACATGCTCGATCCCGCTACCGGTTACTATGCAGGTGACGACCGAAAAGGCTGGTCAGTGATGGAACATGGTTTCCACCGCGATGACTGGGTTAATGAGAATTTTCCGAATGGGTTTACCTACGACACCACCGGAGCGACTGACAATTTTAAAATCAGAACCGGAACCCGGTCAAACATACAGAAGTACATCGTTGGCCCTAATCGAGAAGGTGAACCTGTTAACCAGAATGCCCACAGCAGCATGCCAACGTTCATTCTGCGCTATGCCGATGTATTGTTAATCTATGCTGAAGCGGCTATGAACGGCACTGAATCAACCAGCGATGCATCAGCCCTTACTGCATTCAATGCGGTTCACACCCGGGGCGGGCTTGCACCGATGGTCGGTACGATCACCATCGATCAGTTGTTGCGCGAACGTAAAGTAGAGTTTGCGTTTGAAGGCGACTATTGGTTTGATATCCAGCGCCAGGGACTTACTAAGGCTTCTGCGATGGTTGCACAGCAGGAGCGGGGTACGTATGACGATGGCGGGCACCTGAACAGTTTCAAGGCAACGATTCCGGCCAGTTTCAATTCATTGTTCCTGCCGATTCCACAAGTTGAAACGGTGTCGAACCCCTTGTTGCTGGAACCTCCTGTATCTTTTTATTAATGATTAAGAACTAACGTATTGAACGTAACCATGAATACGATGAAAACGATTAAGACAAAATTTATTGGATTGTGCTTCCTCCTCGCACTGACCAGTTGGTCGTGCAGCGAAGATGAATCGATGAGTCCTTCCGTGAAGGAGGTTTCACCGACTCAGGGTGCATCGAACGAATTACTGACGATTACCGGTACCGATCTCTCGAACATTCAAACCATCCATTTCGAGAAGGGCAATGTAAAAGCTGATTTCAACCCTAATTTTAATACAGACAAGGCGATTCTGTTCCGCGTTCCCGCGGACGCGATTCCCGGAAATCAGAACATCATTCTGACAAACATGGACGGCTCAGAGACAACGGTACCGTTTAATGTTCTTGGATTTGCGAATATCACGTCGGTATCGAACTACAACTTCAGTGCAGATGAAGACCTGGTGTTAACGGGTAAGAACCTGGATGATGTTACCAGTGTTGTGTTCACCGGAACCACTACCGAACTGACTATCGTTGCCAAAACAGCAACCTCATTAACGGTAACATTCCCGGCTACCACACTCACCGAATCTACACTTGACATCACCAATGCGGCCGGGGTATCGCACCCGACACAGGTTTTCGTGTCTCGCGACAATGCATTCAAGATCTTTACGGATGATTACGCGCCCGGTTATCAGGATGCGTCCTGGGGCAGCGGTGGCACGATTAGCACAGCTGAATTCAAATCCGGAACGGCATCGGTGTATAAAGATTATGCAGCCGGCAACTGGCATCAATTGGGATTCGGCTGGACCAATACTTCAAACGATAACTACAAGTACTTGTCGTTCTGGGTTAAAGGTGGTTCCGCGAACTACGACTTGTACATCACCACGTCCGCCAGCAAGAGTGGATTTGCAAGCTTTGATTCGAACACACGCATCACGGTTCCTGCCAACGAATGGACTTACTTCAAAATACCGGTTTCTACACTCGACCTCTGGAGCACTGCAGCGCAGTGGAACCAGATCGGCTGGAGGATTCAGGGACCTGCCCAGGACGAACGTTTTTACCTGGACGATGTCATGTTAGTTAAATAGATAGGTTAGGATTGTAGTTGTATACGGCAGCAGCTTTTCGGCTGCTGCTGTATTTCTTGTGCGTGAAGACCGTAACGATGAAGTCAGGACTATTAGTGACATATTTTTTGTGTATTGCAAATCTGCTTTTTGCGCAAGTACTCGCTGACTTCGAAACGCCAGCATCTACACCGGCCTTAACGCCTTCAGGCGTGTCGGTTGTCAGTAATCCGGATGCAACCGGAAATGCAAGTCAGAACGTGGCGTATTTTCAAAAACCTTCCGGCAATTGGAGAGCTCTTTACCTCGACTTCTCTACGGAAAAAAACACGGGTAATAACGATAAGCTTTCACTCAAGATACGAAGCAGTACACAAGGGCGTGTGTACGTAAAGGTTGTTAATAACGGAGTAACCATTCTCGAGAACTGGGCCCCGGATTACAACTCCCGGCCGTTGCCAAACACCTGGACGGAGTGCTTACTGGATATTGCATCAATAAAAAATCAGCCCTTCGACCGGATTGAAATTAATGCTTCCGTAGATAATGAAGCTACGGCAACCGTATACCTGGATGATGTTAAGCTTATTAACTCGCAATCGCTGAATGGCGAACCGATTGCAGCGTTCACGCTTTCAGCATATCAAATTACACAAGGACAGAGTATCCAGTTCGATGCCTCGGATTCGTATGATCCGGATGGAACGATTGTGTCATATACATGGACTTTTGGAAATGCCGGCTCCGAAACGGGTGTTCAGGCCGAGCATCCATTTCCATCGGAAGGAATATACTTTGGTCGTTTAATCATTGAAGATAATGATGGTAAAAAGGCGGTGGGCAAATTCACAATTAACGTGCTGCCCGCTACCGAAAAGCTTGGTTCGCTTCAATTTGTGACGCCACAACTAAAGGTTTATGAAAAGGCTGAAGCTGCCTTCCTGATAAACGAGTCGTACAGTAACGTGTACGATCCGGATGTTGTGAAAGTGGATGCAGAAATAACCGATCCCGATGGCATTGAGCGTGTAGTTCCCTGTTTCTTTTACCAGGATGCATCGTATACGCCCGACCAGTGGACTAAAAACAACAACACCGGTTACTGGATGCTCCGGTTCAGTCCTGCGAAAGCAGGGCAGCATCACATTCGGTTAACCGTTACCGACCAGGAAGGAACAACCGCATCGGTGCTCTACTTCTTTTCTGTCGCGGCATCCGATGCACTGGGTTTTATCAAACCCGATCCTGCTAACAAACAGTATTTTCGGCATGAAACCGGAGAGCCGTTTTATCCGCTGGGAATAAATGTTGCCTGGGGAACCACATCGGCATACACATCCATTCTGAACAACCTGGGTGCAGGAGGTGCAAACCTTGTTCGCTACTGGCAGGTTCCATTCGATCGCCAGGGACTTGAATGGAGGAACAACAGCGGATTCTACAAAGGACTTGGTGTTTACAGTCAGGAGGCCGCGGCTGAACAGGATTCAATTTTTAGTTTGTGCGAGGCTAATAATTTATTTCTGCAACTGACCATCTTTCAGCATGGGATGTTTTCGGAAAATGTAAACTCCAACTGGAACGATAATCCATACAAAAGCACCAACGGAGGACCGTTAACGGCGGCCGAACAGTTTTTTTACAACACTCAGGCTAAGGCACAAACAAAGAAACTGCTTCGATACATCGTGGCACGGTGGGGATACTCCACGCGTCTTTTTGCGTGGGAACTTTTCAACGAAGTGAATTTCACCGGTGTGCACCCGAATCAATCCGCGTTGTGGTATCCGGGTGTTAAGACCTGGCATGATGAGATGGGTCAGTACATTAAAAGCCTGGATGTATTTGATCATCCGGTAACGACCAGCACCGATGACGCGCAATTGCCTGACTTTGACCTGCTGACCGGGTTAGATAACGTTCAATACCATCTTTACAATACATCGCTGCTGAGCGTTCAGCAGGAAAAAGACCAGACGCTGTTAAATGCCATGACCCGTGTTGGCCTGATCAACGGTGAGTATGGGCTGGACGTGACCACGGCTGATGTTCCGTTTGATGCGCAACGCGTTTCCATCTGGACTGGCATTATGACGCAAGTGCCGCACCTGATGTGGAAGTGGGATAACTATACGAACGCAGACTGGTCTGACCTGTTCCAACATCCGGCTGCCTTTGTAGCGACCGAAGACTTTGTGTCGGAAGGTAATCCTTCCAATCTTGATATGACTGCAGCGTATGCCATTGAAGTGCTTGAAGCGGTTGGTTTTAAAGCAGGCGATAACCTGTATGGTATTGTTTACGATAAAATTCACCGAAGCAACTTGAGCGGAGCTACCGTAGATTTATCCGCAGCGCCTGCCGGAAACTATACCGTTACGTTTACAGACATCTCCACCGGCTCCATAACAGAAACGACAGTGGATATCTATCATGAGCTGGAATTACCCGTTTTCTCAAAGGGCGTAGCTTTTAAAGCGACTCTTAATTTTGAACTGGTGCTGTCGGCCGATGCCGATAAGCAAACCAGTGTTTTTAAACCGTATCCGAATCCCGCTTCCGATTTTGTTTATCTCGACATTCATGCAGCTTCCGCACAGGTTGAACTGATATCTGCTACGGGTGCAAGACATGTTTTGCCCGACATTCAAAACATAGTGCAGGATAAAAAGGGTTTCAAGATCGATTTAACGAACATGGGTCTGACGCCCGGCATGTATTTCATCCATGTAAAAACACCGGGACGTGTGTACCGGGGGAAACTGATGTATTCGCAAGGCTTAACGAACGAAGAACGATGACAACGGGCAGAACATATTGGAGTACGAACATCGCTGCGAAAAGCTATTTCCATTCGGTCGTAATCGGCGTTAGTCTGGCTGTATTGCTGGTGATCCTCAGTATGATCCAGCTAGCTGCGCAGGGCACCGTTGACAAAGACGCAACCCGAAAGACAAAAGCGTTACAGGATAATCTCAAAAGAATTTCAGCGCATGGAATCATGTTCGGCCACCAGGAAGATTTGGCGTACGGTGTGGGCTGGAATAACTCACCGGGCCGTTCCGATGTAAAGGAAGTATGTGGCGACTATCCGGCCCTGCATGGCTGGGATATCGGAAAAGAAGATACTCCCAACAACATCGATTTTGTAGCGTTCGACAACATTCGTCAATGGATCATTGATGTTTACAAGCGCGGGGGCATTAACACATTGTCGTGGCATGTGGACAACACGACCACCGGCGGCAATGCGTGGGACACGGTCCGAACTGTGAAACACATTTTACCAGGCGGAAAAGACCATGAGAAATTCAAAGCACGGCTCGACCGGATTGCCGACTTCATGCTGTCGTGTAAGGTTGACGGGGAATTCGTTCCGCTGATCTTCCGACCGTATCACGAACACAATGGCGGTTGGTTTTGGTGGGGGAAAGGAAATTGTACGGAAGCCGAGTACATCGCACTGTGGCGATTTACGGTCGATTACCTGAAGAATGCACGCAACCTGCACCATCTGTTGTATTCGTTTTCGCCCGACCGGAGCCGGCTTGATACAAATGACCTGAAAGGATCGTATCTGTATGGATATCCGGGCGATGAGTATGTTGATATGCTGGGTTACGACAACTACCTGGATGTTGGCATCAGTTGGAATACGAAAACGAAAGAAGCGCAATCGGCAGATTTTATTGCAGGATTGTCGATGCTGTCCAGTCTGGCAAAGGAAAAAGACAAAAGCGCAGCGTTGACCGAAACCGGGCTGGAAGGTGTCACTAATCCGAAGTGGTTTACCGAAGTGATTCTGAATCCTATCAAAAGCAATCCATCCATCCGCCTTGCGTATCTGTGTCTGTGGCGGAACGCGAATACCAAACATCACTACGGACCTTATCCCGGACATGCTTCTGCGGATGACTTTAACGTTTTCTACCGGGACGCATTAACCCTGTTTGAAAAGGATATCCGTAACATATACAAGAAAGGCAAACCACTTATTAAATGACCTTATCGCTCATCGACAGCTCGATCATTGCAGTGTACCTCGTAACGGTTATCGTTATTGGGTTCATCATGAAAAAGCGTGCCTCCCAAAACATCAAGACGTATTTTCTCGGAGGCAATACACTGCCCTGGTACATGCTCGGCCTCTCCAACGCATCGGGGATGTTTGATATTTCCGGAACCATGTGGATGGTAACGTTGCTGTTTGTGTACGGAGTAAAGAGCGTGTGGATTCCATGGCTGTGGCCGGTGTTCAACCAAATCGTGTTAATGATTTACCTGTCGGCCTGGCTCAGGCGATCGAACGTGCTGACCGGTGCAGAATGGATTCGCACGCGGTTTGGCAATGGCCGGGGAGCAACGCTGTCGCACATCATTGTTGTGGCTTTTGCATTACTGAGCGCGCTCGGATTTTTGAGTTATGGCTTTATCGGCGTGGGAAAGTTCATTGAAGCATTCATTCCGTGGGAGAGTGCCGCGCCTTTGCTGTCCGGATTCCTGGAACCCCAGCATGCTGCAACTTTTTATGGTGTTGTGATGGTGGCGATTGTGACGTTATATGTGATCATGGGCGGAATGATGTCGATCGTATGGACCGATGTGTTTCAGTTTGTGATCATGACTGTTTGTTGTGTGGCCATCGGCATTATCGCAATGAATCACGTTGACCGCGATACGCTGATGGGGCTTGTACCTGCGGGCTGGAATGAACTTTCCTTCGGATGGAACATCGGGCTGGATTGGTCTGGAATACTCCCGGCCGTCAACGAAAAAATCGCGTCTGACGGTTTCTCATTGTTTACCGTGTTCTTCATGATGATGCTGTTCAAAGGCATCTTCGCCAGCATGGCGGGACCTGCACCGAATTATGACATGCAGAAGATTCTGGCTACCAAATCACCGGCCGAGGCGGCCAAGATGAGTGGCTTTGTGTCGTTGGTGCTTCTTTTTCCGCGATACCTAATGATTACCGGATTTACTGTGCTGGCCATCGTTTTTCTTCGCACGGAATTTCTGGCGGCAGGTGAGGGCTTCGACTTCGAAAAAGTATTGCCACTGGCGATCAATGAATTTATTCCTATCGGACTGAAAGGCCTGTTGATTGCCGGGCTGCTTGCTGCATTTAAGTCGACTTTTGCCTCTACCGTTAATGCAGCGCCTGCCTATCTCATCAATGATATTTACCTGAAGTATATCAATCCTAATGCTGACCGAAAACGCCTGATTAACTACAGTTACATCATTTCACTTGTGATGGTAGTGTTAAGTATTCTAATTGGTTTGTATGTGATGAGCATTAACACTGTGATTCAGTGGATCGTGTCTGCGCTTTACGGTGGATACATCGCTTCGAATGTGTTGAAGTGGCATTGGTGGCGCTTTAACGGCCACGGATATTTTTGGGGTATGGCGGCCGGCATTCTTGCTTCGATGGTGTTGCCGTTTGTTTTTCCGGGTGCGTTGCCATTGTATTATTTCCCGGTAACATTCCTGATTTCGATCATCGGTTGCGTGGTGGGTACCTATGCAGCACCCCCTGCGGAAGAGCCGGTGTTAAAGCATTTCTACAAAACCATACGTCCATGGGGTTTTTGGAAGCCCGTTCATGAACAGGTCGTTGCGGAAGATCCTTCTTTTGTGGGTAACAAGAACTTCAAACGCGATGTGTTCAATGTAGCGGTTGGAATCGTGTGGCAGGTTTGCCTGACGGTCGTTCCCGTTTACATTATTATCCGCGAGGAACTGCCCTTATACACCAGCATCGGTATTCTGCTCGTCACAACGTACATCCTGAAAAAGAACTGGTACGACAAACTGGAGAAAGACGACCAGACGTTTGCGCAGCCTGCACCGGCTGCTTTGTCAAAAGAATCATAGTAACCTGAATAATCTGAATTGTGAGCACACACCTTGAACACGTAAAGCGACTTTTTAACGACTACGAAAAACTCGTCACGAAAAAGAATTCCCCGGCCGAAGGCGGGAATGGCATTTATCAACGGTATAAACTTCCCGTATTAACCGCTGCTCACGCACCGGTTCACTGGCGGCACGATCTGAATCCGAAAACCAACCCGTTGCTTCTCGAACGCATCGGAGTAAATGCTGCATTTAACTCGGGTGCTATTCTTTGGAATGGCAAAATCGTGTTGGTGGTGCGCGTGGAAGGAAATGACCGGAAGTCATTTTTCGCGCTGGCGGAAAGTGTGAGTGGTGTGGATAATTTCAGGTTCAGAGATTATCCGATCCAGCTACCGCAAACCAGTGATCCGGACACGAATGTTTATGACATGCGTCTGGTTAAGCATGAAGACGGATGGATTTACGGTCTGTTTTGTACTGAACGGAGAGATCGAACCGCCAAAGACTTTGATCAGTCAGCCGCGGTAGCACAATGTGGCATCGTTCGTACCCGTGATTTGGAAACGTGGGAGCGACTTCCTGATTTGGTCACAAAAGGAGGACAGCAGCGCAACGTGGTATTGCATCCTGAATTTGTAAACGGCAAATACGCTTTGTACACACGCCCGCAGGATGGATTTATTGATGCCGGTAAAGGTGGTGGAATTGCCTGGGGATTATGCGATTCGATGGAACGCGCTGTGGTGGATGCGGAACAAATCATTGAGCCAAAAATCTATCACACCATTAAAGAAGTGAAGAACGGACAGGGTCCTGCGCCCATCAAAACTGATAAGGGCTGGCTGCATCTTGCACACGGAGTTCGCAACACGGCTGCCGGCCTGCGCTATGTGTTATACATGTTCATGACCGATCTTAAGGATCCATCCAAGGTTATTGCCAAACCTGCCGGTCACTTCATAGCACCCGAAGGTGAGGAACGGGTGGGAGATGTATCCAACGTAGTGTTCTCGAATGGTTGGGTTGAGCGTGACGGTATTATATACATCTACTACGCATCGTCGGATACGCGCATGCACGTGGCGACAACCACGGCAGCCAAACTGATCGACTACTGCCTGCATACACCGGAAGATGAACTCCAGTCGCACCTGAGCGTGAAACAGCGAGTCGCCTTGATTGACGCAAACCTGTTGTGGATGAAAGACAACCTGAAATGATCTCCGTGATGGCCGACCCGCTGGTAAAACAACTTCGTGATGATGCTTTTCGCGAGCTGACGGGTAACATTTTGCCATATTGGATGAACACGATGACGGATGAAATCCATGGCGGATTCTACGGCAGGCGCAATGGCTACGATGAACTGGTGGAGCATTCCGATAAAGGAGTAATCCTCAATACCCGGATTTTGTGGACGTTCTCGCATGCTTGTCGTGTGCTGGCCGATCACCCTGCGAATCATTCATACCGATCGGCCGCGACACGGGCTTTTCGCTACATCTGTGATCATTTTATTGATACCGAGAACGGAGGACTGTACTGGATGGTAAACTTCCGGGGCGAACCGGTTTACACCAAGAAGCAGATCTACGCGCAAGCGTTTGGAATTTATGCATTTGCAGAATACTTCCGCGCAACGGGCGATAAAACTGCCCTGAACGAAGCGATCACGCTTTATAAGTCGATTGAAGAACACAGTTACGATCGTGCGAAAGGCGGATTCCTCGAGGCTTTCGATCGCGACTGGGCATTGCTGGACGACTTGCGCCTCAGCGATAAAGACGCGAACGAACGGAAGACGATGAATACGCATCTGCATGTGCTGGAAGCGTATACCAACCTGTACGCGTGCTGGAAGAATGCCCAGCTTGCACAGCAACTCGAAAAACTCATTCTGATTTTCCTGGAGAAAATCGCAAACAGAAATAATCACCTGGATCTGTTTTTTGACGATGACTGGAAGGTGAAATCTTCTGTCATTTCATTCGGACATGATATTGAAGCGAGCTGGCTTTTACAGGAAGCAGCCGAAGTTCTTGGAAATCCGGCTTTGATCATTCGTTCGAAAGACATTGCTTTAAAACTGGTTCAGGCGGTCAATCAGGAAGGATTGAATCCACAGGGCGCATTGATCAATGAAATTCATGCTGACGGATCGAAGGATACGGATCTTCACTGGTGGCCGCAGGCAGAAGCGCTTGTGGGTTATATCAACGCATGGCAGATTACACATGATCAGCGCTACCTGATCAACGCGCAAACCGTTTGGAGGTTCATCAAACAATACCTGATCGATGCGCAAGGCGAGTGGCATTGGCGTGTAACAGAAAAAAATACCGTGGTCAGAACAGAAGATAAGGCCGGTCCGTGGAAATGCCCGTATCACAATGGCCGTGCATGTATGGAAGTACTTAAACGTTTGGAGGGTCTATGAATATGAAACAATTTCTTTTTATCCTGCTGACGTTGAGCGCACGGATTCTTTGTGCCCAGGAATTTGTTCAGGTTAATGATGGTAAATTCGCACAGCATGGTAAACCCTATCATTTTATGGGTGCAAACATGTGGTATGGATGCTACCTCGGCTCCGACAAAGTGCCGGGAGGCCGCGAGCGGCTGGTGCGTGAACTTGACTTCCTGAAAAAGCAAGGCATTGACAACCTGCGGGTGCTGGGCGCATCTGAACATTCGGCATTTGATAATCACTTTCCGTTTACCATTCAAACAGCGCCTGATCAGTACGATGAATCGCTTCTGCAGGGACTTGACTTTCTGCTGGCGGAAATGAGCAAGCGCGGAATGAAGGCGGTGATCTACCTGAATAATTATTGGAACTGGTCGGGTGGAATGGGGCAGTACCTCACGTGGGTGAACCCGAATCTGGCCGCATCTGTGCCATACAATCCCGAAAGGAAATGGGAACGTGAAATGACCTTGTCGTCATACTTTTATGCCGATCATCATGCACAGGAATATTTCCGGAATTACATTTCAAATCTGGTATCCCGGAAAAATACGTTTACCCATACCGTATACAAAGACGATCCGACAATCATGTCGTGGCAATTGAGCAACGAGCCGCGGCCGGGCATGGACGGCGATCATGGTGAGCGCAACATGCACGAGTTTATGACATGGATTGATGAAACGGCAGGCTATATCCATTCGATTGATCCCAACCATCTTGTATCATCGGGCAACGAAGGCAAAGTAGGTACTATCCAGAACATTGCGTACTACGAACAAACACATGCCGGTAAAAACATCGACTACCTCACGCTTCACATCTGGGCTAAGAACTGGAGTTGGTTTGATGCCGACCGGCCTGCCGAAACTTTTCCGGTTGCCCGAAAAAATGCACTTGAACACCTCAAACTTCACATCGACCTCGCGCGCAAAATGAACAAGCCGTTAGTCATGGAAGAATTCGGGCTCGACCGTGATGCAAAAAGTTGTACGCCCGGTACGGCTACTATCATGCGTGATGAATACTTTGAAGCACTGTTTGAACTGTTGTATCGCGAAACCACGACCGGAGCACCCATTGGAGGTGCTAATGTTTGGGCCTGGGGCGGAGAGGGAGAACCAATGCATACATTAAAGACTGACTTTGGCGCGGCAGCCTACGTGGGAGATCCATTCGTGGAGCCTCAGGGGTTGAATTCCGTCTTCAAACAGGATAAAACAACCCTTCGGATTTTGAAAAAGTACAGCCGGTTGTTTAAAAAATTAGACAGAAAGTAATGCGTTTTTGAAAGCGCAGCGGATATGCTATCTTCGGAAACACCTGTTCCTAATCCCTGTTCTATGACACGAGCTTGTCTGACGCTAATGCTATTGCTGATAGCCGTAATGGGCTCAGCGCAGCCGGGTGAGTTGCGGAAGAAGCGCATCATCTTTGATCAGCTCCTGGAAAATCAAAGCTTATCGCAAAGCTCAATCAACTGCGTATTGCAGGATCATGACGGATTTTTGTGGATCGGAACTTTCTCCGGTCTTATTCGCTACGATGGATATAAAACAACGGTTTTTCACAGCGAGAACCTTCCGGGGAAAATCCAAAGCAACAAGATTCTGACGCTTCACGAAGATCGCGATGGATTTCTGTGGATTGGTACCCACATGGGCGGATTGTTCCGGTATGATAAACACCGCAACGAGTTTGAACATTTCAGTCATAAGAAAAATGATCCGCGCAGCCTGAGTAACAATAACGTTTGGGCAATTGAGGAAGATCAACACGGAAACCTCTGGATCGGAACTGAAACGGGATTGAATATCTTCCGGAAAGGGAAAGAAGGGTTTGACCGCATATCCCGGTCAACTACACCTACACTGAGTCATGACTTTATCACCGATATTCACTTATCGTCTGCCAACGAGCTCTGGATCTCCACGGAAGATGGATTAAATAAGTTGCTGCGCACGGGCTCACCGGGAAATGAACAGTACGCATTTGAAAATTTTATTTACGAGGAAGACGCGTCCAATACATTTCTTCATAATTACATCTATCAGATCGCGGAACTAAACGTTAACGGGAAGCCTACCATTTGGCTGAGTACGAAGAAAGGATTGAAAGGCTTACTGAATAACCGGCTTGAGAATTTTCTGGTGCCCGGTAAATCGCTGAGCTATTCATTCTTCCGTAGTCTGCTCGCAGTGGATGATGGAAAACCTTTTCTCATTGCCGGATCGGAGATGGGCTTATCACTTTTCGATCCAGAGACGCAGCGCTTCGAAACCGTGCCAAACGATGATTACCGCGAGATGAACATCAGCCACCGCACGATCACCGCGCTTTACATCGATCAGGGCGGAGTGTTGTGGGTGGGAACCAAGAAGGGTTTGAACAAATTCGATACCTATTCAAAAGACTTTGAAGCCTTTCACACCACGTTGTTCGATAAGTCGAAGAACATCATTACCGGGATACAAAACTCATCCGGGGGCGGATACTGGATATCAACCATCGGGGGTGGCTTGTTTAAGTTTGACGGAAAGAACTCGTTCGCACACTGCAAGATTGTAAGTCGCGAGGAAAACGACTTTACCGAATTTATTCAGACGCTTTACTCCGATAACCGCGGAAACATCTGGGTGGGTACTGCGGGTGCTGGCGTGTACCATTTCCAGGAGAAAGATGTCAGTGCAACCGGAATCATTCAGAAATTCGATCACTTCTTTACACATTCGGCATCGCCGTTAAGCGATGACTACGTGATGTCGCTGGCAGGTGACCGCGATGGAAATATCCTGGTAGGGATGTGGAGCGGGGGACTTAACAAAATTACCCCTGCGAAGAAGGTTGTTGACTTTAACGAACCATCATTAAAGCGAACCCCGGTGGTAGTGTTGCATCCCGATCATACCGGAACCATTTGGGTGGGTACCCGGGGAAAAGGCTTTTACCGCATTCGCGAAACTTCCGGTAAGCCGGTATTGAAGCACTACTTCAAAGACGAAACGAACGACTCCCTTAAATCCATCAACAACAACTTCATCAACGCCATTTATGAAGACCATGCCGGAACGCTGTGGATTGGTACGGATGGCGGCCTGAATTCCTTCGACCGGAGAACCGAACAGTTCTCCCATTATCCACTTGAAGGCGGACCAAGTAATGATGTGATTGTCAGTATTTTAGAGGATGAACAGGGTAAGCTCTGGCTCGCGCATTGGAACGGCCTCACCGTGATCGACCCGGCTGACGCGCGCTGGATGCGGAACTACGACAACAACGACCGCATCATGGGCGGCTTCTTCTATAATAATGTGTGCGTGAAAAGCCGCGAGGGCCATTTGCTGTTTGCGGGCTCGGAAGGCTTCAACCGGATTGATACCAGGCGCATTGTGCAAAAACCGGAAGTTTATCCACTCGCGATAACCCAATTTGAATTGTTTGGAAAACCCGTGACGTATGGAGAGGAGATTGACGGCCGCGTCATTCTTACCAGTCCGCTGCGCAACAAAACACAGGTAAAGCTCAAACATTTCGAGAACTCCATCGCCTTTGAATTCGCCTCGCTCGACTACGCGGCTCCCGAAAAAATCCGCTATGCGTATATGCTCGAAGGCTTCAATAAAGAATGGAGTTACACAACCAGCGAAAGACGCTACGCCAACTACACCAACTTGAACTATGGCAAGTATACCTTTAAGGTAAAAGCTACCAGCACCGATGGAGTATGGAGTGACGGGTATAGTGAAGTGAGAATTACGATCCTTCCTCCCTGGTGGAAAACAAACTGGGCGTTGCTGGTATATATTCTCGTAGCGTTTCTCGTACTCTACGGTTTCCGTAAACTTGTTCTTCTGCGGGCCAACCTGATTCACGACATCAAGCTCGAACGGCTTCAGCGTGAAAACATGGAAAAGCTCAATAAAGCGAAGCTCCAGTTTTTTACAAACATATCGCACGAATTCCGAACACCGCTTACGCTGATTCTCGGTCCGGCCCAAAGCCTGCTCGATTCAAGCAACCTGGGCAAGGTGTTCCGCAATCATGCGCTTAACATCAGCACGAATGCCCAACGACTTTTGCGGTTGGTGAACCAGCTACTCGATTTCCGGAAGGCCGAATCGGGTAACCTGAAGTTACAGGTATCGGAAGGAAACATCGTGCGCTTTGTAAAGGAGATTAAACTCTCGTTCGACTTGCTGGCCGAGCAAATGAACATCCGCTTCACGATGGAGTCGTCATCTCCGATTATCAAAATCTGGTTTGACCGTGATCAGTTTGAGAAGATCATGTTCAATCTGCTGTCGAACGCGTTTAAGCATACGCCGGCCGAGCACTCTATTTCCATTCTGGTTCAGGAGGCAGCCGAAGAAGTTATCATTACCGTTGAAGATACCGGCAAAGGGATCAAGAGCGAACATTTTGATAAGATATTCCAAACCTTCTTCAGCTACGATGATGACAAGCATCATACGGGAACCGGTATCGGCCTGGCGTTAACGAAAAGTCTGATCGACATGCATCATGGCAAGATCGATCTGCAAAGCAAGGAAGGCGAGTTTACACGGTTTATCATCCGACTGCGAAAAGGAACCGCCCATTTCCACGAAAGTGAAATCCAACACTTCTCGGATGACATCGAAACGATGGACCGGTATCCTTCGCTTACCGGCTTAGACCTCGCACCGGTGGAAGCAACGCTGAGTAACGATCCCAACGCAACCGCTAAATCGGAACAGAAGCTTCTCATTGTGGAAGACAACGAAGGCGTGCGATCGTATATCAAATCCATCTTCCACAGCGAATATGAAATTATCGAGGCAGCCAATGGCGAAGAAGGCCTGACACTCGCGGTAGAACAATCGCCCGACCTTGTGATCAGCGACATCATGATGCCTGTGATGGATGGTATTACGCTCTGTAAGAAGTTAAAGTCAGACGTCCGAACATCGCACATTCCGGTGATCCTGTTGACCGCGCGAACCGCACTGATCTTTAAAGTGGAAGGACTTGAAACCGGAGCGGACGATTATGTTACGAAACCGTTCAATCCGAAGTTGCTGGAACTTAAAGTGAGAAATTTCATTCGCATCTGCGAAGCCATGCGAAATCACTTCTCCAGCAAAGATGTACTTACAATCGAACCGCGCAAGGTTACGCTCACCTCGGCCGATGAAGTATTTGTTAGCAAAATGGTGGAGAGCATTGAGAAGAACATGAGCAATGCCGAGTATTCGGTGGAAGACCTCGGCCTGGACGTAGGCATGAGCAAAATGCAGCTATACCGGAAAATGAAAGCCCTTACCAGTCAATCGGCAAACGAGTTTATCCGAACCATGCGCCTCAAACGGGCAGCGCAGTTACTCGAGCAGAAACAACTTACGGTGGCTGAAGTGACCTACGAAGTTGGATTTACCGACCTGCCGTATTTCCGAGAATGTTTCAAAAAGATGTTTGGTGTAACGCCTTCCGAGTATGCCGGCCGGCCCGCACAGGAAATCAAGTAAGGTGAAAGCAATGTTTAAAATGACCTCGATGAAAAAATACGGATGGTTTATCCTGTTGTTGATTGCCGCACACGTACAGGCTCAAAAGTTTGATTCGCTTGCGTTAACTCCGCCCATGGGCTGGAACAGTTGGAATACATTTTCAGTTAACATCGATGAAAAACTCGTTAAAGGCATTGCCGACAGCTTTGTGAAGGACGGGCTGAAAGACGCAGGGTATCAATACCTGGTGCTCGATGATGGCTGGATGGCAAAAGAACGTGATGCGCAGGGCAACCTCGTAGCCGACCCGATTAAGTTTCCGAACGGAATGAAGGCCGTGGTCGATTACGTACACAGCAAAGGTCTGAAGTTTGGAATTTATAACTGTGCCGGAAGCAAAACGTGTGGCGGATATCCCGGCTCACGCGGGCACGAGTATCAGGATGCACTCTTGTATGCTTCGTGGGGTGTTGATTATCTCAAGTACGACTGGTGCAATACCGAGAAACTGAATGCCGAAGGTGCATACATCACCATGCGCGATGCACTGCATGCGGCAGGCAGGCCGGTTGTCTTCAGCTTGTGCGAGTGGGGTGAGAATCAACCGTGGAAATGGGGTGAGAAGGTAGGGCACTTGTGGCGCACAACGGGCGACATTACCAATTGCTGGGATTGTGAAGACAATCACGGAACATGGTCATCGTGGGGAGTGCTGCGCACGGTGAACATGCGAAAAGATATTCGCCAGTATGCAGGTCCGGGGCATTGGAATGATCCGGATATGATGGAGGTAGGCAACGGCATGACGGTACAGGAAGATCGCTCGCACTTTACGCTGTGGTGCATGCTCGCAGCTCCATTGATTATGGGCAACGACCTGCGCTCCATGACACCCGAAACCCGTGAGATACTCACCAACAAAGAGATGATTGCGGTAAATCAGGATGCACTGGGAGTACAAGCGCTCCGGTATGCAACCCTGGATAGCGTAGAGGTGTGGGTGAAGCCGTTAATTAACAACGAGTGGGCAGTTTGTTTTTTGAATCTGAAAAGCAACGCACAAACATTCACGTTTGCATGGCACGACCATCTGGTAAACGATCCGGTTGCCAGCCGCACGCTGGATTGTAAAAAAGAAAACTTTCAGTTGCGAAATCTCTGGACGAAGAAACCATCCGGTTCTACCACGAAACCGCTTCAGGCGTCTATTGCGTCTCACGATGTGCTTGTATTCCGACTTTCCCGAAAATAACCCTCATGAAAAAATTCTGTTTCCTTCTTTCTGTCCTTTGGATTGCTGTATCCGGTTGTGATTCATCCAACGACTCCGGTTCATCAACGCGTGATCGCTTTAAAGCCGAGCGCGGTAACAATGCTTCCATCGAGGCAAAGATTGATGAACTTCTCGCAGCCATGACGCTGGAAGAAAAAATCGGGCAGATGACGCAGATCACGAACGCTCAGATTGTCACAAAGTCAAACTGGGGAAACGGCAGCGACCTGAGTATTGAAATGACGATTGATACCGCTAAACTCGGAGTAATGATCCGCACGTATCACGTCGGATCGTTTCTAAACGGTGTGGCCGAAAAGCCGGAAGTGTGGTATCAGTTTTACAAAGACTTGCAGGAGTATAACCTGGCCCATTCACGCCTGAAGATTCCGATCATTTATGGGGTCGATCAAATGCATGGCCCCAATTACCTGACGGGAGGAACGATCTTTCCGCATGCGATTAACACGGCCGCTACGTACAACAACAAATTTCCTGCTGCGATGGCGCATGTCACGGCTATTGAAACAGCTGACATCGGTCATCAATGGATATTTGCTCCGGTGCTTGATTTGGCCCGTACTCCGCTGTGGGGCCGGTACTATGAAACCTTGGGTGAGTCGCCTTACGTAGCTTCAACCATGGGCAGCATTTTCGTTAAAACGCTTCAAAGCGATACCACCATCGCACCGTATAAAATTGCTGCAACCGCGAAGCACTTTCTGGCATATTCCGATCCAAAGTCGGGATGGGACCGAACTCCCGTTGATATCTCGGAGCAGACCTTGTATGAAATGCACGTTCCTGCTTTTAAAGCCGCCATTGACGCAGGTATTGAATCGGTGATGATTAACAGCGGTGAAATCAATGGGGAACCGGTTCATGCCTCGGCCCGAATTCTCACACAACTGCTCCGTGATGAATTGAAGTTCAAAGGGGTTGCCGTAACGGACTGGGAAGACATCATCCGGTTGTATCGCAACCATCGCGTAGCGCTGAATGAACGCGAGGCTACATACATGGCCATCGAAGCCGGCATTGATATGGCGATGACTCCGTATACTACCGACTTTTGCGATCATCTTCTTGCACTTGTTAAGGAAGGAAAGATTTCGGAAGAGCGGATCAATCTTTCGGTTGCCCGGATTTTGCGCATGAAACTTAATATCGGGTTATTTGAAAATCCGCTTCCGCGAAACGATCGGTTCAACCGGATTGGAACAGCAGAAAATCGGGCGCTGGCATTAGAAGCTGCCCGCGAGTCGATCGTGCTGATGAAAAATGACGGCAGCGTGTTGCCGCTGGCAGCGGATAAAGTAAAAAATGTGCTGGTTGCCGGGCCGATGGCAAATTTGAAATCTCCGCTTTCAGGCGGCTGGACCTTGCGCTGGATCAACAAAGACGAGTCGTTGCATCCGGACTATGTACTTACACCGTTTGCTGCGTTACAAAAAGAGTTTGCCAATGCTATACTGGTCACCACCGATGCGGAGCTTAAGGCAAAAGCTTCCCGCGCGGATGCCATTGTTGTGGTAGCAGGGGAGATGCCGTACTCGGAAGGGTTTGGCAGTATAACCGACATCAACCTGCCACCGGATCAACTTCAAACGATAGAAACCGCATTGGCCACGGGCAAGCCTGTTGTGCTTGTAATGGTAGCAGGCCGGCCGAGAATTATCACTTCGGTGTACGACCGGTGCAATGCCGTGTTGTTTGCCGGACTGCCGGGCTTTGAAGGGGCTCAGGCCATTGCTGAAATCATCAGCGGAAAGGTGAATCCCAGCGCCAAGATGAGTTTCAATTATCCGTATGCTCCTAACCGGTTGTTGCCTCACAATCACAAACCAACGGAAGCGTTACTCGCGCACGACATTCCGAATCCGATTGCCTTGAAAGCGTTCGGCACCGGACTGAGCTACACGACCTTTGAATACCGTAATTTAACGTTAAGCGATTCGGTGCTGACATCCGACCAGGATAGCCTGACAGCAACGGTTACCGTAAAGAACACGGGTACAGTTGATGGAAAAGAAGCCGTGCTTTGGTTTGTCAATGACGAAGTCGCAAGCCTTACACGCCCGGTAAGAGATTTGAAATTCTACGAGAAGAAATTGATCAAAGCCGGGGAATCGGTTTCTTATTCGTTCACTGTAAAACCTGATCAGCTCGCATTTCCGGACAATAAAAATACGCAGCGACTGGAAGATGGCTACTTCACACTGATGGTCGGCTCCATCAAAACCCGTTTTAAACTTGAGCGTCCATGAGAGCAGTGATTACGTTTTTTCTCGCAGCAGCGGTTTCGTTCTCTGTTCATGCGCAACTTGATCGCGTCAGCGTTCAGGGTAACGCGTTTGTAACGGAAAAAGGAACCATAGTCTTCCGGGGTCTTGATGCCAGCGATCCCTATAAACTTAAAACTGATGGTCACTGGAATAAACAATACCTGGCCGAAATGAAGAACTGGGGCGCCAACATCGTCCGGTTTCCGGTTCACCCTATGTACTGGCACGAAGTCGGTCCGGATAAATACATTCAATTGCTGGATCAGGGTGTTGCCTGGGCAACGGAGTTGGATCTGTATGTGATCATCGACTGGCACAGCATCGGTAACCTTCGCTCGGAACTATTTCAGGATCCGATGTATGAAACTACCCGCAAAGAAACTTTTGAGTTCTGGAAAGCGATGGCCACTCACTACAAAGACAATTCAACCGTTGCTTTTTTTGAATTATTTAATGAACCGACTACCTATCATGGCCAGTTGGGAACATGTTCGTGGGCGCAATGGAAAGAACTCATGGAAGAGATGATCACCATTGTGCGGGCACATGGCGCAAAGGCAATTCCGTTAGTAGCCGGATTCAACTGGGCATACGACCTTACGGAGGTCGATAAAAACCCGATTGCGGCCGAAGGCATCGCGTATGTAAGTCATCCATACCCAATGAAGCGTGACAAGCCCTGGGAACAACAATGGACTCAGGACTGGGGTTATGTTGCAGAAAGGTCCCCCGTGTTGCTTACTGAGATCGGCTTTTGCGGGAAGGATGATCGCGGAGCGCATATTCCGGTAATCAGTGATGAATCGTATGGCGAAGCCATTACCACGTACTGCAACCAACGCGGCATCTCGTATACGGTTTGGGTTTTTGACCCTGAATGGGCGCCCATGCTCATCGAAGACTGGAAGTTTACACCCACCCGGCAGGGCCGATATTTTAAGAAGGCGTTACAGGCTGCGAAGAAATGAAGATCAGAATTTTTATTGTTTGTCTGGCGATGCTAATGCTTTCAGCATTATCGCCTGAGTTGTCAACTGAATTTTTCGCGGCCGACAATCCTTATATTCGGTATACCGGCCGGATTGATTTCAGTAATCCGAAAGCACCTCGCTTTTGGGCAGCAGGTGTGTACATCGAAGCGCGGTTCCGCGGTACGTATTGTGAAATTGAAGTTCGGGATGAAACGCTTTGGGGTACATCACACAACTATCTCGAAGTGAGCATTGACGGAGGTGATCCGCATCGGATTAAAACTACCGGAAAGTTGAACCGGATCATGGTTGCCGATAACCTGAAAGAAGGTGAGCACAGCATTGTAATCATGAAAGGAACGGAAGCCCTGATCGGTTACGTAGAATTCATGGGGTTGCGTTGCCGGCAATTACTGCCGGTAACCTCAAACCGTTCGCGAAAGATTGAATTCTTCGGTGACTCCATCACCAGCGGCATGGGGAATTTTACAAAAGATGTTCCGTGCGACAGTGGCGTTTGGTACGATCAGCACAGCGCGTGGTATAGTTATGCATCCATCACCGCACGTGCGCTGAACGCAGATTATCACCTCACATCTGAATCGGGTATCGGGTTGATCCACAGTTGTTGTGATAAACCGATTTTGATGCCGCAGGTGTACGACAACGTGAGCATCAGCAAAGATTCCCTGGCATGGGATTTCAAAAAGTTTCAGCCGGATGTGGTGGCAATCTGCTTAGGGCAGAACGATGGCGTTCAGGATTCCATCCGGTTTACCGGAGAGTATGTGAAATTTCTTCATTCACTTCGCGGACATTATCCGAAAGCCAAACTGGTTTGCCTCACCAGTCCCATGGCTGATGATCGCCTGCGTGCCGTGCTTGGGCGGTATCTCCAGGGCATCGTAACATATTGTCATGCAGCAGGAGAGAAGAATCTGAGCATGTATTCCTTCAGCCGTCAATACAAAAACGGCTGTGGCGCACATCCTGATATGGAAGATGATACGTTGATTGCAGGCGAGTTAACCGCATGGTTACGATCCGAAATGAAGTGGCGATGACCGTTATGTTGCTGTGAAACAGTTTCGTGACATCCTGTGATTGCGTAAATTCAACCGACAGAAGTATTAGTATTTAAGTCTACCGAACAACCTATGAAGAAATTTATCCTGATCGTGGCCCTTTGTGCCCTTACCAATGTTTTATCTGCCCAGATAAAGCTTCCGCATATTTTTGGCGATAACATGGTGTTGCAGCGCGAAAAACCAATTGCCGTTTGGGGCTGTGCAAAGGCCAAAGAGAAGGTAACGATCAAATTTCACGATCAAACCAAAACAACGGTTGCCGACAAAGCAGGCAAATGGAGTGTGAAACTCGATGCAGAAAAAGCAGGTGGACCATATACATTAATCGTAAGCGGAAAAAATTCGGTAACGCTTACGAACATTCTGGTAGGTGAGGTGTGGATTTGCTCCGGACAGTCGAACATGGAATGGCCGGTTCGGATGGCAAGCAATGCAGCACAGGAAATTGCAGAGGCCAACTATCCGCAGATCCGTCACATTAAAATTCCGAACGTAGTGGCCTCGACACCGCAGGCCGACTTTGCTTCAGGCGACTGGAAAGTTTGTAGTCCGGAGACTGCGGGTGATTTCACAGCTGTGGGATACTTTTTCGCGGTGAAACTCGCGAAAGAACTGAACGTGCCGGTAGGTTTAATCAATACATCCTGGGGTGGAACGCATTCCGAAACGTGGACGAGTCGGGAAGCCTTTCAAAACAGCGATGAGTTTAAAAGCATGATTGCCAGCGTTCCCGTTTTGAATCTCGATGAGATCAACAAGAAACGAACGGCAGAAAATGCACTCAGGCTTGAAGCCCTTCAGGGAAAAGTTACGATCACACAACAGGAAGTTGGGCGTTGGAAATCGCCCGACGATGACGATGCTGCCTGGCCGGTCATGCAAATACCTGCTTTGTGGGAGGAGAGCGTATTCCCCGGACTGGATGGTATCGTGTGGTTGCGAAAGACATTTTCGGTCAGTCCGGCCGATGCAGGCCGGGCAGCGGAACTTCATCTGGGAATGATCGACGACTCCGATGAAACATATGTGAATGGCGTGAAAGTCGGTGGGCTCACGGCTCAATATAATACGCCACGCGTCTACAGCATCCGCGAAGGGTTGTTGAAGGCGGGAAGAAATGTGATCTCTGTGCGTGTAACAGATACCGGTGGGGGTGGCGGAATCTATGGCCCGGCCGATCAGGTTAAAATTACGATCGGTGATCGCACCGAATCATTGGCTGGTACCTGGAAGTTACGGGTCGAGAACATGACGAGCACCGGAAGCATTGGTCCGAACGATTATCCGACTTTGTTGTTCAATGCGATGCTTAATCCATTGATTCCCTTTACCATTCAGGGCGCGATCTGGTATCAGGGCGAATCAAATGCCGGTCGTGCGTTCCAATACCGAAAAGCATTTCCCTTAATGATCACCGACTGGAGAAAACACTGGGGTCAGGGCGACTTCCCGTTTTATTTTGTCCAGCTTTCAAGTTTTAATGATCACAACGGCAACAGTAATGCGGGAAGCGCGTGGGCTGAGTTGCGCGAAGCGCAGGCCATGACATTAAAATTACCCAACACCGGAATGGCCGTTACAACCGATATCGGAGAAGCCAACGACATCCATCCCCGAAACAAAAAAGATGTCGGGTATCGTCTTGCAGCGATAGCGTTAACCGATACATACCGGAAAAATCTCGTGAGCCGCGGGCCGGCATTTGATGCATTAACCATTCGGGGTGCCGAAGCCATGGTTTCATTCAAGCATATCGGTAGCGGTTTAGTTACGCTTGACAAATACGGGTATCTCCGTGGATTTGAATTGGCGGGCGATGACCGGAAGTTTTATCCCGCACAGGCGTTCATTCAGGACGGGCAGGTAATCGTTCGCAGCGCAGCGGTCACTAAACCTGTGGCCGTTCGATATAACTGGATGGACGTAGCCCTGGAAGGCAACCTGTTTAACCGGGAAGGATTTCCGGCCGAGCCGTTCCGCACAGACAGTTGGAAAGGGATTACCGAAGAAGCGAAGTTTTCGGTGCAGTAGAATTCTGAAATAGATGTAACGGTTTTGTGTAACTTCACCGTACAACACCCCACATCATGAGACAAGCATTTACGTTGCTGTTTGCATTCGCGCTAGTTCCTGCCGCGCAGGCGCAACAAACCCCCGCCACAAAAGACTCATTTATTCCCGAGAACTGGACCGTCATTCGCGAAACATCAGGTGATCTGAATAAAGACAGCGTGAACGATGTCGCCATGATTATCGAATACGCGGGCGATGCGCTAGAAGGGGAGCGGCCCCGCAGCCTGATGGTACTTTTTCTTGACAAAGCAACAAAAAACTATACCCTTGCCGCCACAGCGGAGCACGTAATCCTTGATGCCCAATCGGGCGGCACAATGGGCGACCCGCTTGATAAGTTTGAAATAAAAGGCGGAGTGCTGCGGATTGATTTCACGGGCGGGTCTCGTGAGCAATGGACCACTACACACCGGTATCGGTATACCTCCAACGGTTACTTTCGGGTAATCGGGGCAACGTATAAAGTGACTGACGGCCCGCTAACCAAAACGTACGATTATAACGTGAGCAATGGCAACGTCATCTTTACTACGCGCGACAGCGGTAACAAGGCGAATAACGCTACCACCAATCTTAAGAAGATGATCATGCCGGTTAACATGCTTGAGTTCGAGCCGGATGCCATCTGGGCGTTACTCATGCCCGACTATCCCAAACAAGTAACCAAATGTGTGCTTCAGGATGCCGGGTCAGGCGATTGTTTTCATCTGCAGTTCGACTGCGGTGATTTTGGTAATGCAAAACTCTTTCTTGATGAAGCATCAGCCAAACTCTGGAACGCGCTTGCGACATCCGATGCAAACGATGAAACAGTTGTTAATCCCGCATACAAAGGGAAGACATTTGAGATCACCTACATTACAAACAAAGGCGTCCGGTGCGACCCTCAGGGCGAAGAAAACTACCAACTGATCATCGGGTTTAAGCAGGTGCCTTAGCCTGATCGGGAGCATCAGGTATTTTAAACTCCAGCAAAGCAACATTTAAATTCCGGTGTTGTACCGGCAGTTTGGTTGTGTTTTCGGTTTTGTAATTTTCAATAAAGCGGAATCCATATCCTTTATAGTAGTCGATGAGCTTTGCGTTTTCTGCCCAGGTATCCATTCGCACGTATCTCAATCCTGCCTTTCGGGCGTGCGCCAATGCCCAGTCGAATACAACTTTAAAACCTGCGAATTCGCGGTTGAGCACAATGCGATGCAAATACACTGCATCACCGTTTTCTTTATCCCGCCAGATGAGCTGGTCGGTATAGCAAACGCAAAAGATACCGAGTAATTTGTCTTCGGATAACACCTTGTACAAAAGACCTTTGTTAACATCCGCTTCGATAAACTGCCTGTCCATGTTCGGCCAGCCGATGTAACCATTCGCTTGCTGATACCGGATTGCTTTCTCGAAAAGGATGAGAATAGCATCCATATCTTCCGGACTTGCAGGAACGATCACCGTGTTCATAGGGTACTTGGTTAACGCGTGAAATACAATTACTTCAGGCGCGGAAGAAACTCAAGAAACGGGCCGATGTCGGCTTTGTACTGTTTTGCCATCACGCGACTAATCTGCCCGATGTGGATCAGGTCATGCGCTACCCAGGTCGACAACACGTTCACCAAACTCACCCGGCCAACTTTTGGATGAATCGCGATTCGGGTAAGGTCACCCGCAGAAGGTGCCAGTTCCTCGAGCGCGCGAATATTCTGAGTTCTCAGTTGCCGGAACATCTTCAGAAGCTGATCCACCGGTACCTCACCAAATCGCTCGAGATGAGCCGTCATGTTAATGGGTGCAAGCGTTTTGGGTTCGCCCTCACCCAAGATCAGTTTTGTCCGGGGAAGAAAATTGGTCTCTTCATTGATAATCAAATGACCCACTACTTCCCGCGGACTCCACGTGCCAGGACCTTCGTTACCGTTAAGCCACTCGTGCGACAAGCCGTCAAGCATGGCCTCCAGCACCCGTGGCGTACGACTTAAAACTTCGATAGCGTGTTGAAGCGTGTACATCATATCTGCGGCATTGTTTTGAGTGATTTGATTCGTTCCTCAAAGGCTGTTTCGTGCGACAGCGGATTCACAATCTGCGAAAAGAAGTTCATCAAACTCTCGTCATGACTATGGCTTTTTTGGGTTCTAAGATTGTAGTGAACAAACCTTGCCCACAACACGGCTTTCAGGTGTGATTTATTCTTGTTCCACATGAACGCTTCCAGGTGAAGACTTCGCTCGGAGTAGGCGAGGAGCCGGGTTTCGATGACCACTTCCTCCATCAGCAGCGCAGGGGAGATGTATGCAATTTGAGTCTGGGCGATCACCCAGCCTACACCTTGTTCGCGGGCGAGTTTGTAAATGTCGAAGTTATAATGGTCGGTCAACTGATCCCCGCGGGCCGTCATGATGTAGTCCAGGTAGCGCGAGTTGTTGAGGTGATTAAACGGGTCGCAATCATGAAACCGGATTTTCATGGTGCTTTCGAGTACTTTCTTGAGCTCAGTCATCGTGTCGTGGGTTTTGTTATCTCTATAAAAAATACCGTACGGTATCTTATGATCTAAAAAAAATCAGGTTTTTAGTTGCAGAATAATTTTTTCAAGATAGTTCATGGCCACCCGAAGCTCGGTTGACCGGTTGGTCACTTTCGCCTGCATCACGGCTCCTTCGATTATCGACATGATGAGTACTGCCACTTCCGTGGGATTGGTGCCGCTCTTGATTTCTTTTCGTTCGATTCCGCGTTTAACCTGATTTTCAATTGCCTTCTTCCAAAACTGCAGGGCATCGGCTGCCTTAGCCTTCAGGTGCGGATGGGTGTCGTCAGCCTCTGTTGAGGTATTGAGAATCGGACAGCCGGGTTGCAGGAGGGGAATCTTCAGAAAATCACGATAGACTTTGGGATACACGAGCAGCCTGTCGATGGAGTGCTGTTGTGCCCGGATCCGTGCAGCAATATATTCGGTCACGCGGCCAAAGTTGTAATCGAATGCAGCCAGGGCTACTTCATCTTTGTTTTCAAAGTTGCAGTAGATTGCTCCTTTGGTAAATCCGGTTGCTTCCGTCAGGTCACTTACATATGTACCGGCATAACCCTTAACATTAAAGATAGGCGCGGTTTTCTCAATAATAAACTGACGGGTGCGTTCACCCTTGGTTTGCAATTCCTTCATCCGAGGGTAAAGATAGAAACTAAATAATACCGTACGGTATTATTCCAAAATATTTTTAAAGCTCCTTTGACTGCATTTCAGCAAGTCACGATATATCGTCAAAAATATTTCATCAGGCTAAAGAAATTTTGAAGGTATCTCTTTTGTCTTCAGGCAAGGTTAGGGGATTATGGAGATATACTTATTTTAGCAGAACCAACTAATGAAGCATCGTTTATATACGATCTTCAGGAAGTAAACTAATATGACCCCATTCCAACCAGTTTTACTCATAGTTGCTGTATTTGCTATCATGTCAACCAACTTCGCGCAATCCAATAACGCGGTTGGGCAATCGGCTATTAAAAATGATGAAGATGCGGCCACTGTTATTCGCGCACACATTATGCGGGCAGAGACACATGCTTTCGATAAAACCTTCCGGCATCATGCAGTGCAGGCACTGGATTTAGCACGTCAATTCAACCTTCCGGCTGAAGTGGGAAATGCCCTTCGCGCGCTGGCCGCATTCACCCTGGAGGATTCTAATCCATCGCCCGCAGCACTGGATTCCGCAAACCAACTCGTACGTCAATCCCTATCGCTGGCACAAGCCGGCAACGACTCAAGCGCAATGGCATGGTCGAACTGTTTATTGGGTAAACTGCACTATGCCCGGGGATATTGGATACGGGGTATGGCCAAGGCGCTGGATTCCGCAAGGTCGTATTTACAGCCAGCGATTCAGTATGGTTTGAAGCACGAAATGAAAACCCTGTTGTCGGAGTGCTACCATTATTACTCCCTATCCCTTCGGGGCGATATCAATAACTTTCAAACGATCGTAAACCTCAAATTGGATGCACTCGCGTACAACGACTCACTCAGTCAGCAGCTTTTACGCGCCCGAATATTAAACCACATGGGAAGCCTGTACCTGAACTTTGGCGGTGGACTGAAAACAAATAGCCTGAGCTATTTTGAGCGTGCGCTTTTTATCGCCCGCAATATCGGTGCTTCGGATGTTATGACGTCCGTTCTTTCCGACATGTCGGATTACTACATGCTGCTCGGGCAGAAAGAAGAAAGTCTCCGGTATTTTCATGACGCCATTGAGGTGGCACGGAAGGGGAAACTGTTCAAGCGCGAGGCTTCGCTTTACTTTCAGGCGGGAAGAATATACTTGCACTTTCAGGACTATAAACCCGCCATCACCAATTTCAAGTATTGCGCAGTTGCGCATGAAAAACTTGGGCAACAGTGGGCCGTACCCATCTGCCGGGGCTTTATGGCGAAAGGATATTTACTTAACCATCAACGCGACTCGGCCGCTATGTTGATCGCCGGACTTGATCGTGAAGTGGGTGACCTGATCAGGAATAAATCCGAGTTCTTTTCCGTCAAGGAGATTTTGCAGGTTGTGATCAGCGTGTATGGTCAATTGAATGATACAGAAGGGCTGGCCCGTAATCAGGCACGGCTTATCAACCTTCAGGATTCCGTATACTCCAAGCAAAACCAGGCCGACTTTGAAGGCGCACTGGCTGCACGCAACCTGGAACTTGCCCGCCAAAAGACAAAAATGTATGAGTATGAACGGGCTATCGCTCAGGGCAAAATATCAAGGCAACGCCTCGTGATTTTTATTATGATCGGAGCCGTAGCGATTCTTTTTCTCGTAGCGTTTGGTCTGTCTTATTACCTGCGTGCGTTGCGAAGACTTAATCAAAAACTGCAAAAGCAATCAGAGACCATTGAATCGCAAAAGCAAGAACTTATATCGATGGTCGATAATCTGAAGAGTATGCAGGGCCAGTTGGTGAGCTCCGAGAAAATGGCATCGCTGGGTCATCTCGCGGCAGGCGTGGCACATGAACTCAATAATCCGCTAAACTTTATTTCCGGAGGTGTGTCTGTCATGGAAGAGTTCTTTGGAAGAATTATGACGGGAAATATCTCCTTGGAAGATAAGAAGATTCTTTTCAAAGAATCGATGACAATTTTCAAAAACATTAACAATGGAGTCGACCGAATGTCGTCCATTATCGAAAGCCTTCAGATTTACACAAACCCGCGCGAAGCATTAACCGAAAGTTCAGAAACCGACATTGCGGATTGCGTGGATGCTTCCCTGATTTTGCTTAAGTCGAGACTGGAGAGTGAGTCAATAACGATAATCCGATCGTACTCCACATGCAAGGTAAGGGCGCACTCCGGTCGCCTGAGCCAGGTGTTCATTAACCTGATTGATAACGCCATTCATGCCACGGCCGTACGCGAGCGAAATAACCGAAAGCTGGAAATCGGGATGATAATGAACGATGACACAGTTCGGATCGATTTTACAGACAATGGAACCGGTATTCCGGAAGAAGTGAGAAACAATATTTTCCATGCTTTTTTTACGACTAAAGAAACCGGAAAAGGGACCGGACTCGGACTTTTTATTTGCCATTCCATCATCGATGAATTTGGAGGCTCGCTCACCTTTAGCACCGAAGTTGGGAAAGGAACTACCTTTTCCGTGGTGCTGAGCCTATCGAAATTTTAGAACCCGGCCGGCAATCCGGGCATTCCCTGCTTAGGATGTCACAACCTGTCAGTCCTTCTTTCTTGCTTGTTTGAATTTAAACCTGAGCCCGCTCTACATTTGATGTGCAGGCTCAGCGTTCCGCATGAGTGGATCAGAGGATGGTGGTTAGCAGAAACGATATTATTCTAAAGCTTCAATCGGATATTCTCCGCCTGCAGGGATTTAAGCAGGAGCGGGGCAGCAGTTCATTGAATTCCGGGTTGGGAAGCCTCGTAAATGCTTTTCCCAATTCTACTTTCCCGACCGGATGCATTCATGAGTTTCTTTCCGACAGCAAAGAAAGTTCAGCAGCAACAACCGCTTTTATCGGAGGATTGGTAAACATGCTGTCGGGAACTTCCGGAGTCACGGTATGGATCAGTTCCGGCCGGAAACTGTTTCCTCCTGCACTCGCAAACTTTGGTCTTCATCCGGAACGCTTCATCTTCATCGACTTAAAGAAAGAACGTGACTTATTATGGGCCATGGATGAAGCGCTTAAATGCGAAGCCCTCACGACAGTTATCGGGGAAATCGATGCGGTTACGTTCACGGAATCCAGACGTCTGCAACTTGCAGTCGAGCAAAGTAACGTGACCGGTTTCCTGATTCGGAATACCGTTCGGAATAAAGTCGCGACAAGTGCCTGTGTTTCGCGATGGAGAATAACTTCCTTGCCCGGTGAACGCTTGGATGACTTACCGGGCATTGGCTTTCCGAAATGGCAGGTTGAATTACTCAGAATCCGAAACGGAAAACCCGGAACGTGGGAGGTAAGTTGGCGACAGGGAGGTTTTGACACTCACCGTTTACAGGAAACTCCGCACGATATCAGGGAACATCGAATGCTGGGATGATATGGAGAAGCGTTTCGTTTCCATCTGGCTCCCGTATCTTAAAACGGATTTGTTCACCGTCAGGCAACCTCATTTAAAAGACGTACCGTTTGTATTGCGTTCGCCTTCCCGCGGAAGAATGCTCATCACCGCCTGCAACGTATGTGCGGAACGCAGCGGTATACGCACAGGGATGGCGCTGGCAGATGCGCGGGCATTACTTCCTGAGCTGCAACCACTCGATGACAAGCCTGAGTTGGTTGATAAATTATTAACGCGCATGGCTGAGTGGTGTATCCGGTTTACCCCGGTAGTCGCGATTGATCCGCCTGACGGACTCCTGCTGGATGCAAGCGGGTGTGCCCATCTGTGGGGTGGTGATGAAAAGTATCTTGCAGACATTGTCGGTAAAATCAATTCAAAAGGATATCAGGTACGGGCAGCGATGGCCGATACCGTGGGGGTTGCCTGGGGAATGGCACGGTTTGGCTTACGGCAAACTCACAACAACAAAATTATTGTTGAACCCGGACGACACATAGAAGCCTTGATGTCATTACCACCTGAAGCGCTGCGCATAGAACCGGAGATCAGCAGCAAACTGCACAAACTTGGACTGAAACAGGTAAAACAATTTATCCGGATGCCGCGGGCATCGTTACGCAAACGCTTTGGAATACACTTCCTGATGCGGCTCGACATGGCACTCGGGCAGGAGTTTGAAAGTATAGAACCGGTAGTTCCTGTTGAACGTTACCAGGAAAGACTTCCGTGTCTCGAGCCAATCACAACCGCGGCCGGAATTGAAATTGCATTGCAGCAATTGCTTGAAACCTTATGCCTGCGGCTGCACAACGACCAACTGGGCATTCGCACCGCAGTGCTTAAATGTTTTCGGGTAGATGGCAAGGTGGAACAAGTCACGATCGGTACACACCGCCCATCACATTATGTAAAACACCTGTTCAAACTTTTCGGGATCAAGTTGAGTTCGATCGAACCCGCGCTGGGTATTGAATTATTTATTCTCGAAGCGCCTGTTGTGGAAGAGCACCTGGCGCAGCAGGAAGTTATGTGGGAAGATTCTCAGGGTATTGAAGATCCGAGAATTTCTGAACTCATCGATCGGATAACCGGCAAGGCCGGAAATGATACTGTACACCGGTATCTTCCGGACGAGCATTACTGGCCTGAGCGTTCGTTTAAGTTGGCAGGTGGATTAACCGAACAGCCCAGCACGCAGTGGTTAACACATAAAATCAGGCCATTGCAGATTCTGCAACCTCCCGAACGCATAGAAGTTACTGCTCCGATTCCCGATTATCCGCCCATGTTATTCATTTACAAAAACAAGATTCACAACATTGTGCGTGCGGATGGCCCTGAACGCATTGAGCAGGAATGGTGGCTTCAGCAAGGTCAGCACCGGGATTATTATCGGGTGGAAGATGAAACCGGAAACCGGTATTGGTTATTTCGGTTAGGCCATTATCACGATAAAACGTATCAGTGGTTCATTCATGGTTTTTTTCCTTGACAGGAACCGTCATTGCGAGGGAGGTACGACCAAAGTAATCTAAAACAGATTGCTTCACTTCGTTCGCAATGACGGTTTTCGCGAGGTACGACCGAACCACTCTAAACACATCTTATAACTATGCGCTACTCCGAACTTCAGGTTACAACCAACTTCAGTTTTCTGCGGGGTGCATCGCATCCGGAAGAAATGGTGGAGCAGGCGGCCGCACTCGGATACCCCGCCATTGCCATTACCGACCGTAACACCTTTGCCGGAATTGTACGCGCACACGTGGCTGCTAAAAAAGTTGGGATAAAAATCATTCCGGGTTGCAGGCTGGACTTGCTGGATGGCCCGGGCTTACTGGCATTGCCAACCGACCGGCAGGCATATGCTAACCTGTCGGCTTTGCTTACGCTTGGAAACCTTCGTGCGGAGAAAGGAGAGTGCCACCTGTACAAAGCTGATGTATATGCGCATGCAGCAGGATCGAAGTTTATTGCTATCCCGCCGGGATCGCTCAATGCCGGCTTTGATTTTGAACCAGCTTTTATTGAAGCACTGCAGGAGTACAAACTGAAACTCGGTCACCAGCTTTCGCTTGCCGCTTCACGGTCGTACAACGGTGAGGATACAAAACTGCTCGCCCGGATTTACCAACTGGCCGCACGATTGAACATCTCCATGGTAGCTACCAACGATGTACACTATCATAATTTCGATCGGAGAGAACTTCAGGACATCGTTACGTGCGTACGGGAAAAGTGTACCATCCACACAGCAGGTTTCCGGCTGCATCCGAATGCCGAGCGTTACCTGAAACCGCAGGAAGAAATGTTTCGCTTGTTTCGCCAGTATCCGGATGCCATACACAACGCACAATTGATTGCAGATGCGTGTTCGTTCTCACTCGATCAACTGAAGTATCAATATCCAAAGGAAATTACCAGCGAAGGCCGCAGTCCGCAGGAAGAGCTAACGTTTCTCACCTGGGAAGGCGCCAATCGTATTTTCAATAATTCGATTCCCGAACAGGTAAAGACTACTATCCGATACGAACTTGCTTTTATTGAAGAGGTAAGCTATGCTGAGTATTTTTTAACCGTCTACGACATCGTTCGCTATGCGCGGGAGCGCAAAATTCTGTGTCAGGGGCGGGGCTCCGCAGCAAACTCAACGGTGTGTTATTGTTTGGGAATCACTTCCGTGGATCCTTCCAAGTTTGATCTTTTGTTCGAGCGGTTTATTTCTTCGGCACGCAATGAACCTCCCGACATTGATGTCGACTTCGAACATGAACGAAGGGAAGAAGTAATGCAGTACATCTATCAAAAATACGGCCGCGACCGGGCGGCCATTGTGGCGACTGTAACGCAGCAACATCACAAGGGTGCCATCCGCGATGTAGGCAAAGCGATGGGACTGTCGGTTGATACCATTAACCGGTTGTCGGGGTTGATCTGGAGTTTCTCGGAAGACGGCTTCGACAGGAAACGTATCCGTGAACAAGGTTTAAATCCCGATGAGCCGCTCATTCAAAAATTGCTGCAACTCACTTCGCAGTTTATGGGCTTCCCGCGGCAACTCGGTCAGCACACGGGAGGGTTTGTAATCACAGAAGGAAAGCTCTCAGATTTATGTCCGGTGCTGAATGCGCGAATGGAGAACCGCACAAACATTGAGTGGAACAAAGATGATATTGAAGCACTCGGATTTTTAAAGATTGATGTGCTGGCCCTTGGCATGTTAACGTGCATTCGCAAAGCGTTCGATCTGGCGAAGCAACATTACAACCTTGATCTTACCCTGGCCAATATTCCGCAGGACGATCCTGCCGTGTATGACATGGTGAGCCATGCCGATACGATTGGAGTGTTTCAGATAGAGAGCCGTGCGCAGCAATCCATGCTTCCGCGACTGCGGCCAACGTGTTTTTATGATCTGGTAATTGAGGTTGCCATTGTACGGCCCGGCCCGATTCAGGGCGATATGGTGCATCCGTATCTGCGCAGGCGGAACGGAGAAGAACCCATTGAATATCCTTCAAAAGAGGTGGAATCAATTTTAGCCCGAACGCTGGGTGTGCCATTGTTCCAGGAGCAGGCTATGAAAATTGCCATTGTAGCGGCAGGATTTACTCCGGCTGAGGCCGATGAATTGAGAAGGAGTATGGCAACCTTTAAGGCCAAAGGCAAGGTATCGTTCTTTGAGCAAAAGCTGATTACCGGAATGATCCGGAAAGGCTACTCCGAAGAATACGCCAAACGGGTATTCCGGCAACTGGAGGGTTTTGGAAGTTATGGTTTTCCGGAAAGTCATGCCGTGAGTTTCGCCTTGCTGGTATACGTTTCCTCATGGCTTAAATGTTATTACCCGGATGTATTTGCCTGTGCACTGCTCAACAGTATGCCTATGGGATTCTATCAACCAGCTCAAATCATCATCGATGCACAGAAGCACGGAGTCACTGTATTGCCCGCAGATGTGAATCATTCAGAATGGGATAACTTATTGGAAATCAAGGAAAATAAGTACTTCACATTACGTTTAGGTTTTCGTCAGATAAAAGGCCTCCGGCAAGACGATATTCAAATACTGATTGCTGGAAGAAAGCGTGCGTATCGTGCTGTGGAAGAGCTACGTAAGGCAGGTGTATCCGAAGCTGCACTCGAACTGCTGGCGGATGCTGATGCATTCCGGTCGATCGGGCAGGACAGGAGGGAAGCGCTATGGAATACTTCGGTACGGGAGCAGCCCCTCACGCTATTTGATAGTCACAAATCGGATGAACATGCGGAACTCCCCAAAATGAGTCTGGGTGAGCATGTGATTCACGACTATGCCGCCATGTCGTTTTCACTCAAAGCCCACCCGGTGAGTTTTGTGCGCGATGACCTTGATCGCCTGCGGGTGTTGCGGGCCGACCAACTGGCAGGTGCGAAAGATGGCGACCGGGTTAAGGTTGCAGGGCTAATCCTGGTTAGACAACGACCCGGCACAGCCAGCGGGATTTGTTTCATAACCCTGGAAGATGAAACGGGAACAATCAACCTGGTAGTGTTTCAAAAACTGTTCGATCAATACCGAAAGGAAATTATCCAAAGCAAGTTGCTGATGGTGGAAGGACAGTTGCAGAAGGAGGGAGAGGTTATTCACGTAATCGTCAGGCGATGTTTCGATGCTTCGCGAATGTTGGGTAAGCTGGTGGCAGGTAAAGCGCTTGATGTGCCGATGTCACGATCAGACGAAACCACCTCGCCCTTTCAAAGCAATATATTTCCGGAAGGAAGGAATTTCCGGTGATCGTTCTATCTTCGAACTAAAATTTTCATATGAGTAAAGTGATTTGGCCGTTGCTGGCGTTCCTGTCGGGAGTTCTGCTTCCGGTTCAGGCATCGTTAAATACCAGGCTTGGAAAAGCAATTGATAGTCCTGTTCACGCAGCGTTGATCTCATTCCTGGTGGGATTGGTGGGCCTGCTCGGATACATTGCCGTAACGGGCCAAAGCGCAAATCTCACCAACCTGCGTTCTATGCCGTGGCCATTGTGGCTGGGCGGACTTCTCGGAGCGTTTTACATTGCCATTACCATCTATGCGCTTCCGCGGATCGGACCTGCTTACACGTTCGGGTTGGTCGTAGCAGGGCAGATGCTGATGTCGGTAGTGCTTGATCATTTCACCATGACTGGCACACCCATCAATGGATGGAAAGTGCTCGGTGTTTGCCTCATCATTGCAGGTGTGGTGCTGGTTCGTAAGTTCTGATCGAAAGCTATCCGGTAATCTTGCGGGGAGTTATCATCATCATGTTCGTGTTAATAAATCCCCCTATACAGGCGTTCTTACCGAATAGTTTGTTATCTTTATAGAGTCATCTGGCAAAACGTTAATCTTCGCGGCAATTTGCCCGCTTCATTAGCCGAACACACCTTTCATTCGTCCCCTGCAGAGAAGGGTTACTTCTTACGCTGACGCGCATTGCACAACGCACGTGATGTGACCGGTTTTGACTGTTTGTTAAAAAAATCATTATGAAAGAAACTGTGAACATGGAAGCACCGGTTTATGCACCCGGAACAATTCTTTACGCCAGGCAAAATCCAACCATCGCACTCACGCTGGTGAGCTATCTGCAACGGATATACTACTGCAGGCATGCAGGAGCGGATGAGTCAGAAAAGCTGCTCGCGTATTTTCATCGCGAACTTATTTTTCCTGAAGCTTAGTATGCCAATTTTTCACTATCAGGTTTCCGCGACCGATACATTTAACGCGTCCGACTACCCGCAACTGGCAGAGGAACTTGCAGCGCTTACGCTGGGCATCCGGTTTATGCCGGGATATGGAAAAGTGCAGGCCACCGTTTCGTTTTTAAAAGACCACAGTATTAACACGGATTTTGTGCGGGCTAACCCGGTGCTGGTGGATATGATCCGCTTTGGGAGATTTAAAACAGGATGTATTGAGTTGATGTTCGAGTCGTGCAGGAATAATCCGGTTTTTCTGAAGGATTTTGAAAAATACGTTTATGAAAGTTTGAATGAACAGTTTGATTAGTAACACGGGAGGTATGAACGAGAACAAAGCAACAATCGTTAACAAAAACGGGCCGGTAATCATCATTGAAGATGATGCCGATGATCAGCTCTTTTTGACTGAGGTTTTTGCCAAGCTCGGGTATCCCAACGAGGTTAAATTTTTCTTTAGCGGTGAAGAAGCGCTGGCTTTTATCAACCTCACGGATGAAGCTCCGTTCCTGATCTTGTCCGATATCAACATGCCGAAGCTGAACGGCTTTGAACTGCGTCAAAAACTAAGGACGGATGATAAACTGAACACCAAGTGTATACCTTACCTGTTCTTCTCCACGGCCAGTGATCAAAAGGCCGTGATTGACGCGTACAGCATGTCGGTGCAGGGTTTTTTCGTTAAGAAAGCTTCTTCTGAGGAACTCGAGCAAACCATCTACTTCATCATGGAATACTGGCGCAGGTGTGCAGCGCCCAACGACTTCCAGGACTAAGCCGCATTTTAAGATTCCCGAATCTATCGGCCTACCAAAATAAAGGGCGCCCAATAATACGGAGCCGTGTATCGGCCTTGCTTAATCAACTGAAGTTTGGAAGAACGCAGGGCGTCACCAAACGAATGTTGTTTATTGTTGAGCAGGTTCGTGTAAAAATTCTCCATCAGCACCGCGGTACTTTCATCTGACACGTTCCAAAAGGATACCACCAGATTTTCTGCTCCGGCATAAATCAGCGCACGCGACAATCCAATAACACCTTCACCTTTTGAGAGTTTTCCCAATCCTGTTTCGCACGCGGAAAGTACTGCGAGCTTTGCGTGTAAATTGAGTGTATAGATTTCTCCCGTGTACAGGTCTCCGTCTTCAGGCGGGGCTGCAGTAAGTGATAACCTGGATTGCCCCGGAGAAACTTCATCCGCAACGCCATGTGTGGCAAAGTGAAGGTAGTCGAATGCCGAGAGGTTCTGCGACTTGATCGTAGCTTCGTTTGCTACCTCGTGGAGCGCTACGCGGGCGCGCGCAGGGAAGAGTGTAGCAATGCGTGTGACTTCCTGTTCCGTGGCAGGCAGGTCGGAGAGGCCTTGCGGGAATGTAACGGGTGCACACAGTAAGATGGAAGGCGAGTCTGTAACCTGCCGGTCTTTCTTTTGAAGCATCAGACTGGCTGCAAATTCGTAGCTTATCGAAAAGCGATCGAGCAGGTAAGCAGCATTCGAAAAATCATACCGTTTGTTACGCTTGCTCACCAGCACCTCGAAAGGCAAAGTGCTTAACTTCCCGGACGGAATAACAACCAGTTTGTGGATGGTAGACGGCAGCCTGGGGATGAGCAGTTCCGACAGCCATTCACTGGCTTTGGTAAATGTAACGGGTTCGCTGAATACAATGCTGTTCTTTAATCCATTGAGGTAGCGATAAAAATCATCCGGTATCGAACGCGTAAATACCGATAACCGCTTATGGGTGATGGTGAATATGTACAATGTCTTAGACGTATCCGCCAAAAAATAACTGAGAATGGCGGTTTCTGCATCCAGTGTTTGCTGCAGGCCGCTGACACGCGTTGCCTGCTGGCCGTATTTCAGGTTGTAATAGTCCGGATACTCCTGTTCAAGCTGATGAATGAATTGATAGTACGCTGTATTGGTATCGAACAATTGCTTGCGAAGTTGCTTCTCTTTTTCGGCTTCCGGCTTTTGTGCAAGTTGTTGGTTAAGCAACATAATGGCCGACTTGATGCTTCGTTCCTGTTCCAGCAACGCTGCGGGAATGCCTGCAAAGGATTTTGCACAGGCTTCGGCAATCGCTGCGAGTAACACCGAGGCCTTGCTTTTTTCAGCGAAGTAAAATGCTTCTTCTGCGTAGCGGGTTGGAGTCAGTACATTTTCGCTTAACCGGAGTGCGATGCGAACACCATCTTCATACACCTCATTGGCCAGCGTGCCCAGGGCGAGTTTATCACTTTCTTCGGCCTGCCGGTTCCGGATGTTGTCGATGAGCGAGTCGCACGTGTAGAGACAACGCAGCGCAAGTTTTAAATCATCGAGTCGAAGTGTTTTGGCTTCGTATTGCGCCTCCAGAATTTTCGCTTTGAGATGGAGCGAGTAAACCAGTACGGTAGGATTGTAATAATCAGTTGCCAAAGGATTGTCCTGGATATTCCCGCTTGCAAAGTTTTGCGCATTTGCGATCAGGCTTTGCTGCGCATAGTCTAGTGCCGTGGGGTAATCACTGGCGTTTAACTGCATCAGGCCAAGTTCATTTAACGTGCTGGCAAGATCAGGATGCCGTGGACCATACGATTTTTGATACATGGATATGGCCTTGCGGTAAAATTCCGTAGCACTATCCTGATCCTTTAATTTGCTGTATGCACGTCCCAGGTTTCGCAACACGAGCGCTGTGTTGGGATGACCCTGCGGGTAAATTGCTTCCCAGATTTTTCGGGCGGTATCGAAACATGTTATTGCGTCTTTAAATCTTCCAAGCTGAACATACGCCACACCCAGGTTGGTGTTGGAGATTGCAATCTTGGGATGCGAAGCAGGATAGAGGTTCGTGTAAAGTGCCAGTGACTTTTCATAGTATGCGAGCGATTGGTTCGGATCGCTGGCCATATAAATCAGTCCGAGGTTGTTATACGCAGCAGCAACTTCTTCGCTGCGGGTACCCGATAATGTTTGCCGGTATTGCAAGGCAAGAAGTTCGTGCTCTTCCGCTTGTTTGTATCGCCCGGTGGATGCGTAAACGGACGACAGGTTTGTCAGGCACTGAATAGCCTCGCGCGATACAGCACGCTCGGAGCGTTGAAAGGTTTCCCATCCTTCCGTCAGATGGCTGATCGCCAGATCATAACGCCCCTGGTTGAGGTTGATAACTCCTTTGTTGGTGAGGGTTATCGCCTGCGTGAACAAATCCAGCGCACGCGTGTCAATACGTTCCAGTAACTGCATCGCAGACTGTAAGTTTCCCTGTGCTGTCAGAATTTGCGCCCGTTTATTTTGCAGAAGTGCAACCGGGAAGGCGTTGGTTTTCTCCAGGCTATCCACGCAAGTAAGTGCAACGGCATATCGGGCTTCTTCGATTAGCCAATCAAGCCGCGATAGTCCGGCTTGGTTTTTTTGAGCAACACCGCTTGCTGAAACGGTTGCGCAGAGCGATAAGAAGATGATACGGAGTTTCATATTCTTTTCCAGGTAAGAATAAGTACGAGTCCTAGAACCGAACGATATAAGCAACCTGACTGACGAAGTCGCGCGATAACCCGTCAGGATTAGCTTCTCGTTCTTTTACTTTGAAGGCAAGCAGCAAACGGATTCCCATGCGGGTGTTGAACTGGTAGCCCGCACCGGTTACAGCATTGAGTGCAAGCCCGGTAGAGCCTGCAACCTTCGCGAGTTCACCGGACTGATTAAGTGTTTTATCAGCTTTTATGCGAAACAGCCCAAGGCCACCGAGGTAGAAGTTAAACCTCGACAACCGGAAGTTGCGTTCTACCCGCGCCATGATGTCGTCTCCCCGTTCAAGTCCGGCCGAAGGGTCGTATACCACCACTACATTTTCGAGTTCATGCCCTTCCCAGTCTTCGTGATTGAAGTTGTTCTTTGTACGGTTTAATGCATGCTGGTAGCCAACCGCGAACAGCCATTTGCGGGTAATCAATGACCCTCCGATGCTCAGGTCATTTGATCCGACAGTGGTTTGCTGATACAGTGGCATCGCGATGCCTTCTTCCGATTTTTTATCAGGCCTGCTGGTGTAGATCTTTGCGCCTGCAGTGATGCTAAGCCGATAGTTTTCCCGCACCACAACGGTATGCGAAACATTCAGGAAAAGATCGCCCCAGCCTTTGGTCGTTGGCATGTTTCCGACAATGATCGCGTAGGAGGGAAGGCGTACCTGCAGGGAAGTGCGGTTTGAGAACCCTACCGTGGCATCGAGAAAGGTAGCATGAATCCAGTCGCCATACTTGGTGTGCCCAAGATGCTGGGTGAGCTCAACCGAGTTTAGCCTGACGTTGAATTTTTTCAGGTAAGGTTGATCGGGCTTAAAGGCGCCCATCGTGCAGAAGCCTGAATCGCTGCACCCCTGGCCATACGTCAGGGCTGCATACAACATCATTACGAGGATTGCGATTGGCTGGCGAAGGTTCATGTTTGGCAGGTCTGGTGTACCTGAGTAAACAAATGAAACGTAAAATTGTTGATGATCCCCGGGCCATGCGAGGTTGGTAGCGTGACGCGTCATTTTATCGGAGTGAAGGGCGGCCGGATCACCAGGACGGTGGCGAAATTTTATGAAAACGCCTGCGGTGGCGGACTTCCTGACGGGCGCGAATGATCTTCCGGCAACGGAATGAATTCGTGGTTGTCGTTAGGAGGGAGGATTATCTTCCCCTGTTGCCAATCCGATTTGGCCTGTTCGATTCGTTCTTTTCGCGAGGAAACAAAATTCCACCAAATGAAACGCTCACCGAGGGGCTCACCACCCAGTAGCATTAAGGTAGATTCTGCTTCAGCTTTAAGCACAGGCTTTGCGTTTTTCTTGAATACCAGCATCTGACCAGACCCAAACAATTGACCTCCGAATGCAATGCTTCCTTTAACAACGTATACGGCACGTTCTTCATACCCGACCGGTAGGGTAAACGTAGCACCAGGCTTCAACGCAACATGAAGGTAGAATAGCGGTGAATGCGTTTTAACATCGTTCTTTAAACCGAAGGCTTCGCCGGCAATCAACCTCATCCACACTCCGGTGTCGGTGAACACAGGAAGTTCGTGCTTTTTGTAATTTGAAAATGCAGGCTCCGTTTCTTCAGCTACTTCAGGTAATGCTACCCAGGTCTGGATCATTTCAAAACCACCTGCGGCCCACACCGCGGGATCTTCAAACCGTTCGGAGTGGGCAATGCCTTTCCCCGCGGTCATCCAGTTTACTTCGCCCGGCTCAATGACTTGTTTAACGCCCAGGCTGTCGCGGTGCGTGACTTTTCCATTAAACAGATAGCTCACTGTAGATAATCCGATGTGCGGGTGTGGCAATACATCCAGCGATTGAACGGCAGCGGGAGGCGATGCGATGGGCCCACCATGATCCAGGAAGATGAATGGTCCGACCATTCGCTTCAGGCGAAAGGGCAGTATTCGTCTGACTTCCATTCCCGGTGCAATGGCAGCTTTCCGGGCGTCAATGATCATTTCCAGCATAGTTTTTCAAGGCTTGTTCCAAAATTCACTCGGATGTTACGCGATTGCACTTAACCACAATACCGTTGCCTAACCAAACGCAATGTACTTTAGCAAAGAACCGAAAAAAAGAATTCAGATGATAGCCATGAAAATGGCTTCAATAATTGTAAAAAGCCAATCCCTCCGTTCCTGTACCGTTATCAATTTTTCCTTCGTTAAAATTGTTTGGTTATGCCCAGGCTAAATAGGTTTGCCTTGTTTCGAAAGCGATCGTTAGGCTCGGGCACTTGCTGCACCTCGGTATCGGTCGTGTATTCAGTAAAAAGGTGTTGGAACGCCAGTTTAACCGCGAGGCTTGTTCGGAAAAAGTAGCGCAGGTAAAACTCAGAGTTCAAACTGCCGCGGTCGCGATTGTCGATCAATAGAATGTTAAATACAGTAGGCCTTGCTGTGATTGTCTGAACCTGACTGCCATTCACATAGAAGCCATCCTGTTTCGCACCAAAGGAGACACCGATGGCGTCAATGTTAAATCCAACGCCAAACCGGGGAGAAATTCGGTACCCGAAGTTAATGGCAAGATTCAGGGCATTGATCTGAGGTGATTGCAATAGAATTGAGTCAGCGTTCTTATTACCGATAGCGAGTGCCGGTGGGGCAGAGGAGAAGTATTTAGCGCTACCGAGGTACGAAGTCAATCGCGCTCCCACGCCAAGCTCTAATTTTTTAGACTTGGTCAGGTTCCAGAGGTAGAAATAATCAAGCGAAATCGTGCCGTGCCGGTCACCGATGGTTCCGGTGAAGTCGGCATACATCGTTCGGGAATCCTGTCCGAGCGCCGCGGATGATACAATCCAGAGTAATCCGAAAAGCGATAGCCTCATGTGTGACGTATGTATTGATCGATAAGAAAAAGTAAAAGGTACGCCGGAGCGTTTAGCAAAAGTGTCGCAGGGCTGACATAGCAGGCGCTGCGGGGCGAGTTAAAACGAGTACGGAGGTCCGATTGGGGTCAGATTGGAGATGAAGTCCTACTTTATCGCTTTCAACCAGATATCAGCAACGAAGAGGCAAAATCAACTTTCAGCAGCACCAAATGAAAACTTTATTCGGGCAGCGCGCCAAGAACGTATTGAAAGAGCAAAATTATGGCAAGAATTAGTTGGCGGCCGGTATGTACGATCAGATAAAAACTACAAGTTTTAAGGAACAATTACGCAGTACTATTGTTTACTTAGTACCATGGAAACGACAAAAAAAACGCAGAAAAAAGCTAAACCTTCAGTCACGGCCGGGTCAATTTCACAATCCTATAAGGAGTACGTTTTGAATCATGGCCATCCCTCATCGGTTTTCATTTTTTGTAAAGAGATCGGGATAAGCGAGAGCACATTTTATGAACACTTCGGGTCTTTTGAAGGTGTTGAGCGATCAATCTGGCTGGACTATATTTCTAAAACCAAGGCAGGGCTGGAAAGCGACCAATCGTTTGAAGGTTTCACTTCACGTGAAAAAATTCTTGCTTTTTACTATGGATTGGCCGAAGTCCTTAAGAACGATCGTAGTTTCGTACTATATCAATTGAAGGGTCGGGAAAAACAATTCAAAATACCAACATTCCTGAAAGGTTTTAAGAGCGCATTCGATGAGTGGATCAAGTCGGTTATTGCTTCGGGAGTCGTTACGGGTGAGATTGCCAGACGTCCTCAGCTTGATGAACGTTACCATATTCTCTTCTGGGCACATTTGATGTTTATCCTGCAATTCTGGCTTAACGATGATAGCGCAAACTTTGAAAATACCGATGCTGCCATCGAAAAGTCAGTTAACCTGGCATTCGATCTTATCGGCAAAGGTGTTCTAGACAATGCCATTGACTTTGGAAAATTCTTATTTCAGACTGCAAAAAACTGATGGCCAAGCGAGTAAAAGAACAGGAAAGTATTCCGGTAAGTAAAGTTCATCGTGCAGGTAAGTTCATTTCAACCGGCGCCAAAATCGGTACCAATTATTTAAAGCATTATAGTAAGAAGCTAGTAAATCCCGATTTATCAAAAGATGAATTGCATCTTGACAATGCTTCAGACATCTACCAGTCGCTGAGTGAATTGAAAGGCAGTGCGCTTAAGGTAGCACAGATGCTTAGCATGGATAAGAACCTTTTGCCGGGGGCGTATCAGCAAAAGTTTGCGATGGCTCAATACAGTGCACCACCTCTTTCTTACCCCTTAGTGGCGCGCACATTCGAAAAGTATTTTAAGAAAAAGCCAGGTCAATTGTTCGATACGTTCAGTCAATCTGCGCAACATGCTGCTTCAATTGGCCAGGTACACAAGGCCGAAAAGGAGGGAAGGACGTTGGCTGTTAAAATTCAATATCCCGGAGTTGCCAGCAGTGTAAAAAGTGATCTGGCGTTGGTGAAGCCGATTGCCCTGAGCATGTTTAAACTGAATCCCGCAGAGTATAACGAGTTTATCGGTGAAGTGGAAAGCCGGTTATTGGAGGAAACTGATTACACGTTGGAACTACAGCGTTCGCTCGATTTGACTAAGCATTGTCAGGGGATCCCTAACCTCGTTTTTCCGAGTTACTACCCTAATTTAAGTTGCGAGAAAATACTGACCATGGATTGGCTTGACGGTAAGCCACTGGGTGATTTTCTGAAAACGGAAAAATGGAACCAGGACGAAGCACGTGTAATAGGGCAGGCACTTTGGGATTTTTATATCTATCAGATTCATCAGCTTAAAACATTGCACGCAGATCCGCACCCCGGGAACTTTATTATAACACCCGATCGGAAATTAGGTGTTATCGATTTCGGATGCGTGAAGGTAATCCCTCCGGCATTTTATGAAAGTTATTTCCAGCTGCTGGATGGAAGTCTGCTGGAGGACGAAGCGCGAATGGAAAAGGTCTTTTATGAAATGAGATTTGTTTATCCTGATGATAGTCCTGCTGACAAAGCGTTCTTCACACGTGTTTTCAAACAATTGGTAGAGCTGCTCAGTAAACCTTTTCAAACTCCTTCATTTAATTTTGCAGAGAAGGAGTACTTTGAAAAACTTTTTCAGTTCGGGGAACAAGCCAGTACGATGAAGGAATTTCGAAATTCCAAAAAAGCTCG
>JAEUUJ010000023.1 GCA_016786495.1 Cyclobacteriaceae bacterium
CCGGTGGCGGTGTTTTCAATCCACCCGTAATCATCCATGTCGCCATCGCTGCCTTCACCAATCGCCAGAATGCGAACGCGTGTATCCTGGGTAAGCTTGAATGTTTTGTACCGGTCTTCATCGTCACGCACCTGAACAATCTGGGCTACGATGCTTGAGCTTTTGTACTGCTCCGGATCGAATGCTGCAAGTTTCGACAGGTCTTCCTTGCGCGTTGCCCAAACCGTGATGCCCCAGTAATCCTGTTCATACGGAGGACCGCTGTTCCATCGGCCGTATGAATGCGAGTCATCGGAAGAATAGTAAATCAGGTAATCACCTTTCTCAAGATGAAGCGTTCCGTCAAACATCCGGTTCTTGTCGGCTCCACCGGCATGAGACGTACGGCTTCGGTTAAAGTCCCACACCATTTCCCGGGTATCGGCATTGATAATCCACCCGCCATCGGCCATGTTGGAAGACGATGATTCTTCACCGAGGCAAAGAATGCGAACGTCCACGTCTGATTTTACGGAAAGTCCTTTTGCGAACGAGTCGTCATCGCCAACTTTGGTAATCGACACAACGGGTTTTAGTTGCTCGGGTGCTTTAAAAGGAATCACATTCTTTTTATCAGCGCCATCGGCCCAAATGGTAATGCCCGAAAATTGCGGATCATCCGGAGGCATCATGTTCCAATTGTTGTAGCCGTGCGAGTCGTCAGTGACATAACTCACCATGTAGTCGCCCGCAGGCAGTGTAACGGTTTTATCGATGCGGATATTTTTATCTGCACCACCGGCAAACTCGGAGTTGTGGTAATCCATTTCCCACACGCGCTTCCCGTTGGACAGATCGGTAATCCAGGCGAAGTCAAAATTTTCATCCCGATGAGCTTCGCCAATGGCGTATATTTTTAATGTCGTTTCACCCGCGAGTGAAAAGCCTGCTTTTGCGTTCGCGTTGTGATCCGGCCGTTGAATCGAAACTACAGCACCTTCGGTTTTCTTACGCACAACATCGCGGAAGCTGGCAGGGGTGAGGTTTTTGCCGGAGAGCGTAATCTTCATTTCACTTTGTGTATCGCGGTCCCATCGGTGCGATGAGAAAATTGAATTCAGGTTGTTCGTCACCGAGGTTGTCCAGGGTTGGCCGTCATTGCGCTGGGCATAAGCCGTTGTAAAGTATAGTTCGTAGGTTCCTTTTTTAAGCGTGGTTTCATCATCGATATCAACCTCGCCAAAATCGAAGTCTTCTTTGATGAATTTATCGCCCATGCGCCAAACTACGTCACGCGTGTCGCTGTTCAGAATCCAGGCGTAGCACGCAACAGGCTGCCAATCCCGCGCAAACAGGCCGGCCTTTCCGGTGATGGTGATTTTTTCAGGCTGATCGACCGTAAACGCTGCGATGGCAACCCGGCCCGGAGGTACATCCCCGAGGGTGATTTGGGAAAATGTGGAAACAGAAGTTGCGCCAACGAGCAGCAGCGCAAACAGAAACGTAACAACACGCATGGGTTTGGGTTTTTTTGACGCTTGATTACCGTAAAGATTATGCCACTTTAACAGTCATGTAAAATCAGTGATTTTCTGCTTGTTTCCCAGCTTTTGCGTTCATTCGTGCGCACGGGCTGCACGCTTTTGAACACCTGCTGTTCGATTGTCTGCGTTTTTAGAATTGGGCCCGGACGAATAAAAGAAGCCCTCTTTACCGAAAGGGCTTCCTCCATTTGTATTGCATTTTTATTCTGAGCGCAAACTGTTGATCGGATTGCTGGTAGCGGCTTTGATTGCCTGAAAGCTCACCGTAACGAGTGTGATTACCAGGGCGCCTGCAGCCGATGACGCAAAAATCCACCAGGAAACTGACGTGCGGTATTCATAACTCTGGAGCCAATTCGTAAAGAAGAAGTACGAGAATACAATAGCCATTGCGCTGGAGATGATGACAAGAATAACAAAGTCCTTCGACAGTAATTGCCACAGGTTACGAACCGAGGCACCCATCACTTTGCGGATGCCGATTTCTTTCGTTCGCTGTTCGGCCACAAACGAGGCCAGTCCGAACAACCCGAGACATGAAATGAACACGGCCAGTATGGCGAAGAACGCAGCCAGGGTGCCGATGCGTTTCTCGTTGCCAAATTTGCTTGCAAACTCTTCATCCACGAACGTGCTGCTGAACGGAGAGGTTGTGTCGAACTTCGTGAATACCTCTTTCACTTTAGCCATCGACTCCTGCGCGCTTTTATCCGGATTGAGGCGGATGATAAAGACGTTTTCCGAGTCATCGGTGATGTGCCACATGGCCGGGCGAACAGGCGCGTAGGGCGATTGAACTAAAATGTCGTTCACGACACCCACGATGGTGAAGTCGCGATTATTCCATTTAAGAATTTTCCCGACAGGGTCTTGCAATCCGATAAACGTTACAGCCGATTCGTTGAGGATGAAGGCAGAAGAATCAGAAGCGAAGTCGCGTGAAAAATCACGGCCTGCTGTTATTTGCCAGCCAATCGTTTTACCATATTCGTGTGTTACTCCGTTGTTTGGGAAATCCACCGCCAGGTTTGGATCTTTTCCCTCCCAGTCGAAACCGCCATTCGTGTTCCAGACGTCCGTAATCGGACTTCCGGACTCGGCCATTTCGACAATGGCATTCGATGATTTCAATTCGTTGCGGATGGCTTCAAAATGTTTGTGTCGCTCCGGATTCACGTCTGTGGTAACAAGCCCGTCAACCGTGTAGCCCATCGGGCGGCCCTGTGCATATTGAATTTGTTTGTACACGATGATGGTGCCGATGATCAGCACGATGGAAATGGTGAACTGTACCGTCACGAGTACTTGTCGCGGTAACGAAGCCATGCGTCCTTGTTTGAATGAACCTTTCAAAACTTTTACCGGGTGGAATGACGACAGGAACAAAGCCGGGTAAACGCCTGCAAACAGTCCGGTGATCAGCGTAAAGCCAAGTCCGATCAACCAGAACACCGGTAAATTCCACGGAATGGTAATCTGTTTTCCGGCAACCGTATTAAAGGCGGGCAATGCAAGAAACCCTAAGCCGATGGCGAGCACGAAGGCGAGGAGTGCGATCAGGATCGATTCACTGAAGAACTGCAAAATGAGTTGCGAACGAACTGAACCGATGGATTTACGAATGCCAACTTCTTTTGAGCGCTTCTCCGAGCGCGCGGTACTCAGGTTCATGAAATTGATACACGCCAGCAACAACACAAAAATTCCGGTGATGCTGAACAGCCAAACGTTATCAATCTGTCCACCTGTGTTAATGCCATCCTTGAAGTCTGAATACAAATGCCATTTACCCATCGGGTGGAGGAAGACCGTTGCCTTGTAGCGTTTATCTTCCTCCTGTTGGCGGTTGAATTTTACGTCTTTGATTCGTCTGGAAACTGCTTCTACGTCCGCGTTCTCGTTTAACTGCGCGTAGGTTTGGGTAAAGTTGCTGTCCCACGGATCGTTCATCTTTTGGATCCAGGCATTCTGGCTAAGGTAAAGCGACCAGGGCATGATAATTTTCAGCTCGCGAAACGAAGTGTTTTGCGGAATATCTTCATATACGGCTGTAACCTTTACATCTACGGCATTGTCGAGGCGCAACATCTTGTTAATCGGATCTTCGTTGCCAAAGATCTTTTTGGCGACCGATTCAGAAAGCAGGATGGAGTTCATCTCTTTCAGGCCATCTTTGGTGCCGTGTACAATGTTCAGGCTGAGCATGTCGATCACACCCGGCTCGAAGTAACTTCCCGGATCGGCAAATATGTTTTCACCGTAGGTTAAGATGTGACTGAAATTCCAGGACGACTGCAATACATGCTTAAAGTCGCTTCCGTACACATTCCGGATTTCTTCGGCCATAACAGCCGGATTTGAAACCTGGGTGCCAATCTCTCCATTGTAGGTTTGATGCTGCATCACCTGAACGATGCGGTCATAATTTTTAAAGTGCTTGTTGAACGTCAGTTCATCGAATACCCACAAACCGATCAGTAACGCTACCGCCATACCGATGGCGAGCCCGGAAATGTTGATGGCGGAGTAGCCTTTGTTGCGAAGCATGTTTCTCCAGCCTACTTTGAAATAACTTTTAACCATGGCGTACTGATTTATATTGTGTTCAAGTGTTATCGGTCTGATGATGCCGGGTCTGCAGAGCAGTACCACATCCAGTATAAATTTTATGTCTGCTTTTCTTTTTCCGGTACTTCGCAGGCGTTCTGCGTAAAGTTCCATCATATCGCCTTCGATGTGAGCCACCATTTCGGGGTGACAAAACCACCGGAAGAATCGCAGAAAAAATTTCGGTGGGTAACTTTTCATAGGTTATCCAACCATTTTTACATCCAGCGCGACTTTTGGAATTGACTTCCACAATTCATCGCGTGTGCTGCGCGAATATTCCATTGCTTTTTTGCCCAGCGCGGTTATCTGGAAGTATTTGCGCGGCCTTCCGGCACGGTCTTCCGTTACCTCGCCATCAAACGATTTAATGTAGCCTTTGCTTTCCAGTCGCTTCAGGGCAGTGTGCAGGGCACCCATGCTCACGCTGCGTGAAAGTCTGGCCTCAATTTCTTTTTTGATCGACACGCCGTAGGCTTCTTTGTACAGAACGCCTACGGTAAGGATCACGATTTCTTCAAATTCACCCAGCTGATACTTTTTCATCGGCAGCCATTTAGTATTTTCCTAAATGTAGGAATAATACTCTGAAACCGGACGAAAGGTTACAGGGGAGGGGAAGAAAATCTCCTGAACAAGTAACTAAGCGACAAGCGGAGTTCACCCGGCAGGGGCGATGATTCACTAAATGCCGCAAACGCATCGTTGAAATCAACGTTAATCTGTAATGAATTTGGATATTGAGTAACTTTATTAAAACCCTGCAACGATGTACCGCGCCCAATCAATCTTTACGTTTCTTTTCTTCCTGATGATGTCTTCAGCCAGTGCGCAGTTGGACAGCACATTCAGTCTTCCGGAAACCTGGGAGCGGGATTTTGTGATCACGCTGTCGTATCACAGCAGTATGAGCGGAGGAAAAACGGAAGTCAGGATTACCTACGATTCCTGTACGTATTTCAATCAGCAATCCCATTCCACCGGCCCGAAAACGCGTACGTATAAAATGAAAGCATCCGACCGTGCATCGATACTCCGGAAGTTGGCGGATTTGAAAATCGATCAGGTCAGGTCGGAGAGTAGTGTTCGTGCGG
>JAEUUJ010000061.1 GCA_016786495.1 Cyclobacteriaceae bacterium
TCACATTGAATTTTTTCGAACGAGAGTAGTTACTCCACCGTAACCGACTTCGCCAAATTTCTCGGCTGATCAACGTTACAGCCGCGCATCACGGCTATGTGATAGGATAACAATTGCAACGGAATAACGGACACTATCGGCATCAATGTTTCCTGAACAGCCGGAACCTCGATCGTGAACTCAGCCATTCCGGGAATCAGTTTGTCTCCTTCCGTTACTACCGCGATTACACGCCCTTTACGGGCCTTCACTTCCTGGATGTTGGATACGATCTTTTCGTACGAACTGTCGCGCGTAGCAATGAATACTACCGGCATCTCTTCATCGATGAGGGCAATAGGGCCGTGCTTCATTTCGGCAGCCGGGTATCCTTCCGCATGGATGTAAGAAATTTCTTTCAGTTTCAACGCACCTTCCAGCGCTACCGGGAAGTTGAATCCGCGGCCGAGGTATAAAAAGTTTGTTGCATCTTTAAATGTATAAGCGATTTCACGAATCTGGTCATTGAGTTTGAGTGTTTTCTCAACTTTCGCCGGAATGTTCTCCAGCTCCACCAACATCTCATGGAATTTCTGATCGGTGATGGTGCCCTTCTTCTGAGCGACAATCAAACAGATCATGCTCAGCACGGTAAGTTGTGCTGTAAATGCCTTGGTACTTGCCACCCCGATCTCCGGACCAGCGTGCGTATAAGAACCCGCATGTGAAGCCCGTGCAATGGATGAACCCACCACATTACAAACGCCAAAAATTGTGGCGCCTTTTGATTTTGCCAATTCGATTGCCGCAAGTGTATCAGCAGTTTCACCGGATTGCGAGATCGCAAACACCATGTCGCCTTCGCGCACGATGGGATTCCGGTAACGGAATTCCGATGCATACTCCACCTCTACCGGGATGCGGCAAAACTCTTCAAACATGTATTCGGCTACCAAGCCTGCATGCCAGGATGTTCCGCAGGCAAGAATGATGATGCGATCGGCATTGGCGAGTTTGTTTACATATTCGCGGATACCGCCCAAAACCAATCTTCCCGACTGAGAATCCAGACGTCCGCGGAGACAGTCTTTAATCGACCGCGGCTGTTCGCAGATTTCTTTCAGCATGAAATGGTCGAAACCACCTTTCTCAATAGCCTCCAATTCCAACTCCAGCTTCTGGATGTAAGGCGTCATGGGAGCATCTTCGATCGTTTTGATCTTTAGCTTGCCGTCATTGATTACAGCAATTTCAAAATCGTTCAAGTACACAACTTCGTTCGTGTATTCAATAATCGGTGTGGCGTCTGACGCGATAAAATATTCATTCTTACCGACCCCGATCACCAACGGGCTTCCTTTGCGGGCAGCAATGAGTAAGTTTGGATCTTCCAGCGACATGATCACAATCGCATAGGCGCCAACAACTTTTGTAAGTGCCAGACGCACCGCTTCATCGAGTGAGCATTGGTTGTTATCCTGAATGTCCTCAATAAAATGGATAAGAACTTCGGTATCTGTTTCGCTTGTGAATGAATGACCTTTGTTGATCAGCTCCTGTTTCAGGGAACTGTAGTTCTCGATGATGCCATTGTGGATGATGGCTAATTTTTTGGATGAAGAGTAATGCGGGTGCGCATTAACATCGTTTGGTTCGCCATGGGTAGCCCAGCGGGTGTGCCCGATACCAATGGTACTCGCCAGGTCTTTTCCAACCAGGTATTCTTCCAGTTCTGAAACTTTACCTTTCTTTTTGTAAACGTTCAGACCCTTATTTAACAAGGCAATACCTGCGCTGTCGTAGCCGCGGTATTCAAGCCGCTTCAGGCCTTTGATGATAACGGTTTGGGCATCGCGATGGCCAACATAACCAACTATTCCGCACATAATTATTCCAGATTAGGCTTATTAGGAACTGTATAATAAAGTTTGAGTTTTATGCCGCTAGCGTTAATAACTGCCCGGTTGACGCTGTTCCCAGTGCCACTTTTTAAAAGCGGGTATCCGGTATTGGGTGTACTGGCATATAAAATTTTCAAAATCGGTGATGTAGCCGGATAAAAACCAATATGTTCAATGTTAAGTTCCGGTTTATCTTTGTTCTCGAACAACCTCTGAAAAAAAAGTGTAGCGTAGCCTGTATACTGCATCTTGGTTTCGTTAAAGGTAAGTTTCACCGGACTTGCTGCTGAAAGCTCGGAAGCGATAGCGAAGTTGCTTAAATCCGTATAAACATTACCCACGAATTCCGACATCTTATCAAAATCTTCCTGAACGGTCGAATCCAATGCAACGATTTTTCCACCCTCTTCTTTCATAATAAGACTATATAAACTTGGCGGGGGAGGCATACCAATCGGAAAACTCTTTACATCGATACTGATTTCTGCGGAATTGATAATAATGTTTTCCATCGTGTCAATAAAATTGTAGAATTGACCTAAATCCAGTTCGGTAATAAGTCCACCACCTTCCTGAATGTATCGCTCATTTTCATATGGACCTGATGGAAAATAACGCTCTTGAGGAACGCTAATACCGCTTGCGCCACCGCTACGAAGGGTTGTAATATTGGTAAAACCGTTCGCACCAACGTACGGGAAGGGGGTAAAGTACAACACTGTTTTGACTGTATCTTTTGACGGGGTCTTATGATAAAGAGTAAGGCAACTAAAACCACTAACCGGATTAATTCCAATTAATCTGCTGTTTTTGGTTGATTCAAAGGCTAATCCCGGGAATTCGGCTCTGAATTGAGTTAATAAAGTATCTGATACGAGTGCTGTATCACCACGAGAAGCGATCCAATTGAAGATGCGGAATGCAAATTCTTCGTCTAATTCGCCATGAAGCATGATTTTATCACGCGCAGATGGACTCCGATCACTCTGCTCTCTAAACTTGGAGTCAGTCAGTTCGAAGGGTGTGAACGTGTCAGTATCCACATCATACTTTTTAATCGTAAGTTGAGCTATTGGTGTAGCACTGTGAGGTAGAACTGTTGAGTTGACGTAACGGTGGAAAAAATCGATCGGAGTCGGATCCGAGTTCTCTAAATCGTAGACGTTCACGACTTCGTCAATAGTTACCTCTGGCCCATATGCGTAGAAATCGAGCAATAATTGCACTGTTGCTGACTTAAACTCGACCGTCTCTTTGTCCTTGTTAAAATAGGTTGGAACGCTCGGCAGATAGCGAGCGTATATGTGGGCGTTGACGTTACCAAAATCAGGATCTGAGTAACCTCCAATTAGGAAACGATACGGTGCAAGATCTTCTCTATCGGCAGAAAAATCCTGATCCGTAAAAACGGAGTCCAGAAGAAGTACCGAACTTTTTTCCCCGTCAAATACCAGCTCCTGGTATCTCCCTTTAAATTTTGTTTTGCCTTTGAATCCTAAAAGATAAGAATCGTCCTCACACGATATCAAGAAAATCAGGACTGCTGCAGAAAACAGCAGTCCGGCTCGCTTAGCCCACAAGTTCATTATATAAGTTATAGTAAGATTCAGTATAGTTTGCGTCTTTATCGATCGATTCAACTTTCTTTTCCTTCATTTTTTTGAAGAGGCCTTCGAGTTTCTTGTTCTCGCCTGCCGTGATTACAGCATCTGAAAATTCAACACCCATCTTGATAAATCCTTCGTAATCGGCTGTTTTCAGGTTGCCCAGCATTTTGTCTTCGATATCGATCATCTTGACCTTAGTCATGATGTCGTCTTTAAACTTAAAGTTGAAGCTGTTATTGTAAATTGTGAAAACAGTTTTGGTGTTTTTGAACAACGGATCGTTTTTGTACGTGGTTTTCAGGTACAACGGAATAAAGCTGGTGATCCAGTCGTTGCAGTGTACCACATCGGGAGCCCATCCGAGCTTGCGCACGGTTTCAATAGCACCCTTGCAGAAGAAAATTGCGCGTTCGTCATTGTCGGCATAAAAGCGGTTTTCCTTATCGTGGAAAACAGACTTGCGGTGGAAGTAATCTTCGTTATCGATAAAATATACCTGCAGCTTGGCATTCGGGATAGAGGCCACCTTGATAGTCAATGGCTTTTCCTCATCGCCTACGGCAATGTTTATTCCTGACAGACGAACCACCTCGTGCAGGCGATTCTTTCTTTCATTGATAATTCCAAAACGGGGCACCAGAATCCTGATCTCCATTCCTTTCTCCTGCATGGCTTGCGGAAGCTTGCGGACAAAGTCAGCAACTTCAGAGGTTTGCAGGAAAGGATTTATCTCACTGGCTACATAGAGAATTCTGAGTTTTGACATAGTTCTTGGATTAATGATTTGAACGAGAAATGAACCACAAAAGTACAAAATTCGCCCCCCTTATTCAACTTCTTTCCGTAATAAGCCTACCTTTACCAGCCTTTTTAAAGGCCGT
>JAEUUJ010000073.1 GCA_016786495.1 Cyclobacteriaceae bacterium
TGCTGTAATTCTCATAATTTGTTTTGTTAAGTTGAATATTATCTTCCTGGTCGTGACGGGACAAAAACCGTTACGAAAAGCGGGGAGTGGCGATGCAGGTGAGATATTTCCGATTGATTGCCGAAGCGTGGCAATGACTGGTATTACGATTCAATCGCAAGCCTTGGGAACGCGTATAGACATACCGATAAGGCAACAAATAACCGCCTGAATTGTTGCTATTTTTCCCCGCGGTTAACGCTTGATCAGGCGTGTCCGGATCATGCCTTCGTTGGTGTTGACTACGATCAGGTAGGGTTGTGGTGCCTGTGCAGTGAGATCCAGCTCCAGAATTTTCTCTCCGGCCACTACGGGACCATCATAAATTCTGCGGATGAATTGCCCCGCCACGCTAAACACATTTACGTGGGCCATGGTTGGATTGCCGAACGTAATCCGTACCTCGGCTTTTGCCTGCGTTGGGTTAGGGGAGACAGTAATGGAGTGAATAGGATCATACGGTTTTGGATCGCCCACACCGGTAATCACATCGCGCTCAAACTTGTATACTTTTCGGCCGGTCATGAAGGCGAGTTCTTCATTAATTTTAAAAAACCGGTTGTAGGTGCTGCCCAATGGAATCTGTGCCCATGAGTTGCCACCATCTTTTGTTTCGAATAAGGTTTCATTGCCCCCGGTCCACCCGCGGAGCGAATCGATAAACCCGATCATCTGGATGTAGTAGTAATTGTTGTCAACGGTAACCATTTCCCAGGTTTGCCCGGCATCCTCCGAGCGCAGCATGCGGGTTGTTGAACCCAGGTCGGCTTCAATTGAACCGTAAAAATGTTTGTTATCCGGTGTTTGAATCTTCCAGACACGATCACTCACATGATCGGTATGAAATTTTTCGGTCCAGGTTTCACCGCCATCCTCGGTGTAAAGAATTACGCCCCCGGTAACCGTCATCTGGCCGTCAACTTCAGCGCTTTTCGAACCGGTAACAAATCCGTGATCGGCATCAAAGAAATATGCATCAATCAAAGAGCTGGCATAGGCCGACATATCTTTGAATGTCCAATTCAGTCCTTTGTCAGTCGATTTAATTACGTACGCGGGCTCACTCCATACACCTACGCCATAAATGACATTTTCACTTGCCTTTGCCAATCCGCAGAAACCTTCTACCGCGGGAACCTGATCAGCAATATTCGTCCAGGTTTGTCCACCATCGGTTGTTCGATAGAGTGAAGCAGCCTTACCAATTCCTGCGAAGGATCCGCACAGTCCGATGTTCTCGTCCATAAACTCGATAGAACGAAGGTACTGGGTGTTTCCCGCAGGGCCTGAAATCTGCCACGTGAGTCCGCCATCGGTGGTTTTGTGAACTTTGCCATTGTACCCTCCGGCTGTCCAGCCAACATTCTTATTTATAAAAAAGACATCGTCATACCGGACGCCATCGGGGCTGCTGGTAACGACCCAGCCACCTTCCTGTTGGGCAAGCGCGCAGGTAGTGAACAGAATAAGAAAAACGAGAGTGGTGTGCTTCTTCATGGGGGAAAGATAAACAGAATCCGTGAGTGCCGGAATACTGCCTGTCTGACACCGGAAGGATGCTTCCGGTTGTAACGCAAAAGGCTAAAGCCGGTCTTTTCTTGTATCGAGCCTGTTAATCTTCCGGTTTTCTTTTACCTGCGTCTCTTCAATCGCCACATTCACCGCTTCATAAATTCTTGCGGTCAACTGGTCAAATGTTTCGCTGGTGTTGATCAAGCCCGTGAGCTTTTCGGTGACACTGTTTAATTGTGATGGGCTAAATTCTTTCCGAAGCTCTGTAAGAACCTGGTCGGATGTCATATCGTGTAGTTTCATGTGAATGTCGTTTAAGCATTTTGTGGGATCGGTGTATGATCGTCCAGCACGATTGTATTTCCGGTGATTTCGCGGCCGTTGACGTTGAACCTAAACCCGCCTTCGTTTTGAATGACTTCGATCTGATAGCTATTTTGAAACAGCG